>CALZHP010000001.1 GCA_945787325.1 uncultured Desulfobulbaceae bacterium
TGTACTTTTGATAACGATTTTTTAATGGCATATCGGAAGCTTACCACATTTTTTGTGATTTTTGCTTCCTAAGCCCCAAATTTAATATCAATATAAAAATTAATTATTCTGTCTGATAGCTTCATATAAGACAATACCCGCTGCGATGGAAAGGTTAATACTGCGGATATTCGGATTGCTCATGGGTATTGTGTAACAGCGATTCTTATACTGCTCCAATACAGATCCTGGAAGCCCTTTAGTCTCTTTACCAAATACAAGAAAATCTCCCGGTTTGTATTCTGCATCAGTATAAGAGCGCTTTACTTTTTTGCTGAGGAAATGAAGCTTTTCAGATTTGTTATTTTCCAAAAAATCTTCAATGCTTTCCCAATATACAATTTTAACGTATTTCCAGTAATCAAGCCCGGCTCTTTTCAAATGCTTGTCATCTGTACTGAAACCAAGAGGTTTTACAAGATGGAGTACTGAATCTGTGGCCCCGCAAAGCCTTGCAACCGTCCCCGTATTAGGGGGTATTTCGGGCTCAACCAGCACCACATTAAAAGGTTTATCTTTTAACATTTGTAACGCGGAATGTTTGTTATTAAGGATTGTTACAGGAATAAATGCTCAGGGATATGATGTTTAAAGAAATGATGATAAATCTTCATCAACCCCCAATGTTACATTTTTCACTTGCAGCACTTTGTGATCTACCTGTGTTTCCATGAGATTCACAAGTTCCGTACTGACAATGTTGAAATCTTTGAGCTCATCTCCCTTAAGGATTGACCTGGGTTTGAATTTCAAAGAGAACGGGTTTTTGAAAACACCGTTCAAATCAATACGATAATCTAGGTGGGGACCGGTAGATAAACCAGTCGAACCGACATACCCGATAATATCTTTCTGTTTAACACGATTTCCAGTCCGCAATCCTTTTTTGTACCTGGACAGGTGGCCATAGTGTGTTTTATAACCACCGGCATGACGAATTATTACCTGTTTGCCAAATCCACCGTTTCTGCCTATAAACTTAATGCGACCATCTGAAGCGGCCATAACAGGAGTTCCTGTAGGAGCTGCAAGATCTACCCCCAGGTGAGGCCGCGTTATTCCAAGAATTGGGTGTTTACGCCGAAAGGAAAATCTTGATGTGACCCTACCAAATGGTATTGGTGAGCGAAGGAATGATGTGCTCAACTCTTCTCCATTGTCATCAAAATAGGCACCGGGATTCTTTTCAGTATTATACAAATAACCAGACCAGCTTTTATCAGCTTGCTGATAACGTGCCATTAATATCTTACCGTATGCAACAAACTCATCGTCTTTATAAAATTTTTCAACTATGAGACTGAAGCTGTCCCCCTGTCTTGTTTCAGTATTAAAATCTATTTTAGAAGCGAAAATATTGGCAAAAGAATGAATCAGTTTTGGATCTTCTCCCAACTCGACAAAGGAAACAAAAAGTGAATTATCAATCGTGCCTGTTATCCTGGTCGTCTGGCATTCAAGGGGAATTGAAAGTTTAACGGAAGAATATCCATCATCGGTTTTAACAACGGAGTAAATATTAAGTGGCCCGGACTCATAGGTTGAACTGACAAGTTTGCCATCCTCATCCAAAACTACAGTATACTGATCGCCAGGACGCAACTTACGGAAATCTAATGTAGGGTTTAATGCATTAATTATACATGTACGAACATTCGCATCCAAACCACAGCGCTTTAGAGAGTCATCAAAGCCCTCGCCTGATTTGAGCTCACCCTTAACCTCGGAATAATTAACTTTTTCGGGTTCCGGTAAAGCAGAAGTTTGAATTTGTGTATCTATAGCAATAGATGCAACCGCAGTTTTATCGCCTATTGGAAGGTTTTTATCTTTTTGGTTGTCACCTAAATCTACAATAAAAAGAAAAATTATCAGAGCAGGCCAGAAGACTATGCTAAATATAAGACCTTTATATGAGGAGAGAAGCTTCATTAATATTTATATGCTTTGATAATTAGTTTTGAAGTTTTGAACTACACTAAATTAAGATTTCCCTGCCCATCAGTTAGACGACAGGTTACAGGTCTGTTTTCATAACAGCATAAGTTTCTAATTACAAGAGTCTTTTATGGATAATCAAAGTTAAATAATTAAAGTGCAATACGACGATCATTGTTGCTTTTTTAGAAAGACCGTTTAAACTGATACGTTTATCAATATTCGACTCATAAGATTAAGAATAAATGATTGTCCACATTCATTACTTCCTTAGATTTGATTTGTAATGTGGATCAGCGTAAATACCAGAACAAACGCCGCAACAATAACACATTCAGGAGAAGAAGTCATCGATGGCATTAATCGTTCAGAAGTTCGGTGGCACATCGGTCGCCAACACCGATAAAATAAAAGCTGTTGCCCAGAAAGTCATTAAGTATCAACAAGAGGGAAACCAGATGGTTGTTGTCCTTTCTGCAATGTCTGGTGAAACTAACCGTTTTGTTGACATGGCCAATGATGTGCAATCAATACCTGATCCACGTGAAATGGATGTACTTCTCTCAAGCGGAGAACAGGTAACGGTCGCTCTTTTTTCAATGGCTGTTAAAGATGAGGGCTTTGATTCTATATCTTTGCTTGGTGATCAGGTGAAAATAATCACTGATAATATGCATACAAAAGCTCGCATCAAATCTATACATACAGAGCTTATTAATAAACATCTTAATGATGGAAAAATAGTTGTTGTCGCAGGTTTCCAGGGTGTAACAGAAGACAAACACATTACTACACTTGGTCGGGGAGGATCAGACACCACTGCAGTAGCGCTTGCCGCTTCTCTTAATGCTGACAAATGTGAAATATTTACAGATGTTGAAGGTGTTTTTACCACTGATCCGAATATATGTTCCGCAGCTAGAAAAATTAGCCGCATCTCTTATGACGAGATGTTGGAACTTGCCAGCCTTGGTGCAAAAGTACTGGATATCAGGTCGGTCGGATTAGCAAAAAGATATAAAGTTCCCGTGCATGTCCGCTCCACATTTACGGATTCGGAAGGAACATGGGTAGTTGAGGAGGACAAAGATATGGAATCTATGCTGGTCTCAGGAGTGGCATACAGCAAAAATGAAGCAAGAATTACTATTTCAAAAGTTCAGGATACCCCCGGAGTAGCTTCAAAAATATTCTTGCCTATTTCTGATGCCGGTATCGTTGTCGATATGATCATACAGAACACCAGGGCCGGTGAGCTTACCGATTTAACCTTCACCGTTCCACGCACAGACTATGAAAAAGCAATGAAAATTGTTCAAATTGTGTCTAAAGAAATTGGGGCGGAAAATGTTACAGGTTCAGACGATATCGCTAAGATATCTATAGTTGGCGTTGGTATGAGAAATCATTCCGGTATAGCGACAACCATGTTTCACGTTCTGGCCCGTGAAGGTATTAATATTAAAATGATTAGTACATCGGAAATAAAAGTTTCTTGTGTTATAGAAGAAAAATACACCGAACTGGCGGTACGTTCTCTGCATGAAGCCTTTGCGCTCGATAAGGACAACCAGCCTGTTGTAGAATAATTTATATAATTGATTATACAGGAAATAATAATGACGCAGCAACTAGAGATATACGACACTACTCTTAGAGATGGCACTCAGGCAGAAAATTTCAATTTGTCTGTTGATGATAAAGTGAGAATCAGCCTGAAGCTTGATGAGCTCGGCATGGACTTCATAGAAGGTGGATGGCCCGGATCCAATCCCAGTGCTGTTGAGTTTTTTAAAGATATCAAGAATTACAACTTAAAACATGCAAAGCTTACTTCATTTGGCAGCACTAGGTTATTCAGTAATCCAGCAGAAAAAGATGCCAATTTGCAGGCTTTAATTGATTCGCAAACACCTGGAATTACTATTTTTGGAAAATCATGGGATATCCATGTTACTGACGCGCTTCGTATCGGACTTGATGACAACCTGCAAATAATTGAAGAGTCTCTCTCTTACCTCCGACAACATGCAGAATTTCTTTTTTATGACGCTGAACATTTCTTTGACGGCTTTAAAAAGAACCAGGAATATGCGCTTTCGACGCTTGATAGAGCTGTAACAGGCGGTGCCGACTGCCTTGTATTATGTGACACCAACGGTGGCACTTTACCACATGAAATGCCTCATATAATCAGGACTGTTCAAGACCATTTGAAAGCAGGAGGTAAAACCATACCTTTAGGAATTCATTCACATAACGATTCAGAAACAGCTGTAGCCAATTCTCTCATAGCTGTTTCAATGGGTGTCACACAGGTTCAGGGAACAATGAACGGCTACGGAGAGAGATGCGGTAATGCTAATTTGACATCAATAGTTCCATCTTTAGCTGTAAAAATGGGACACAAATTTAAGATAGCTGAAAATTTAACTAAACTCAGCGAGGCTTCCAGGTTTGTTAATGAATTAGCCAACCTTCCTCATAATAAATACCAGCCTTACGTGGGTAGGGCAGCTTTCGCGCACAAAGGTGGTATTCATGTGAGCGCTGTGAAAAGAAATCCCCTGACTTATGAGCACATTGAACCAGAAAAAATTGGTAATGTTAGGCGTATATTAATTTCTGACCAGTCAGGCAAAAGCAATGTTCTCCATAAAGCTCAAAAATTTGGTCTTAATCTTGATTCTCAAGACCCTGTTGTAAGCTCAATTGTTAAAGAACTTAAAGAGCTGGAAAACAAAGGATTTCAATATGAAGGCGCTGAGGCTTCTTTCGAGCTTCTTATGCGAAGAGCGCTTGGTTCGCTGGACTCTCAGAAAAGATACTTTGATCTTAAAGGGTACAGGGTCATCAGTTTGAAAAGAAGCATGACGGAACCTCCCCAGGATGAGGCAACAATTCGTCTTGAGGTGGCAGGTGAAGAAGTACATACAGCTGCGCTGGGTGAAGGTCCGGTTAACGCACTCGACAAAGCCCTCAGAAAGGCTTTAAGTGATTTCTATCCCAGGCTTAAGGAGATGTCTCTTGAAGATTACAAAGTCAGGGTCTTGTCCGGGGAACATGGTACTGGCGCCAAAATCCGTGTACTTATACAATCTCGTGACGCTAAAAGTGAGTGGGGCACAGTCGGTGTTTCTTTTGATATTATTGAAGCGAGTTGGCAGGCACTTGTCGACAGCATTACATACAAACTGATGAAAGATGAACAGCAGCGAAATACACCGGAAAACGCCACCAAGTAACAACGTAGATTTTCGCTTGCTCGTCTTTTTGGTCCTGGCACTATTCCTTATTGTTGCCAATATGTCAGATGGTATAAAAGCAACACAGGTATCCTCTTATGATACTTTTTATGTCTGGATCACAGGCAGCACAATAGAATCTGGTCTTCATGAATTAGAATCTGACATCACAATTCACAAACTTTACGAAGACCTGGGAGTTGTTGTTCCGGAAACGTCAAAATTTCAGTTAGTTTCTGATTTCATTGCTGTTGACGACAAAACTCCATTATCTGCAGCATTACAAATTGAAGATGGAAACTTACCACAGCTCGATGCATTTCCACCAGATCTTACCCCCCTGTTTTTTAGACCCATTCCAGTAAACGTTGCTTCAAAAGCAACCTTGGAACAGCTTCCTGGTATTGGTGATAAATTGTCTATAAGAATAATTGAATACAGGGATGAATTTGGGGTGTTTTCAAAAGCAGAAGATCTTAATGAGGTCCCTGGGATCAGCTATTCAAAAATGAAAAAGATCAAACCCTACATTATAACAAATTAGAATTTATATATGTGATTATAAGTTATGGCCAAAACAATAATTAAATTTGTAATCATGTATTCCATAATTAAATGAAAACAAAAGTATTATTTGTAAATCTGATATTTATCTTCGCAATAGTAAACACTTCTATCGCAGCGGAACTTATTAACAAAGATACCAGCGTGTCCTCTAACAGGATTCGTTATGCAGTCACTATTCATCCTCTTTCAGAAATAATTAAAAAAGTTGTAGGTTCACGGGCCGAGGTAATAAAAATTCTCCCGCCCGGAGCTTCACCACATACTTTTGCGCCCCGACCATCAATTGTAAAAGATATTTCCGGAGCTACTGCATTCTTTTACGCGGGACCCGGGGTTGACCAAGAGTGGGTTGGCAAGTTAGCAGCAAAAAACAAGATCGAAATGTTGTCCCTTGTTCCCGAAGTCGATCGATTAGATGTGAAAGGGGTTTCTTCCGAAGCCGGGAAGGAACATGGACATGAAAATAATGACCATAATGCTATTTCTTATGATCCTCATTTCTGGACAGATCCGCTGACCGTAAAGAAATTGCTGCCGGAGTTAATTAATGTTTTTTCTGAGCTTGATAAAGAAGGTACACATATTTATAAGGAAAACGCTCAATATTTTGCCGAAGAACTTACAGCCCTCGATCTTCATTTAAAAAATATTCTCGCACCAGCTCAGGGCAAAGCTTTTTTTCTTTTTCATCCATCATTCCAATATTTATTTAGAAGGTACAATCTGACTCTTGGCGGCGTTATTGAACAATTTCCTGGGCAGGAACCTTCACCTAAGAAACTCCTTAAAATTGTTAAGAAATTAAGGAACTCAGGTACACGATATATATTCAGCGAACCGCAACTTTCACCACAGGCTGCCGGTGTAGTTGCAGAAGCTGCCGAAATAGACGTATTGGTACTTGATCCACTTGGTGGGACAAAAGGAAGACAAAGTTATAGTGAACTTATCCTCTATAACGCCGAAGCTCTGCTTAAAGCTTCCGCACCCTTATAAATGAATAATAAATACCCTCTACTGGTCATTATCGGACCGACCGCTATAGGAAAGACATCCCTATCTCTCAGGATTGCCGAGCAATTTTCCTGTGAGATTATCGGAGTTGATTCTATGCAGGTCTATAAATATATGGACATTGGGACCGCCAAACCCACACCTGATGAACGGGCCGTCTGCCCACATCATCTGATTGATATCATTTTTCCTGATGAGAACTATACAGCTGGACGTTTTGTGGAAGATTCTGAAGCTATCATAAAAAATATTATTGAAAATAATAATATTCCTCTGCTGGTAGGTGGTACAGGGCTATACCTAAAAGCTTTATTTAATGGTCTCTTTGACAGTGCACCAACTGACCATGAAGTACGAAGCAAACTTAAGAAAAGACTGGAAGGGGAGGGGCGAGAAAAATTGTATTCGGAGCTCAAGAAATCTGATCCTGTTTCAGCTGAAAAAATCCATATCAATGATACTCAAAGACTAATACGAGCACTTGAAATTTTTCACGTAACGGGTGTTCCCTGGTCTCAACATGTTGAACAACAAAAATCCCTTGAAAATAATCGTACCAATCTCCTTCAAAACCAAAAAGTGTTGAAAATAGGTCTTACCTGCGATAGAGATTACTTATACGGAAAAATCAATAATCGAGTTGAACATATGGTAACTGAAGGTCTGCTGGATGAAGCAAAGACCCTACTTGAAATGGGCTACGGACCTTTTTTGAACTCGATGCAGTCTATAGGATACCGCCACATGATAAACTACCTAGAGGGAATATGGACTTGGGAGAAATCATTAGAAATGCTGGCAAGAGACACTAGGCGATATGCTAAAAGACAATTTACCTGGTTCGGGCGTGACCCCGATATCAAATGGTTTCACGTTGGTGATCAGGATAAAATAGTTACAACAGTAAAAGACTTCATAAAAGAGCGATGATATTATTACAACCACTTTACGTAATTTATAAATGAATTTTCCCAACTTAATTACCCTCATTCGCATATTACTCGTTCCGCTGTTAGTTATTTTTCTAATGGAAGGTAAAACAGATCTTGCCCTTCTTACATTTATTATTGCTGGCGCTAGCGATGCAATTGACGGATTTCTGGCAAGACTCCTGCACCAGCAAACACTTTTTGGGGCTTATATTGATCCCATAGCCGACAAGCTTCTAATAAATACATCGTTTATTACTCTGGCAATTCTTGGAAAATTGCCAGGTTGGCTGGCCGTAATTATTGTCAGCCGCGATATCATCATTCTGGCCGGAATTGGAATACTCATGATAAACAGAAGTGTTCGCAGTGATATTGCTATAGACATAAAACCATCTTTAATCAGTAAAACAACAACATTTGTCCAATTGTTCACAATTTGTTTTTTTCTGGCAGAAAATTATGTTGCTGGTTTTATGATAACAAAAGACATACTAATTCTGCTGACAAGTTTTATAACTCTTATCTCCGGTTTTCATTATATAGCCAGGGGATTTAAAAATCTCGGTAATACAAATAATGTTGAACATTCTCTTTAAAACAGAAAGTTTAAACACATATGTTTGAATAATGAACAATGAATGATTCTTTTCATAATAAATCCTGGCTTCTGCGTACCCAACCTACCGATCCAGTACCATTTGATTGCAATGACATTGCAAATGAATTGAAAATACCTCCACAAATAGCTTCAATTCTTATTTGTCGAGGACTTACTGATGCCGGTCAAATTCAATCATTTCTGGACCCATCCCTGGATCAACTCCCTTCACCATTTTTAATGGAAGGCATGGAAGAAGCTGTTTGTCTGCTTGCTGATGCTGTAAAAAATAAGAAGCCGGTCGCAGTCTTTGGTGATTATGACGTAGACGGTATCACTGCTTCAGCGCTGCTTGTCTCATTTTTTCAAGAGCTTGACATTCCGGTATTCAGTTATCAACCCGATAGGCTTACTGAAGGGTACGGCTTGAGTATTTCTGGAGTAAAAAAATTATTTGATTCTTGTAAGAAAGCATCTGAAAATGAAGCCGTTCTTATCACAGTCGACTGCGGCATTTCGAATCACCATGAAATTGTGGCTGCTAAATCCCTTGGTTTTAAAGTAATAGTTACTGATCACCATAAACCCCCAGAAAATTTACCGGAAGCAAACGTAATAATTAATCCTCTGCAACCAGGCTGCAACTTTCCATATAAACATCTCGCAGGAGTAGGGGTTGCATTTTACCTAATTATGGGCCTGAGAAACCGGCTTGCTAAACTTAATTTTTGGAGTAATAATAGAGACATACCAAACCTTAAACAATATATGGACTTGGTAGCACTTGGATCTGTTTGCGACCTTGTGCCTCTAACAGGCGTGAACAGAGTATTAGTTAAAGCTGGCCTGGAAACTCTACAAGCAGGAACTAGCGTCGGTATTGAAGCACTAAAAGATGTATCGGGCCTTTCAGGACAAACTATTACAGCTGAAAGTATAGCATTCAGGTTTGGCCCCAGAATAAATGCTGTAGGTAGATTGGGGCGCCCAGCAGTGGCCGTTGAAATGTTGCTGGAAAAAAATGTGCAAAATGCAAAACTTCTTGCTAAACAACTGGATGATGCTAACAACGAGCGGAAATCTATAGAAATTAAAGTTTATGAAGAAATCAAACCTATTGCTGAAAAATATTCTGTAGAAAAGAAAAAAACACTTGTATTGCAGGGTAATTGGCACCCAGGAGTTCTGGGAATAATCGCATCAAAGCTTACTGAAAAGTATTTCAAGCCCGCAATAATATTATCAAGTCAATCTGATGGATCTCTGCCGGATATTACTAAAGAAACTCTAAAGGGTTCAGGAAGATCAATACCTGGCCTCAATCTCTACAACATATTACTGAGCTGTTCTGAATATCTGGTCAAATTCGGAGGTCATGACGGCGCTGCTGGATTAATGTTACATGAAGAAAACTTTAAGCAGTTTTCAGACTGTTTCGAGGAGACAGTAGCAAACATACTTGGTAATGATGATTTAATACCGAGTATAACTGTTGATGCTTGTACAGATCTTAATATCTTGTTTGATGATTTTTTTCTCTCTTGTTATTCGAAACTGCATCCGTTCGGCATGGGGAACCCTGAACCTGTTTTCACAGTTAACAAAACTTTTTTTCATAGTTCAAGAATTGTAGGGCGCAACCATTTAAAATTTTCATTGCTTCAAAATGGCTTCATTCGAAATGGAATTGGATTCGGTCTCGGTTATTTGTATGACAAACATAAAGATAGTGAAGTTGATCTTGCTTTCAATTTACGTTTAAACGAATTTAAAGGGCAGAAGAACTGGGAATTCAACCTTATAGATGCGAAACATCATATAGAGTAATAATTCAGCCACCATAAGTTAATTAAACATAATATACATTATGCGACATTGTCGCAATGTGTCTCTAGTTCAATAATTTATAAAATATTTTATTTTGATTACCTCTGTGTTAATAAACCCCTTTTAAAATGCAACAGTTAAAATTAACTATTATAAGCCGCCTATATTTTAAATTAATGGAGAAATAAATGAACAGAGATGTCTATCAAGAACCACTGGTCAGTAGATATACCAGCCGAGAAATGCAAGAGCTGTTCTCTGAACAAAATAAAATTGAAACATGGCGACGCTGCTGGATAGCACTAGCTGAAGCACAAAACGAACTTGGTCTTTCAGATATTGTTACCCAGGACATGATCAATGAGTTAAAAGAACATGCAACGGATATTGATTTTGATCTTGCAGCAAAAAAAGAAAAAGAAATTCGTCATGACGTAATGGCCCATGTATTCGCTTATGGCCAGGTGTGCCCTAAAGCTGAAAGAATTATTCATCTTGGAGCAACATCACAGTTTGTTGTCTGCAACACTGACCTTATTGTGCAAAGCAAAGCATTGCAGCTAATTAAAAAAGGTGTTGTAAACGTACTACATAATCTTACCAATTTTGCACGCAAGTACAAAGACATGGCTACTCTTGGTTATACTCATTATCAGCCTGCACAGCCAACGACTGTTGGCAAAAGAAACACCTTGTACATTCAGGACCTCCTTATGGATCTTGATTACATAGAATATCTTGAAAAGCAGGTAAAAGCCCGTGGAGCCAAAGGAACTGTTGGGACTCAAGCAACTTTTCTTGAACTATTTAAAGGTGATCACAGCAAAGTAAGAAAACTGGACAGATTTGTTTCTGACAAGCTGGGGTTTAAAGAGGTCTTCCCTGTTACTGGCCAGACATATACAAGAAAACTCGACATGAAAACCTCGGAAACACTTGCAGGCATTGCTTCTTCTGCACACAAATTCGCAGTTGATATGCGGTTACTATCAAACATGAAAGTCCAGGAAGAACCTTTTGCAAAAAGTCAGGTAGGCAGTTCTGCCATGGCATACAAACGAAATCCAATGCGTTCCGAAAGGATGACAGGTCTCGCCCGGAAATTAATGGGGTTACCGTTAAACTTTTCTGGCACCTATTCAAATCAATGGTTCGAAAGAACACTTGACGATTCAGCGATAAGACGTATGGATATGCCACAGGCGTTTTTATTGGCAGATGCTATCTTGAAACTCTACATTAACATAACTAGCGATATGGTTGTGTTTCCAAAACAAATAGAACGTCACCTTCTTCAGGAATTACCGTTTATGTCTACGGAAAAAATATTGATGGCCGCTGTTGAGCGAGGAAAAAGCCGCCAGGAAATGCATGAAGTTATCAAGCATCATTCTGTTGAAGCTGGCAGAGTTGTAAAAGAAGAAGGAAAAGAAAACGATCTCCTCGACCGGCTCGCAGAAGATAACGCAGTTCCATTCAGAAGAGAGGAACTTGACGAATTTATTAACGACTACCAACAATTTACTGGAAGAGCTTCCCAGCAGACAGAGGAATTTCTTGCCGAGGTGGTAGATCCAATTCTTTTATCTTATAAACATCTTATTGGTGAAGTCGACTCCACCCTTTCCGTTTAGCATTATATTGGTATGGAAAACCTCACTTCGGTTCAAATCCGCATTTCTCCCGAAAGAATTTATTTTTTAAAATTTATTCTTGAGGGTTATGATAATCTTGCGGTCCTATCAACAGTTGATCGCATAGATGGTATATTAGAAATTCGTTACCCTTCTGAACAGAAACATGAAGTTGATCAACTCCTGCAAAGTCTGATGCCTTTGCTTTCCTGATTTTCAGTTTTAATTGGTGATTGAAATGAGTTTTCCAAAATCAGCTTTTCTGGTTTCAATAACCGTATTTTTTATTTTATCGGTTTCTATTTATTCTTTTGCACAGGAATTAAAAAGGGACATCTCTACTTCTTCTCAGGAAATTCTTACGCTCAAGGAATGCATACAGGAGACACTATCCAAAAATCCACGCTTTGGATCAGCCCTTCATGATGTTGAAGAACAAGAGCAAACTTTGGAAAGCTCTAAAAAAGACCTCTACCCTTCCCTGTCATTCCAGTACATTTTTGACAAGCAGCTGGACAACTCCATAAGCTTTGGTGGAAACAGTCTCAATCTTGATAATTATTACAGTTATGCTTTTTCGGTGGAACAACCAGTCTACAGGGGTAAATCACTGGTTACAGCTGTCGAGATTGGTGAACTGAACCTGATGAAGTCAGAATCAAATCTTACGAAAACACGAAATGACATCATTTTTGCAGTTCATGAAGCCTATTTTAACATATTAAAAGCAAGAAAATTTGAAGATGAGGCCAAACAGGCAGTTCTTCGTCTTGAATCTCATAAAAAGGATGCAAAAGCTTTTTATGATGCTGGACTGATACCAAAAAATGATTACCTTGTGAGCGAAGTGGAACTTGCACAGGGTCTTCAGGATCTTTTGCGTGCAAAAAATTCTGCTGCACTTGCAACAACTACACTAAGTATTCTGATGAAAAGACCGGCGGCTGAATATTTGTTTCTTGAGGATATAACTCATTATGAACCATATTATGTTGATTGGGATAAAGAAGTGCAAAAAGCCCTGTCCAACCGGCCCGAGATCGTTGAAGGTGATATTGCCGTTCAGCAAGCAACTAAAGATGTAGTGATGACAAAGGCTGAATATCTTCCATCTGTATCTGTTTCAGCAACGTATAAAAAACAGGGTGATAACTTCTGGGCAGATACGTATCCAATCGGATCAAGCGAGGTACGGTCTGCACAGGCTTTTTTAAATTGGAGATTCTGGGCCTGGGGACAAAAACGAAATAAAACGGTTGCTGCTGAACGCCGAATAAAAAAGGCCGAAAAGTCAGTAACACAGGTTAAAGATAATATCATATTTGAAATTCGCGAAGCTCATCTGAATCTCTTGCAGGCTGAACAGAATATTTCGGTTACACAGACAGCTGTTGAACAGGCTGAAGAAAACTATAGACTTAATGAAGCCAGGTATCAGGCACAACTTGCCACATCAACCGAAGTACTTGACGCACAAACGCTTTTGACACGAGCGAATGTCAACTATTACAATGCCCTTTATGACCATAAAATTGCTATCGCTAGCCTGAATTGGGCAACAGGTACAATCGGACAACAAACAGAAATACAATGAACTCTCAACTTGCATATATAGAAACATTCGGCTGCCAGATGAACGAGCGGGATTCTGAAATAATGGGACAACTGCTAACCGGATCGAATTATATAGAAACAACCCGGATCTCCGACGCAGACCTCATCCTGGTGAACACCTGTTCCATCAGGGATAAAGCTGAACAAAAAGTGTACAGCCTGCTTGGACGTCTAAGCAAATACAAGAAACGCAAACCCTCTTTAATTATTTCTGTGGCAGGATGTGTGGCTCAACAGGAAGGCAATCGTCTGCCCAGCAGAATGCCACAGGTTGACATAGTAATTGGAACACAGAATATATACAAACTGCCCGAACTTGTTAATAAAATTAAAAAAGGGCATACACCACAGATTGCAATTGAGCTGACAAACACCTTCGAAATTCCTCCATATTCCGCAACTGCCCCCCCTGCCGTTCAAGCTCCTTTGGCCGAGAAATTAGATTGCAGTTCAGAGGGAGAATTTAAAAAGTTTGTTACAATTATGCAGGGATGCAACAACTTTTGCTCTTATTGCGTGGTCCCTCATACACGAGGCCGGGAAGTAGGTAGAAGTATTGGTGATATTATCTCTGAAGTCGAGAAATTAGCCAACGCCAACATAAAAGAAATTACATTGCTTGGACAGAATGTTAATTCATATGGATTGTCTAATCAGTCATCAGAAAAAGCAAACAAAAGTGCTTTCCCGGACCTGTTACGTGCAGTTGCCAATATAGACGGTATTAAACGCATACGTTTTACAACGTCACACCCCAAAGACCTTTCCGAAGAACTTATGGGCTGTTTTACTGAAATTGATAAACTATGCCCTCATTTTCACTTACCGATACAATCCGGATCCAACAAAGTACTGAAAAGTATGAATCGTAAATATACCATCAAGGATTATCTCAATAAGATTGATGCATTGAGAAACTATCGCCCTGACATTGCAATTTCTACAGATATTATTGTTGGATTTCCCGGCGAAACCGCTGAGGATTTTGAACAAACAATGGATCTAATGGAGAAAGTTCGATTTCACAGCGCTTTCTCCTTTAAATATTCAGACAGGCCTATGGCACGATCAACATCATTTAATGATAAAATATCGGAAGCTGAAAAATCGGAACGTTTATCTCGGTTGCAGAAAAGGCAAAATGAAATAATAATGGACCGCAACCGTGAATATGTAGGATCGACTGTACAGGTTATGATTGAAGGAAAAAGCAAATCATCTGATACGCAATGGCAAGGTCGAACCACCACTAATCATATAGTTAATTTTGAAGCAAACGATCTAAAAAAAGGTCAACTGGTTGACGTATTGATTACGGAAGCCTGCCAAAATTCATTAAGGGGTATTTATAATGATTGATCTTCACACCCATTGTCTTTTCAGTGATGGCGAACTAGTGCCTGCCGAACATGTCCGCAGAGCTGAAGTGTTAGGATACAGTGCCATTGCAATTACAGATCATGCCGATTCTTCCAATATGGATTTTATTATACCAAGGATCATCCAAGCAGCTCGAGAGCTTAATCCCTATACTAAAACTCGCCTTATTCCTGGAATTGAACTTACACATATCCCACCACAACTATTTGGTGAACTTGTCGCAAGGGCTAGAAACCTTGGAGCACATATTATCGTAGGCCATGGAGAGACGGTAGTAGAGCCTGTTATAGCAGGAACAAACAGGGCTGCTATTGAGTCAGGTGTCGATATACTTGCTCATCCTGGATTTATATCGAGAGAAGATGCTGTACTTGCAGCAGAGAGAGGAGTTTTACTCGAACTTTCAGGTCGCAGAGGGCACTCCCTTACTAACGGTCATGTTGCCGCAACCGCTGTAGCTGTTGGTGCTAAGCTCGCAGTCAATGCAGATGCTCATGGTCCCGGAGACTTCCTCACAGCAGAAATGGCCAAAACAGTTGCTCTGGGAGCAGGTCTCAGTGAAGAACGTTACGTTCAGATCAAAACAGACATGACAACCCTTGCTGACCGTGTTGAAACCTGAAATAATCACTAATTTAAAATTTTGGAGTATCTGCAGGGGGCTGAGGAGTATCCCCTTTTAGCAACAACCAGAACCTGATAGCAGTTTGGCCAGTAACTTTTTCCCTGGCCTTTATAGCTACACGGTTGGATCTTCTTTGCAGCTCAGCAGGATTTTCAACACGCAGAATATCGCCATCAAGTTTTGTCGGCATCCATCCAAGTTCACTTACATATATGGCAAAGCTTCTCGGGTCGTATCTCTGAGGATATAACACTCTGGCACTGTATAATTCGGGAGTCGAGTTATTAAGTAGGCCGGAATCAGGTTGAATTGATTCTACAGGAAGATCTGCCCGGTTTAATACCATTTCAAAATGTTCCATAGTTGACCAGCTGTTTCCCAGAATAGGCTCCCTGGGAATAGAATATAGTGCGGTATCGGTACTTACTGCTCCGGGATCCTGTGTAAACACGGCGTTGTAGCCAATATCCCTGGCTACTTCCACAACTGTTGAATTATATTCCCCGTATGGCAGTGCCAGAAATTCTGGTTTATGGCCCAGGTTTTTCTCTATGAGTTTATAGCTTTTAAGCAGGTCATCCCTGATCCATTTGCTGTAATGAGCTTTGTCCATACCATCAGGAATAGTTCCCATGCGGTTGTGGGCGTAACTATGATCCTGAAAGTCTACACCCTGGCCCTGAAGTTCTTTAATCTGTTCCCATGTCATGTAGTCCCAATGCTTATTATCTGTAGCCTTTGAATATATAAAAACAGTAAATGGGTAACCAAAAGACTTCAATAGCGGCCACGCTTTTTCGTAAACACTCTTATATCCATCATCTATAGTGATAACGACAGATTTTCTAGGAAGTTTTTCGCCCTTCTTAAGTAACTCAAACAACACAGAAAGTGATATTACATTGTAATTATTACTTTTCAGATAATCCAGCTGCTCGGCAAATCTTTCAATGGTAACATTTGTCGAAGGGTATTTGTCTTCTCCGAATCTATGATAAATAAAAACAGTGACATTATTTGACAATGCAGACTTTTCAAAATTATTAGTCAAATCAATCGCACTATGGGAATTGTCTGAAGAATGATCAGCTGCAACAAGCAAAGCAGGAGTATTTAATGAGGTCAGGAATACGTGAAAAATTACCAAAAGAACAGAGTTGTTAAATAATTTCATGGAAAAACCGGATCAGATAGAAACTTTGAGAGATGAAAATATATTGGTGAATTTTATCAGCGCCTTTTTTTTCTTGGCAAGTGTACATCTGTCAAACGCCTTAAGATTGTTATCCAGGATCATTTTTTTGACATCCCGAACATATTCTTCCCTTCGTTGAGAATAATTAAGCAAACCGTTTGCCAGGTCAAGGGAATCAAACGAATTACGCCTTATAACACGCAATCTGCCATAGGCTGAAACACGGTTAAGGATCAATATATATGACCGAACTGATTCTAAGAGCGAATCGTATATTCTTACTTTGTGAGTTTGCCCTTCTTCCCTGCCCAAAGGAATAATTCCCTTTTCACCCCAAGTCCAAACGCCAAAAAGATTGTTTCCTTCTCTGGCAAACCTTGAGCGCCCCCAATAGGACTCGATTGCTGCCTGAGATAGTATTAGGCTTAGAGGTAGAATATCTACCCGGTCAAGTAATTTTACCGTTTTGGATGTCCTGTATTTTTTTGTGAGATTATTTATAAATAACACATCATCTGGATTTAAATTCTTCTTCCAGCCGGAGAGCTTATTAGACAGGTTGAGTATATCTGAATTATTTCCTATTTTTTCTAAAATCTCCTGGAATTTTGTTCTCTCAAGAGCAACTTCATTGAGAGCTATTAAAGCTACAGGCAACATTGTTCTCAGGAAAACTTTTTTGCTGAGTTTGAGGTTGCCTGACTTGTTCATGTTTTCGGGAAACCTCTCAAGGATTATTGGAGGTATCTCTGAGTCCGGTGCGATATCCCATAATTCCTCAACTTTAAGTATCTCAACAAGTTCTTCAATGGAGCCTGTTACAATTACTCGAACCGTGTCATGAGCAGCAGCGGCAACTTTTATAGATTTCTCTTTTTCAGGGTTTGCCAACACCTCATTTCCAGGCACAGCAGTAGGTACAACATCCGATAGTAAATGGAAAACTGCTACAACAGCCACAACAATACAAGGAAGTACTAATCTGACAATGACAGGGCGGATTTTTATATCGCCAAAAGTAATGAAAAAACCGCCACTTAACGGTGATATTTCTTTTTTCTCTCTCGTATCCATTGATTATTGAGTTTGCAGCATTTTACGGTGGGATTACTAACGCATCCATAAGCGCCTGATGATGCTATGTGTCGGCCTTGGCGTCCTTGTCAAAAAGACCAGGAATAGGTTGTGCCTCTTTATCCTGTTCCGAAACCTTACCTGTAAGCTCGGTTATACGTCTGACAACCCTGTTGGAAATACGCTTACCTATAGCAGTAGGGTTCTTTACAAGATAGTCATCCATATATACTCGCATAGAGTTTGTCTTCGCTCTGGCAGCTGGAACAAAGTTTACTCGAGCCCGAATCTCGTTACCAGTTTGCAGAAACTGTATAATTGAGTTTTTGTGTTTAGGAAATAATTGATATTCCTTTCCAAGTATGAACTTTGGTGTATAGAATCTCTTAATATAAGATATATTTTGGCTTCCGTCACGATAAATCATATTAAACAGGATTTTGTCTTCAACCTTTCCAGCCCATAGAAGGTCGTGCCCAATAAACATTTTTTCTTCAACATTAACAACTTTATATTGGCCGTTTTTGTGGATAAGCAAAACCTTATCATATTCGGAGCATGGAAAACCTATATCATCTTCAGACTTTGGAACCTGATGCCCAAATAGACCGCTCTCCCTATGATAACCTACTGTCAGGTTTGAAAGAGCTACTGCCCTTGCTTCTACTTCTTGAAATGTTTCAATTATTGTTCTTCTTGGGTGAAAACGACCATGTTTTTTCAATAGACCATCAATATAATTAATAGTATAGGCCACCATGTCCTTGAGATATGCTTCGACCTCTTTAATCGATTTCTTTATCCCTTTGACTTCTTTCTGGTGTTTATTTATGTCATAACGTGAAATACGTTTTATGCGGATTTCAAGAAGGCGTTCAATGTCATCGCGGGTAACTTCACGCTCCAGCATATCCAAAAACGGTTCAATACCTTTTTCAACCGTGTTTAAGACATCTTTATAAGTTTTACACTCTTCAATATCTTTATAAATACGTTCTTCAATAAAAATCTGTTCAAGAAGTTTTGCGTGTAGTTTGTCTTTATAGCGTGACAAATCAATGGTCAATTCTTTTTCAAGATCTTGGACCAGCTTATCAGTATTATAACGCAGCACCTCTTCCACTGACATAGTGGTCGGATTGTTATCCTTCAGCAGCGTCAGGTTGGGGCTAATGTTAACTTCGCAATCCGAAAAGGCATACAGTGCTTTAATTGTATCCTTTGAATATATTCCTCGTGCCAGCTTTATTTCTATTTCAACTTCTTCAGCTGTATAATCATTAATGGACTGAATTTTAATTTTACCTGCACGGGCGGCCTTTTCAACACTGTCAATTATTGATTGGGTCGTTGTGTTGTAAGGAATTTCTTTAATAACAATAGTTTTATCATTTTTTTCTTCTATAGTTGCACGGCACTTAAGGCGGCCGTTTCCATCTTCATAGCCGGAAACATCGAGTTTGCCCCCCTTCTGAAAATCTGGATAAATTACAAATTGTTTACCTTTAAGTATCTTTTTTTGAGCCTGGAGCAGTTCCTTGAAATTATGAGGCATAATTTTGGTAGCCATACCTACAGCAATACCTTCTGCACCATGCAAAAGCAGTATGGGAATTTTTGCAGGCAGGGTAACCGGTTCCTTCATCCTTCCATCATAAGAATCTACATATTCGGTAAGATCAGGATTGAATAGTGTTTCTTTGGAGAGGGGCGACAGGCGACATTCGATATATCTGGCTGCAGAGGCACCATCACCGGTATAGATGTTTCCAAAATTACCCTGACGTTCTATAAGAAATTCTTTATTGGCAACATTGACCAAGGCAGCATAAATGGATGCATCACCGTGTGGATGAAGTTTCATGGCATCACCAACAACGTTGGCAACTTTCTGGAAGCGGCCGTCATCCATATTATAAAGAGTTTGCAGGATACGGCGTTGGACAGGTTTCAGTCCGTCGTTAATATCTGGGATTGCCCTTTCTTTGATGACATACGAGGTGTATTCAATGAAGTTATCATCAAATAGGCGGTGGAGTTTACCGAACTTGGCATTAAGGTCCATGACTTGACGTTGGCATCAGGTTAATTTAAATTGTTATTGGCGAGCACTAAGGTAATAAATATAACTCTGTTACACCAGATTTTCCATAATATACTGTTTGCGGTCCGGTGTATTTTTACCCATGTAGAAAGAAAGGACCTTAGGGACTTCACTCAACCGATCAATATTAACCTGCTTAACCCGCATATCATCGCCTATAAATTGCTTGAACTCCTTAGGGGAAATTTCACCAAGCCCTTTAAAACGAGTCACCTCAACAGAATTACGGATTTTACCTTTCCCCCCAAGCTTTACTATCGAATCCTTCTTTTCCCTGTCTGTATAGCAGTAATTTGTTTTCTTTTTATTACGCACACGGAAAATAGGGGTTTCAAGAATATATATATGCCCCATCTTTACAAGTGCTTCAAAGTAATGAAGAAAAAAGGTAAGCAAAAGGTTTCTGATATGAAGGCCGTCCACATCTGCATCAGTAGCAAGAATAATTTTATCATACCGAAGGTTACCCACCGACTCTTCTATATCAAGGGCCTGCATGATATTATATAGCTCATCATTCTTATAAAGCAGGGGCAGACGCTGACCTAAAACATTCATAGGTTTGCCCTTGAGAGAAAAAACGGCCTGGGTCATCGGGTCGCGGGAACTTACAATAGAGCCTGCGGCAGACTGCCCCTCGGTGATAAAAATCATGTTTTCTTTACCCGGATCAGAAGGTCTACCTTTAGATGGATGGTATTTGCAGTCTTTCAGGTTTGGTATCTTGAGTGCAACCTTTTTTGCTTTAGCACGTGCTTCCTTCCTCACATGTTGCAGTTCTTTTCTAACCTTTTCATTCTGCTGTATCTTCTGAATTATCGTTTCGGCCGCTTCAGTGTTCTTATAAAGAAAAGAGGTGACAACTTCTTTTATTTCATTAACGATCCAGCCCCTGATTTCCGTATTCCCCAATTTATTCTTGGTTTGTGATTCAAAAACAGGGTCTTTAATTTTTACTGCAAGAGTGCCTACTATGCCTTCCCTGGCATCTTTACCAGAAAATTTTTTATTGGAATATTCATTTATCCCTTTAAGTATTCCTTCTCGAAACGCAGAAAGGTGGGTTCCACCTTCGCTGGTAAATGTTCCATTAACAAATGAAAAATAGGACTCGCCGTAATTGTCAGTGTGACAAAAAGCAAACTCAAGAGTGCCATTTTTAAAATGTATAGGGTCGTAAAGTTGACTGCCGTTAATTTCAACCGCAAGAAGATCCCTTAGTCCATTGGATGAGAAAAAGCGTTCTTCACCTAAATAAAGATTAAGGTTCGAATTAAGGTAGGCATAGCGCCATATTCTCTTTTTTATGAAATCATAATCGTATTCAAAGTCAGGAAACAATCCGCAATCAGGTAAAAATTCTATCAATGTTCCGTTTTTTTCATCAGTTGAACCACAATCCTCTTTTTGCAGAATTCCTTCGGAAAATGTGGCAGCAGCAAATTCACCTTCACGAAAAGAAGTAACTTTAAAGTGTTCAGACAAAGCATTAACAGCTTTTGTGCCCACACCGTTCAGTCCCACTGAAAATTGGAAAACATCAGTGTTATACTTGGCTCCGGTGTTGATTACTGATACACATTCAACCAGCTTCCCCAGCGGAATTCCTCTACCGAAATCCCTAATCCTGACATGGCCGTTTTCTTCAATCGAAATATCAATACGTTTACCGGCTCCCATAATGAATTCGTCAATGGAATTATCAATTACTTCTTTTAACAGAATATAAATTCCGTCGTCGGGATGGGTGCCATTACCAAGTCTCCCGATATACATACCAGGACGCAACCTAATATGTTCAAGGGAACTCAGGGTTTTTATCTTGCTTTCGTCGTACTGGTGTGCAGTTTGAGTCATACCTGTTACTCTGGTTATTATTTGTATAAGTTTATCGACAAAATTATTAAAAAATTATAATCGTTTAATTTGTTTCTAGAAGCATTTAACAAAGTCTGTTAATAATATTATAACATTGATATGCCACAATATAACATGTCTTTACACTACATGTTGGTGTGCGCTTAAGACTCTATACACGATATAGTGTATGCTATCAATCAAAAAAAATACAACTTTTAAAAAACAAGCAAGTCATTATTCACTATTTGACATGATTATACAAGGAGCAGAGAGATATCTTGATCAAAAATAATCAGCGAATCAAAGCGGTCATGGCAGTCGCGGGGTCAGATCCATCAGGGGGAGCAGGCATACAAGCCGATTTAAAAACATATAATACTCTTGGGGTATATGGTTGTGCTGCGATAACCTGTCTCACTGTGCAAAACACAACAGGAGTAAAGAGTTATCAACCAGTGGATCCAAACCTTGTAAAAAAGCAAATGGAAGCAGTTCTTGAAGATATTGAAGTAACTCACATTAAGATTGGCATGGTTGGCACAGATAGTATTGCACAGGCTATCGGGTCGGCTTTGTCTGGATTTTCCGGCGAGGTAATTTACGACCCTGTCCTGTCCTCTTCCGCTGGACAGAACTTGATAGACACAACGAAATTAAATATTTTGTGTGAAGAGGTAGTCAATAGGGTCACTGTGTTGATACCAAATCTACCTGAGTTAGAAATTATTTCAGCAAAAAAATGTGAATCAACTGAAAAGATCGCCAGTGCAGCTGGGGGACTTCTTGATAAATATCCGCACCTTCGTTCAGTTATAGTTAAAGGAGGACATGTTGATGTTGATAAAAAGGAAGTTGAAGACGTGTTGATACAACGAAGCGATAAACCTCAACAAACTCCATATACTCTGCATCCTGAAACGCATCCACGCATTCAGACTTCAAACAGCCATGGAACAGGTTGTACATTTGCCTCGGCATTTACGGCATTTCATATGAAGACAGGCAACGATGTTCTAGCTTTCAAAAAAACAACAGGTTTTCTGGACCAGCTGCTCACAAAAAGTGCGGCATACCATATCGGCCATGGCAATGGCCCCCTGCTCCACCACCTCATATAATAATTACAGTAGAATTTTTTCTATATCTTTTCTTAGTGTGCTTTCTTTTGGCGGTCCAAAGTATTTTTTTATAACTTTTCCTTTTTGATCAATCAGGAAAGCGGTAGGAATGATCGATATCCCTCCGAACCTTTTTTCAATTTGACCGTTGGACAGAAGAACCGGGTAGATAACTTCTGCCTTGCGAATCATCTTCAAAACCATACTTCTATTTTCTTTTTCCACAGAAATACCGATTACAGTAAATTTTCTGTCTGCATATGAGTTTTGAACCCTGATTAATGTTTCCATCTCTTCCACACAGGCCCTGCACCAGAAAGTGAAAAAAGTTATGTATACTGCTTTGTCATTAAGAGAATCACTTGAATAATATGAGTCATTATCAATTAACTGCAATTTAAAACCGGGCATTGTCATATTAGTTGGGCTTTCGGAAGTCGAAACTGTTTGAGAGTCACTCAATGTATATTGGATCTGAGCATCGCTTCCGAAATCACATCCAGACAAACAAACTGTTGTGATTATGGATAACAACAATATGCTAATTTTTTTTTGTTTCACGGCACCATCTCATTTCTTTATTTTATCTTCAGTAATGCCGTATTTTTCAAGAAGGCATTTAGGACAAACACCGTGTGAAAATAAGGCATCGGAATGATTACTTATGTAACTTTCAAGCTGGTTCCATGCTCCTTTTTCATCACGGATATTTTTACATAAAGTGCAAATTGGAATTATACCTTGTAGTTTCTTGATCTCATCAAGTGCTTGCTGTAATTCTTGAATCAATTCCTCTTTTTCCTTTTCGGCCTTTTTCCTCATGTTAATATCATCAATAGCTTTACGATATAGAATCAATACCGCAAGCCCGATGAAAACACTCAGTGCGATTATGGCTTTTCCTGCTATTTTAAAAAAAGGGGTCGTGATTCTTTCCGAAACTGTCTGCAGGTCATGCAGGTAAATAACCCGCCATCCAGGCAGAGAGGAAATGTCATGCCTGTGAATAATAAATTGGTCGCCTTTTATATTAGATGCATTATTGTCCTCATATTCGGCAATTCCAGTCCATTTCCAGGGGCCTTTGCCGAATTGTCTGGACAAAAACAGTTCTTCTCGCTTTTCAGGAGTTATTTCCCACAAGACTTGAAACATCCATTCTTTCTTACCCGAAGCAAAAATCACCCCGGAATCTGAAACAAACATCATAGTCCCCTGACGGTCCGGATCATCCATCTCAACATCAAGAAATTGTAGAGACATTTTGAAGACAACCACTCCAAGAATATCGCCGTCATTATTAAAAACAGGTTGACCGTAGTAAATACCTCTTATCCCTGTTGTGACACCCAAAGCTAGGTAAATAGATGTATCACCTTTGATTGCTTGTTGAAAGTATGGTCTGAATGCGTAGTTATTACCAACAAGACTATTAGGTTCAGCGTAATTAGATGAAGACAGCACATTACCGTCAGGGTCCATAAGATAAGCGAGACTTGCACCCATGGAATCCTGGATAAGTTTTAATTTTCTATTGGCTCCTCTAGTATTATCAATATCTGGACGTATTAATACGCTTTGAAAATCATCATATTCAGATAACTTTTTAGTCGGCTCTTTTAACTCGACAATATGCTTATCAATATGTGCAGCTACTGATATTGTTTTTGCTTCCGCGTTTTTATGGGAATCTTCCAGTGTTTGTTTTTTCAGCGAAGTATAATATAGATATCCACCTGTTATTGTAGAAAGGAAGGATAGTAGAGCTAGTACAAATATTATGGTTCTGAGTTTCATGTTTTATATTTTGGGGAAAGATTAAGAATGAGTTATTTTATTCAATTCTCAGTATTCTTTCGCAATCAGGGCAAATCCAGGTAGGACCATTGGTAATACCCCACCTGTTTTCATGAAAGCATGAATCGCAGATCTGGAATCCGCAAGGGCATGTTCTGCAGAAAGGAAGTTGAGCTTTGCAACAATGACAAATGTGAATTTTTTTCCGGTGTCGCCTGTAACCTGTTTCATTTCGCTCTTGTTTCATATTTTTTTGTAAATTTAAGGTTTCAATTCTTTTGACATCCACTCTAAATAATCTGAATTCCCATCCAATAAAGGCACAGACAATATTTCCGGTACATCATACGGATGTAATTTTTTAATAATTTGTTCAAGTTCAGTGAATAAGTCATCACGGCTTTTTATTATGCACAAATATTCTTCGGAATTTTCAATTCTATCATTCCACCAATACATACTGGCGATAGGTCCAATAACCTGAATACATGCCGCATACCTTTTTTCGAGAATACTTCGCGCAGTTCTTTCGGCGTCGGATTTTGTCTCAAAAGTAGTTATCACCTGTATATAATTTGTCATTCGTGCCTCCTTATAGACTATAATTACGTATTAGTGTTATTACTATATATGAACAAACACTAATTTACACCACGAGGATAATCCTATAAAAATTATATTGTGTATTAACATCAATTTTCATATCGTATTAAACATCAAATGAAAAGTAACTCATATTAATAATTAGGATAATATTATGCTTATTGCTATAGATGTTGGTAATTCTCATACTGTTAGCGGGATTTTTGAAAACAATAAACTTTTGTATCATTGGCGTATAAAAACCGACCGCAAAAAAACAGCTGATGAACTTGCTGCCAGATTCCATACATTTTTTACAATGAATGAAATCAGGTTTAGAGACATTTCTGATGCAGTGCTGGCAAGCGTTGTTCCAACACAGCAAGCAGCTTGGGTTGATTTTTGCAATGATTTGAATTGGCAGCTTTTGCAGGTAAATGACAAATTTACACAAACTGGCATGAAGGTGCTCACCGATCGGCCAGAAGAAGTCGGTGCAGACAGAATAGTTAACTCGGCAGCTGCATATGAAATTGTCGGCAATGCTTTAATTGCAATCGATTTCGGTACTGCTATTACATTTGATTGTGTCTCAGATTCAGGTGATTATCTGGGAGGTTCCATAGTCCCCGGAATATCAATATCACTAGATGCCTTATCTAACCGTACTGCGAAACTCCCACGTGTTGACATATCTAAACCACCGCCTAGTCCAATTGGCAAAAACACTGTTGATGCCATTAAAAGTGGAATTCTTTATGGATATGGAAGCCTGGTAGATGGTGTAATTGAAAAGCTGAAAAAAGAGTTTAACAATAAAAAACCAGCCGTGATCGCAACAGGTGGTATGGCAATGCTGATTCAACCCTACACAACTTCAATTGAAAGAGTTGAACCAATGCTAACTCTTCAAGGTTTAAAGCTCATTCATGAAAGAAACAACTGATCTTATCCTTCCACCCAGGCTCAAAACAGGAGATACAATAGGTCTTGTTTCACCTGCAGGACCAGTAAAAAACGCCGAACTTTTCGGAGCCGGTGTCTCTGCTTTGAAGAACATGGGTTTCAAAGTGCGATACAACCAGATTGGTACTGAATCTGATGATTATCTTGCAGCTTCTGATGAATATCGGGCCCAAGAGTTCAACAAGCTATGGGCCGATACAGAAGTTAATGGTCTTATGGCTGTTAGAGGCGGATATGGATCATTACGCATGGTCAAGGCACTTGACATGGGAATGATCCGTAACAACCCCAAAATACTTGTTGGTTTCAGTGACATTACAGTCCTTTTAACTGCCATTATGAAAGAAACTGGGCTTGTCACATTTCATGGTCCGGTGTTGACTACTCTGGATTCATTAAACGATTCTTCACGTCTTGCCTTTTTTGAAATGCTTACTTCAAAAAAGGCACATAAAATAGAACTGGCAAGTGAAGAATCTGAAGATTTGAAGATATTGAAAAAAGGCAAAACCAAGGGCCGTTTAATCGGCGGCAATCTTACTAATCTTGTGCATCTTATATCGACACCATACGAGTTAAACTGGGACGGTTCGATATTGTTTATCGAAGACGTCGGTGAAGCCCCTTACCGCATTGATAGAATGCTCACCCATCTTGCAGAAGCCGGGCGGCTTGAAGGGCTAGCAGGATTGCTGTTGGGGTCCATTTCCGAAGGTGATGAGGATAAATGTGATACTGAAGCCTGTTTCAAAAGGGTAATGGAAATCCTAGAAGATGTGAACATTCCCATCTGGGGGAATTTCCCAGTGGGACATGGAGTTAGAAATCATATTCTGCCGTTAGGAGTTGAGGTGGAAATGAACTCGGAAAAAAAAGAGTTGAAAATTCTTAGACCTTGCCTCTGCTGAGTATCAGCTCTCGTCTTCAGAAGATAGCTTGTTGACGATACCCGTAGTACTAATTCCGTGCATGAGAGGTACAAGGCGAACTGAACCACCACTCGATTGAACAATTTCCTGCCCAACCACTTCCTCTTCCTTGTAATCAGCACCTTTCACCAGAACATCAGGGCGAAGTGCATCTATAATCGATAATGGTGTATCGTCTTCAAAAATAACTACCAAATCAACACATTCAAGGGCGCTTAACATAGCAGCCCGGTCATTTTCAGAAAGTATGGGGCGGTCGACACCCTTCAGCCTTTTTACTGAATTGTCAGAGTTTAGGCCGATAACAAGACGATCTCCAAAATCTCCAGCCTGGTGAAGAAGATGAATATGGCCTGGGTGCAGTAAATCGAAACATCCATTGGTAAACACAATCTTTTCACCAGACGTTCTCCAAGCACTCACCCTTATTTTAGCAGCCTCTAGTGAAGTTATTTTAACCTGATGTTCTGATTTGCTCTCAAGTTCGTGAAGTTTATATGCAGATTGAAGTTCAGCAAAAGATATGGGCTGTGTTCCTAGTTTTCCGACAACAACTCCGGCTGCAAGGTTTGCAAGTTCGGTTGCCTCGTGAAATTCAAGACCGCCACCCAGACCGGCGGCCAGGGTGGCAATAACCGTATCTCCGGCACCTGATACATCGAAAACCTCGGAAGCATTTGCATTAATAAGTATGGGTTCTCCACTTCCTGTAAGGCACATGCCCTTTGAGCCGCGCGTTACCAGAAGCCATTCCAAACCATACATATCATGAATCTTTCTGGAAGCAGCTATAATGCTCTTATCATCTCTGCCAAGCGGTCCATCTAGGACAAGTTCCAGTTCGGCCGAATTGGGGGTGATGCATGTCGCTCCCTGGTATCTTTCCCAGTCTTTTCCTTTTGGATCGACCAGAACGTGTACATTCTGCTGACGACATAATGTAATTATGTGCTGAGTTAATTTTTCCGAAGTGAACATCCCCTTACCATAATCAGACAAAACAACTGCCTGACAATGTGGAAGCATTTCTGTTATTTTTGTAAACAAATGATCTTGAAGATCGGGGTTAAAGGATTGTTTTTCTTCTTCATCAAGCCTGATAAGCTGTTGACCCTGCGACATTACCCTCGTTTTTGTAATAGTCGGTCGCGATTCATCAATAAGTAAATATTCATCAATATTTTTTTCATGAAAAAGAGCTGACAGCTTTTTTCCTTTTTCATCATTTCCGCGAAAACCTATTACACTTACAGAACTACCGAGACTGGAAAGGTTGGCAGCAACATTACCGCCGCCACCCAGAACTTCGGATTTTTCACAAATCCTTACAATGGGCACTGGTGCTTCCGGGGATATCCTGCCTACCTTGCCCCACAGGTAGCGATCCAGCATGACATCACCTATTACCAGGATTTTTGCCTTTTTAAGTATGTCAATATCAATTGAATATTTCATGAAAAGACTTCACTTATAATTTTTCTTCAATCAGGGCGGCCCAATAATGAATAATAAAGATGTGCGTTTCCTGGATATGAGCAGTTATTTCCCCAGTAACAGTAATATCAAAATCAACATGTTCTTTTATAGATCCGCCGTCACTGCCTAAAAGCCCAACTGTATGCATTCCAATTGATTTTCCTTTTTTAACAGCCCGTAAGATATTTTCAGAGTTACCGGATGTTGAAATCCCAAGCAGAATATCACCTTTATTACCCAGTCCTTCAACCTGTCGTGCAAAAACATCTGAAAAACTGTAATCATTTGCGAGTGCAGTAAGTATTGATGTGTCAGTAGTCAGCGAAATGGCAGGTAAAGCCGCTCGTTCCTTCTGAAATCGCCCAATAATTTCAGCGGCAAAATGTTGCGAATCAGATGCAGAACCTCCGTTTCCGCAAATAAGTATTTTATTTCCGTTGAGGAGGGCATGTGATATCAGTTTACCCACACGGGTAAGTTGTGGCTCCATCGCAGGAAGCTGATCAAAACAGCTAGCATGATTTGAGTATAATCTCGCAAACATAGTCATTTAATATAATACTCTCAAATTGTATTCTATGCTGGTTGCAGGTTAATCCCCTGCTGTTTCGTAAATTGTTGCGGCCAGCAATGGTATCATTATCTCGTGGTGCCCAGTAATTGAATAGCCGGTACCTCCGGGAATTACAGGTCGATTAACAACATTAACCTGTGGTCTGTAATGCTGCTGCATATCAAAGTTTGCAGTAGTGAAACCGGTAACACCTCCTGCAACATTGCGGGCAACGGCAAGTGCTTTAAGAAATACCTCGGGCATAATCACAGCACTGCCGAAATTAAGAACGACACCACCGTCCCCAAGTTTCGATACGGTACATGCCATAATCCTGAAATCCCGCATAGATGCTTCACCGATTGCTGCTCCTTTGGCTGAGGGGTGCTGGTGAACAATATCAGTGCCGATGGCCACATGGAGAGTGTAAGGAATATTTAACCGGTAACATTCGGCAAGCAGTGCCCTTTTAACAAATTGTGGATTTTCATCTAGAAGCAGAGCGCCCACAGCTTCCCCGTATCCTTCTTTATTTTGAACAGCCCTTTCAGCAGCTGCGTTAACCAGTTGTGCAGTGTCTGATGCCATACCGAATGATCCATCCTCAAGTTGTTCAGCAACATCTTCGGAAGTATGACCAAAACGGGCAAGTTCGGTATCATGAATAGCGGCGGCACCGTTGGAGGCAATATGTGTTATGTATCCTTGGGAAACAAGATCAGCTAGGATCGGACTGCACCCTGTTTTAATGACATGGCCGCCAATCATGGCAATTACAGGTTTCTTTCTGGACTTGGCCCGGACAACATCCGCTGCTATATTTTTTAGGTCGTCCGCTTTTAGAATAGACGGCAGGTTGGAAAGAAACTCACGAACAGTCATGCCTGCCTTTGGTGGTTTAGCTTCTTCTCCGACATGAACCTTTGAGGGCCTATCAGTTGCCGAATATGTGCGAACACCGGATAAATCTAACTCTTTATAACGACCCATTATTCGTACCACTTATATGTGATTGAAATTAATAACAAGAATTAATCTTATAGTACGGACCGGCTTACTTTTCAAGTTTTCAGGAAACAACAGAAAATAATCTAGATATACTTGTTTATTCCATTATCACACCAGGTCGATTTGTTCTGTATGGTATTTTCAAGAATGAGATCATTTTCTTTAATATTGTCACGAGTGTTTTCATTATGAAACAGATGATAGCCTATAGCTTTAAACCTGAGGTTGAGCCTCTTGACGCCATTACTCATAAGCCGGGCGGCAAATTCACTGTCTTCCCTGCCCCAGCCCACAAAATCTTCATTAAATCCGTTAACAGCAATGGCATCTGATTTCCAGAAAGAAAAGTTACAAGTACGTATACCGGCCATTTTGCAGGAGATTTTTGTAAATACTTTTGAAAGTATTTCAGAACGGATCTGATTTTTTCTGTTTTCAATCCCTGAATCAGTTAAAGAAATCTTCAGCGATTGAGTATCAATCAGTTCTCTGGTTTTCTCTTTATTCAGCAGAACCCGAGAACCTTGAATAAACTGGCCCCTGAAAGCTGTCGACAAATGATCTTCAATAAATTGATCGCCCAGAATAATATCTCCATCTACAAAAATAATATAATCCCCTTTCGCACGTGCAATAGCTTTGTTCCTGCTCATGGCAGCTCGGAAGCCTTTATCCTCCTGCCAGGAATGTATAACTGGAATTAAAGCAGTAGAAGCGATTTTTTTAACAAGATCCTCTGTACCATCTGTTGAACCGTCATCCGCCACAATAATTTCATCAGGTAATTTTGACTGGGCAAGAGCACTTAACAGTGATAACCCAAGAGCATCTTTCCAGTTATATGTTGTGATTATGAGAGAAGAAGTCATTTCGTTAGCAAATTTATTTATCAAATCTTACTATTGGCTACACGAATATAGAGTTTTTCATATTCCTGGGCTGCAGTGTCCCATGAATTCTTTTCTGCTGTAATTCTGGCATTTTTCCCAATCGTTTGGCGAGTGTTTGAATTCTTAAGCCTGACAAGAATGTTGCTGATCTCCGAACTATCGGCAACAGTAAAACCATTAAATTCGTTTTCGATTAATGATGAAACACCAGAATTGATACTGGCAATAACAGGAAGCCCACATGCCATGCCCTCCAGAATGCTCATACCGAATGCTTCTGATAGAGATGGAAGGACTACAACATCTGCAGCAGCATAATATTCCCGTACATTATCGGCAAGTCCGACAAACTTAACCCGGTCAGAAATCCCATGTTTTTCAAGCAATCGTTTGTAATGGTTCAGACGCTCACCCCTGCCCACCACAATTAATTTCATTCCAGGACCAATAGTTGGGATGAGAGAATCTAGCCCCTTGCGCCGGAACTCTGAACCCACAAAAATTACTGCCAAATCATTTTCTGAAATTTTTTCTCTTTTACGAATCTGACTTCGATTCTCGGCGATCCAGTCAGGGTTAAACCAGTTTATATCAGCTCCCGGAGTAATTACAGAAACATTTTTACGTCGATGGTAGTTGACTAAAACATCTTCTTTTATAACAGAAGAGACAGCCACAAGCTGTGGCACAGACATTTGCTTATTTTCAAGCCATAAATGCAGACCACTTCTTGGACTCAAATATATCTGGGTCAGTTTCTTTATTAATGAATAGTGACTGGTAGCACCAATGTAAGAAAAACTGTGTAGAGTTGAAATATCCTGCGGCATATAGCCACGTTCATGTGAATGGATGACATCGTACTTTTTCCCACGAAGCAATTTTGCAGTTTCATGACCGAATGAGAAAAGATTTAAAACGCTTGAGTACTGCATTTTATTAGGCACTTCAATAACATTCATTCCTCGCGAAAGCTCCGGATCTGCCTCACGCGTATACAGGTCTATAACATGACCTTTATTAGAAATGCGGCGGGCTATTTCAGCTGTATACTTTTGTGAACCACCTGTTGATACAAAACTTTTTACCAGTACAGCAATATGTAATGATCTCATTTTCATGCTCATCAGGTTTCGAGATTCTTATATAATATTGCACTGGATATTGAGAAAAGAAGTGCTCCTTCATGTCCTTGCAGATAAGACTCAAATAGAGAAACAGTCATAAAGAGTAGCGGTATTGAATACCTCAGATGTCTCAAACTACCATGTAATCTTGCCGCAGTAATAAATTGTGACAAAAAAACCATCAACAATACAATGGAACCGGTTAAACCGAGTTGTGCTTGTGTAGAAACATATTGATTGTGAGGATTATCTGTGGGCCTCATTAATGGAGACTTATTGTCGTTTATTTTTTTGTACTCATTTGGAAAATCACCGGTTCCTACGCCTAAAAGTGGATGGGCTTTTATTATTTCAAGTGAATTTACCAGAAACGTCAATCTTTCATCGATAGGGGTAACATCTTGTCCTGAATGATTTATGTTGTAGTTCCTGGCGTTTTGGAATGATGCATTAATTCTGGCTTGAAAGTTATCACTGAAAAAGTACGCCGTCAGAAATATTCCAGGAAGTAACAGTGCAATTATAAGAATTGCTGTTGCTTTTTTATTCTCAAAGTATTGATATACAAGAAGAGCAGAAAGAACAAAAAAACCAATTTGCCCTGCCCTGCCGGTTGTGATGAACATACTGCCTACCATTAGTAACAAGATAATACATCCTATAAACTTGATTGCGGTCGTGTTTTTTTTGAAAAGTAGGACATGTCCGAGTAGATAAATGGCAAAACCCAGGAACAGATTATATGAAATGCGGTCAATAAAAGGCGTTGGCTCTATTTGGCGAGCACCTTCAATAACTACAACTCCCAACCAAACAAGATACGAAGTTATGGCGGAAATGGCCATTGAACAAATAAAAGCTAATAAATAGTATTTGTAATGTTCTTTTTTTACAGAGGTAAGAATAACTGCCAGGAGAATCAGCTTCCATTGTTTCTTGATAATAATCATGCCCCAGGACAGATTATCAGTCCATAATAAACCCAAAATATGAAGAGCAACAAATACAATTACCACCATGGCAACTTTATTGGCAGATAATTCAGTAAATTTCCTTTTGAAATTTCCTTCGCATAACCAGAAAAGAATTGTTAGGGCCGATAATATGCTAGATGCAGCAGTAGAAATTGGCAGTGAGAAAATTAACAGAATGATTGTGCCAGAAATAATCGTACCGTTTTTCCAGTATTTTTTTATATATCCATTTGTCATTTTTTCTGAGCTACACAGGTTATATAATCAGAAAGACAGCGTTTTTTTACAAAGGAAGCAAATATACCACTTAGAGACCCCGCCCTGCCCTCTTTAATTGTGTGTGACCATGATTCTATCTTTAAGGGTTCATACCCCGTTTTGTTAAGCAATAATGAAAGGCTTTTCCTATTGAATGAGTAAACGTGCCAGGGGAAACCAAAATGTTTAAAATCACATTTCTTTAAACCCTTACGGCACAAGAATGTCTTCCACCTATCTGATATACCGAAATAATTTGGTACCTGTAAAAATAGATACGCATTTTCCGTGCTAATCTCGTTACATCGTATCAACAGTCGCACAGGATCATAAACATGCTCCAGCACATCCCACAAAACTATCCCCTGATACAGATGTTCCGGAGTAAAAGTTTCAATTGATGTGTTATGAATAGAGACTCCAAGTTTATTTTGGCCAATCCCGGAAAGCATAGAACTTGGCTCAAGTCCCTCTACATTTTTGAATCCCTGTTTAGATGCTTCAAGACAAAACAAGCCCATCGAACATCCTACATCAAGAATAGTATCTTCTCTTCCAAGATATTTACTTACCAAAGCAGTTTTGAGCCTGGAAGTGACATAACTGCTGTCCATTGAAAACGTCCAATCATCATATGACCAGTTCTCAAATTTTGCATAATCATTACTATTAATGAATGCCGGTGTTTCGTATATTTTGAGGAGTGATTCTTCAGTAAATCTCGGTGAAGCGTACATAAGTTCACAACTGGGACACTTAAGAATATTGACACCATTTTCCTTTGAATATACCAGGTCAGGATTAGGACGTTCAGGACTACAGATCGGACAGTTTACTTCTTCTGTCTCACCTGAAAAATCACCACAAGTAATAATTTTATTTTGAGAATATTCTGATTTCATTCACGTAATTGTAACTCGATGTCTATAAAGGTTTTCTTAAAAAAACTATCATTTCATGCCCCTTTCCCAGCAACTTTGAAGGTGCGTTGAGCGTTTCTGAAAAAATTTTAAAAAATCTGTAGGGGAGATATGGAATATCCCCCTTTTCGTAGAGCCCTACAGAGTGTGTTCTTATACTATGCACTTCAAATCCTGCTTTTTCAGCAAGCAGTTTCATGGTTGATGTTTTATAAAAACTGACATGGCCCCCGTGTATTTCAAGATGAAAATATAACCACCGCCCCTTCATAAACCTTACTGTAAAGCTGTCTGTATTTCCTGTTCTTAAGACCATATAACCGCCGGGTTTCAGTATCCTCAGGCACTCTTTCATCAGACTCAAGGGGTCCTTTAAATGCTCTATAACCTCAAATAGTGTAAGTGCATCAAAGGAACTCTTTTCAAAATTTACATCTTCTATAAAACCCTGGTGGACTTTCAACCCGGCATTAACAGCATGTTGGGCTGGCCCGGGCGAAGGCTCAACTCCTTCAGCTTCAACTCCATAAGAACATGCTGCGGAAACAAATGAGCCATTGGAACAGCCAACATCCAGCAAATGAATATTGTTTCTGGACGTTGACAATAACATTTCCAGTTTTTTTATTATACGTCCTGTCTGTTGTTTCAGTCTCCTGGAAGCGCTCCCGATCGGCCAGGTGCCTTCAGGATCATCAAATTCCCGCATGGAAGAAAGATATGCAGCTTCACTACATTGGCTGACTAGCTGACCACAGGCTGAACACATTTTTAAAGGTCCCTCCGGCAGAAAAATGTCGGTTGGTAGTAAATCAGAATCGCAGCCGACAGGGCAGGAAGTAATATATGAATTATGGGGAACTTGCATATTTTATTGAATTGTTTAGTAATTTTTGTGTGGCCTCGACAACCATATCAACAGAAATATTATTCATACATTCCACAGATCCGCATGTTCTTTTTAGACATGGAACACACTCCAGATCTTCCTGCAAAACAATATTGTTTTCACCGTAAGGTCCGGTTCGTCCAGGTTTGGTTGGTCCGAACAATGCTACTACTGGTGTTCCCACAGCTGCGGCAATATGCATAGGCCCAGTATCCGTTGAGATGACTGCATCCGCTTTTTGATATAATGCTGCTAGAGTTTTAAGAGACGTAGCACCCGCAAGATTAACACTTCTCTTTTTCATCTGGGAAATTATAGAATTTAGAATCTCAACATCATCTCTACTTCCAGTGAATACTATATCCACCCCAGAATCAACAAGCCTATCAGCAACCTTTGCAAATTTATCATTTTGCCATAATTTCGTATCCCATTTACACATGGGGTTTATGGCGACAAGTTTCCTGGCAGAAGATACATCATGTTTTGCAAGTAATTCTCTTGCCTCCTGCCGGTTTTGTTCTTCAATCGGGAGGTCAAACACAACTTTGTCATATTTTACTCCTATAGCTTCAAGCAGCATTAATTCCCGACTAACAGCATGGTTGTCCATATTTACTGGCGGTATACGTTCATTTAGAAATATATAACTGAATTCTGAATGCTCCATTCCCCTGCCGTAACCAACCTTTCTCTTACCACGAGCCAGACCAATGAAAATGCCGCTTTTTAAAAGGCTTTGAAAATCAATGACAAGTTCATACTCTGTATCACGGAGTTCTTTTATAAAGCTTATTATCTGTTTGAAGACTGAAAAAAAAGATCCATTTTTAATATCTCTTATCCAGCTTTTTCGTCTGGAAACAAGCACACGATCAAGCGCCGGATGACCATCAATTATGTTTGATGCGGCCTCCTCGATAAACCAGGTTATACGTGCGGAAGGGTAATTACTGCGAAGTGCATTTAAGGCCGGAAGTGTATGAATAACATCACCGATAGCACTTGTCTTAACGAGAAGGATATTCACTGTAATCTTTTTATTGGTGGGCTTGCAGGAGGTTGCCAGTTGGATTGTTTTTCATGAAGCTTGGCATACCGGTAAAAGGTCCCTTCAAAATTACCAAGGGCTATTACAAAACCGGCCCAACCATCCAATATACCTTTTTTCATTATCCAATGTTGAATAAACGCCCATATCGCATGCATAAATGCAGTCATCATGCCTGGCTTCTTGCCTCTATCTTCAAGCTTGGTGGCACCCAAAGTAGAATATTTATTTGCTTTATGCAGGATTTCATCAAAATTCTTGAATGGAAATTGCCAGATCGCCTGTTTTAAATACCCAAGAGGTTTTGAGGTATGCATAACATAACCTTCATGAACAGGGTCTAAAGTATAAGTCATCGTACCTTTGCGAAACAGCTGTGGTTGCCTGTAATTTGGATAAAATCCGGAATGCTTTATCCATTTACCCATAAAAAAATTCTTCCTGGGGACATGGTACACATCATGACCGGTTTCGTTATTGAGTATATTTAATATTTCATCACGCACTTCGACAGTACAACGTTCATCGGAATCCAGGCTGAAAATCCACTCATGTGTACACGCATCTATCGCCTTATTCCTTAAATCGCCGTATCCATTAAAGTCTATCTGTACTATTCTGGCTCCCAATGATTCTGCAATTTCGGCAGTTTTGTCTTCACTATGGGAATCGGCTACAACAATTTCGTCGGCCCACAGTACACTGTTTATGGCTGAAGCAATTTTTTCCTCTTCATTGAAAGCAATTATATAGGCCGATATTTTACTCATTTTATTATCTCCCAAAAGGGATTATTACTTCTCTACTAACATATCCTGTAGAATCCATTCTACAGCTTCATAAAGATCATTCGCGATGAATCGAGGCTGAATTTCCTGGCCGGGACTGATATATTCAAGGTCACCCTTTCCGTATCCTGTTAATACAAGAATAGGCGTCGCTCCAATATTAACTGCTGCTTTCAGGTCTGACCACCTGTCCCCTACTACATAGGATTTTGTTAGATCGATTCCAAGTTCTACAGCAGCTTTTTCAAACAGGCCTGTTTTGGGTTTTCGGCAATCACACGCAATTTTATACTCGTCTTTTTTTGCTTCCGGATGATGTGGACAGATATAAATACCATCAACATGCGCATCATCATCTGACAACAGCCGAATCATCTTATCATTTACCTCATTCAGCAATTCTTCTGGGAAGTATCCTCTCGCCAGACCGGACTGATTTGTAATAACAACAGCTGGAATTTCATTCTGGTTGAGAAGTTGGATAGCAGAAGCAACACCAGGAAGAAGATGAAATCGGGATATATGGTTTATGTATCCCATTTGCTCATTAATTGTCCCGTCTCTGTCTAAAAATACCGCCGGTTGCAATTTAAGCTTTCTCCTCTAATGTATTAATTATTGCAGCATAAACTTCATCAGAGCTAATATCTTCCATACAGCTGAAATCTGTCTTACAATGTGTTTTCATGCACGGGCTGCATGGCATATCTTTCTGGATGATAACATTATTGTCGGAATATGGCCCGGTTGTCACAGAATTTGTTGACCCAAAAATAGCAATAGTTGGCGTTTTCAATGCAGCGCCAACATGCATAAGACCGGAATCGTTAGTAACAAAAACATTGCACATTTCTATGAGCGTCATAGCTTCGGCAAGTGACGTTCTACCGGTAAAATCCATAACCTTCTGCGGAGCAGCCTCGCTTATTATATTCGCTGTATCCCTGTCAGCATTGGTACCAAAAATAAGGATCCTGGTATTGTCCGGCAGATTTTTATGTATTATCATCGCGAGTTCGGCGAATTTATTTGCTGGCCACCTCTTGGCAGGTCCGTACGCTGCGCCTGGGTTGATACCAATTAACAAATCGTCTTCATGCGGTGCAACATATTTCCGCGAACTTGTTCTGGCTTCTTCAGGGAGTTGTAAGAAAAGTTCAGTGGGTGACGGATTCAAGCCCAGATCCTGCAACAAACCCTGATAATAATGGACCTGATGAATTTTTTTTCTATCAATTGGAAGCTTCACACCATGTGTAAGAAGAAGACCTCTACCGTCAGTTGTATATCCTGCCCGGTTAGGAATCCTGGCCAACGCCGTAATAAGCGCTGCTTCAAATGCGTTCTGCAGCAGTATTGTCAAATCAAAATGTTGTTCCTTCAAGTCTTTTACGAGTTTAAGTCTGCCTTTTATACCACTGTGTTTCCCTTTTTTTTCATACAGAAATATCTTATCGACAAATGGGCTTGCCGCAAACACATCGGCAACCCACGGCAAAGCGAGAAGGGTTATCTCCGCTTCCGGAAAATTCTCACGGATTGTGCGAACTGCAGGTGTAGTCATTATACCATCACCAATCCAGTTAGTGGATCTTATGAGAATTTTTTTGGGAGAAATTGAAAGTATAGAGTGTTTCATTAGTGTCATTTAAAAAGTTTCTAACAAAAAAATCACCCGAGTGATTTCAACTCGGGTGATCTTAACAACTTATGAATATAAGTAAATATTTTTATGTATTAGATAGTCTGAGCCTCAACAAGTTGTTCAAGATTACTTTTGGCAAACTCTATTGATGGGTCAAGAGAAAGTGCCAGCTCAAAATACTTAATGGCCTCATCGTTCTTATTAAGTTTTCTATAATTAACACCAAGGTTAGCATAATCTATGGCAGAGGCTGGGTTAAGTTCAACGGTTTTACTGAAATGTGAAACAGCCGTTTCATATTCACCAAGCTTGAAGTGGCAGAATCCTAGCATATTATGAAGATCTGGGCGAGTGTTGTCCATAGCCGTTCCTTTTTCCAGAACAGTAATTGCTTCACTATATTGTTCCAGATCCTTAAGGCAATTACCCATGTAGGAGTAAATATAGGGCATGTCCTCTTCTTCAGGATTGAGCTGAAGTGTTTTTTTGAAATGCGCCATCGCTTCATCATGCATTCCTAAAGCAAGCTTATTGCGTCCCAGGTAGAATTCAATATAATATGAATTAGGTTGAATCTTCTGAAGATTTAACAAGTGTTCATTGGATTCGACGGGATCTTTAACAAGTTCTGCCAAAAGTTTAGCCGCGAAAAGCCCCACGCTTTTACTTCTAGATCGCTCTCTGAAATGAGCCCCAGGTATAATTGTGTATATTGTTGGTATCCGCAGCTTTTCATGCATGGTATTCATGATATATACATCCATATCAATTTTCTTAAGTGCTGCAAGACATCTATCAATCTCTGTTTTCATATTGTCATCGGTAAGATCATCCATATCCTGAAGATCTATAGTTTTGCCGGGATTAGTCAAGTACTCAACCTCATCCATACTCAACGGCTTAGGAAGCCCACTGGCCACATAATTAGCCTTGGTATTGAAGTCGCCGGCTAATTGCGCTACCTCAGTATAAGCCCTGATAAGTGATTTTTCAGGGTTGGGAGTAGTTCCTGCCGTGTAAACAATCTCACTAGTCATCGGAAAAGTGGATCTGTCGATCGCAAGAGCACCTATAGTCGGAATACCAGTGTCCAAAGAAAAATCGTTCAGGTAGACTTCAATGTTATGTTTCCTGAATTTGTTAATCAGTTCTTTGGAGACAGGATCATTAGCGGAATCAAGATTTATCAGCGGTGATTTTATTTCATCATGGCTAATTACAGCGCATACGTGACGCTCAACAATTTCACAAATACCCTGACTTATAGCTTCTTCGTATGTATTGCCTGCGGAAGGACCATTAAATTCATTAATCGCATAGAACCATGAGAAAGGAATCAGTAACTCCTCTTCTTTGTTTAAATGAGTAACCCAGGTCCATTGAATTGGAATGTCGGCCAGCATTTTTTCAAGTGTTTCTTCATCAGTTGTCTCATCATGCACTGACTGCAGCATCTTTTTAAGAGGAAGAAGCGGATAACCCTGTGCTTTGAGATTGGGATATGTATCAGTGATAAAATTATCAGGATTTTTTATAAAACTGAAGAAACTGTAACGTTCGGCAAGCTCCATACATGCACTTGCACGTGACTGTTCCGGTGTGCTTCCTTTTCCCATCTGTTTTTTATTGCCGATTGTCTCACGAGCGTCTTTTCCGGTAACACTGAAATAAACAGGTATATCAAGTCGTCCGTTATCAATGCGTCGCACCTCTTTGAGAATGTCAAGATCTACTTCCTTAAGCATCTTCATGAAACGATCAACAGTTTCTACTGGCGACATTACCTTATCCTGATCGTATGTATAATGCTTAAAACAATCTTTTAATCTGATGGGCCTCTTTTCCATAATTCACCTCATTCGGGTACTAATTTGCATATATTTGTAACATTCTCATCTAATAAATCGAAATTATAATGGAATAACTGTGCCACTTTGTGGCATGCGTATAATTATCATAAAAATAATTATTTTAAATAAAATCTTTCAAAATCTGCAATTTTTTTTCCCAGGAGCTACCTACCGGTTCAATTGTAATTGATCTTTCATCATGAGATGTGATTATTATATTCAAACGAAGTCTTTCTGAAGGTATTAAATTGCCAAGCCTGTCAGGCCATTCAATTACCGTGAGCCCTTCTCCGTAAATATAGTCCTCAAAACCCAGGTCGGTGATCTCTTCTGTGCTGGAAAGACGATACAAATCTATATGATAAAGAGGTATACGTCCGGGATATTCGTGCAGCAGGCTAAATGTTGGGCTTGTGATATAGCAGGCTTCGGGAACATCCATACCCCGGCCGATAGACTGTGTCAATGTAGTCTTGCCGGCCCCAAGGTCGCCTTCAAGTGTTATAACTTCACCTGGGGCTGCTTTTTTTCCAAGTAATATTCCCAGAGCCTGTATTTTGGCCAATGTAAACTTATCGTATTGTAAATTCATTTCCATGTTTGTTTATAAAATCCACGTTAATGCACTCTCAGCGCAGAAAAGCAATCTTATACCATATTTTTTACTGTTCATCTATCAATGGCTACTTGTAATTGTTAAAGCGAATCATTACGTTACAATTTATATAAAGAGCAACATGATATTTTTTAATTGAAGTAATTAAATTTTTAAAAGGAGGAAAAGAATGAAAATCAACCAGACTATATTTAAAGTTCTTGCATTAGTGATGTTGGTTGCCTTGATTGGATGTAGTAAAGCTGAAGAGAAAGCTGAAAGTGTTGCCGAAAAAGCAGGATCTGTCATCAAGGAAAAAGCTGCAGCTGTAAAAGATGCTATGCCGACTGCGGAAGAAGCAAAAAAATCCATGAGCGATGCAGCATCCGGAGTAGCAGAAAAAACTGGCAGTATGACCGAAAAGGCCGGCGAAATGAAAGACCAGCTTATGAAAGAAGCCGAGACCTATGGAAAACAGGCAGTTGAAGGTGCAAAAGATAAAATGAATGAAAAAATTGATGAAGTCATGCCTGGTAAAACAGATGTAACCGCCGAATCCGTTCAGAAAAATGTTGAAGACGCAGCGATGCAAAAGGCTGAAGAAACAGCTACTGAAGCAATGAAAGACAAAATGCCAGGTGGTATGAAAATCCCTTCATATAAATAATTTATAATAACAGCGACATTTTAAAGGGTTCCCAGCCGGGAGCCCTTTTTTTTAACAGGTATTTTAGTATAGTATCACCGTCGTAATTTTATTATCAGCAATTGGTTCTAAATAAAATAGATAAAGTTCAACCGGGGATGTTCAAAGTGATCAGATTCAAGTGTCTACTCTTATTAAATATTATTTGTATTATAACCATATACGGTTGCAGCAATGTTCCCAAAAATGTAAGTGAAAAAAGTGAGAACGGCAGTTTCACAATCGAAATGCGAATGGAAAAGAAACTAAAGCAGGGGCCAAATAAAGTTGTATTATTCCTATCAGATGTTGACGACCACGCTGTTACCGATGCTGAGATATCTATAAAACCCTGGATGCCGTCAATGGGTCATGGGGTCATGTGGATTCCTAAGATAACCGAGAAAGGCAATGGTATCTATGATGCCCTTATCATGCTAAATATGGGTGGTCACTGGGAACTTCAAATGGAAATAAAGAAAGATGCAGTTTCCGATAAGCTTGTTATGAATTTTCCAGAGGTGGAAGGTGAAAAAAAGAAATAAAATCGATTAAATATTCTTAATTTTTTTTGCGTATTTCGGATAATATTTTTTCGCACATTCAGGGCACATACCGTGACTGAATTCAGCTTCCGAATGCTCACGAATATATAATTCTATTTGATTCCAATACCCCTTATCATCTCGGATTTTCTTACAGGATGCACAGATCGGCAGATATCCGGACAACTTTTTTACTTCCTTTAATGCATTCTCTAGTTCAGCCGTCCTTTGACTAACAAGTTCTTCCAAGTGGTTCTGATAGTTGGAAACATCTGCTTCAGCTTTGCGTCTTCGGCGTCTTTCAGCCAAGCCCTTATTAATAATATACAATGACAAAAAAGCTATAATCAGAAGAATAACAAGCGAGATATAAGTAAGCCTTTTTGTAACCTTAGCTATTTCACTGTGTACATCATCGAAATAAACTCCAGTACCAATTATCCACTCCCAGGGGCTAAACAATTTCACAAACGAAACTTTTGCAACAATTTTTTCAGGTTCATCATTCCACTGCCATAAATATGGCAAAAATCCAGACCCACTTTTTTGGGCTGTACCAACCATATCGATAAAAGGGCGTTTACCGTTTGGATCAGAGTAATTTGTTAAGCTTTGCCCTTCGAGATCAGGTCTATATGGGTGCATAATCATTTTAGGACCCATATCATTGATCCAGAAATAACTTTTCCCATCCGGGCCATACCGAACAGATCTTAAATGTTGAATCGCTGAATCCTGCGCATTTTCCATAGATAGATTGCCGGACACAACTTGCTGATGATAATAATCCAGTGTATGCCATGCCGTCTGGACCAGCGTACTTGTCATAATCTTCTTCTGTTCCATAAGGTTTTCTTTTGAAGCAGGTAATAGTACAAAGAAAAGAGAAATAATAAACAGAACCACAGCAAGTAGAGATGGAAATATAATTTTTCCTATTTCGGAAAAAGAAAAGTTGTTTTCTGTATTTTTTAGCAAAGTAGATTCCATAAAAATTAAATAAATACATCAATATAGTAGATAGTTATACAAACAAATATAATTAGCTTATTTTTAAAAAGGCAAGATTATGGCAGGTTATCTGAAAAAAGCAAATATAATTACACAAAAAAATCAATTAATCAATTCAGATAGGTGTATTTTACTCCATAAAAAGCTATACAACATTTAAATTTATCAATAGAACAATGATTTGCAAAACAACCTGTTTAATAATTTTCTCTTGACACCAATCAAGCAATCGTTGTATCAGATTAATTTAACAACATTTATTCATACCAGGGCGAAAATCATTTGATTATTTTTTTAGCAGCCATGTTTACTCCAGTTTTAATAAACACCTCTTTAAGGAAATACTTTGTTTAAATTTTTTCAAAAAAAACTGAGTTGGACCATATTATCTATTCTCGCTCTCGCACTAGCCTTACCTCTCATAATACTTGTCTTTTTTTCTGCTTCTTATCAGGCCCGCAATATGATCTCGGAAATGACCACTTTCGGACACGACATTTTTCATACTGTGTATCAGGGTATTCAATATCCCATGGCCAAAGGTGACAGTGCTGCTGTGCGTTCACAAATGGTTGATATGAACAATAAACTTAAAGATGTTTCTATTTTCATCTGCAACAATGACCAGGAGATCATTTATTCAACTAAAGAAGATATGATAGGCCAGACAATTAAAAGCTCCGTGGTCGACAGTAGTATTTGGAATGAGCTTGTGTCCCGCAAAAACTCTCGTGAAGAGCTTACAAAATCCTTAGAAGAAACAAATGACGGGAAAAAATATCTTACCACCGTTCACCTCATACGAAACAAGAGCAAATGCCATGAGTGCCACGGTTCAAAAAAAGAAATCCTTGGCGGCATGGTTGTTCAAATGGCAACAGACAGAACCTATAACGCCATTATGCAATATACCAGAAACAACCTCATCCTGGGGCTTCTGGGTATCACCCTGATAGTACTTGTTTTTTATTTCCTGCTCTTCAAACTCGTTACTGAACCCATCAAAAAACTAGCTGGGTATATTAAAAATCTTCCGGAAGAGCTTGAAGAAGAACAGCTTGAACCAAGAGAAGTCGTAATACGGGAAGACGAGATAGGTTGTCTTGAGAAAAATTTTTATAAAATGCGTAAAGAAATCAGGGAAAAAAATGAAGCTATAAGAATCGCCAATGAAGAGTTAATGACTTCCAATAAGGAACTTGAGGCCTTTGCGTATTCAGTTTCACATGACCTGCGGGCCCCACTCCGAAATATTGACGGTTTCTCAAAAATTTTACTTGATGAACATAGTGACAAACTTGATGGACAAGGCAAAAATTTCCTGAACAGGGTGAGAAACGGAACCGTAAAAATGTCACATTTGATTGATGATATGCTTTCTTTTTCACGCGCTGGCCGTAAGGAAATGCAGAATATTAAGATTGATACTAATAAGATTGTCAATGAATGTCTGCGCGATTTCACCCAGAGCATCAGAGAAAAAGATATTGATGTAACGGTGGACGAAATGCCGGAAATATTCGGAGACATGTCTATGATCCAGCATATTTTTTCAAACCTGATTTCTAACGCTGTCAAATATACACGAGAAACGAAACATCCTAAAATCAGCATAGGCTATAATGCGAAGGACAAGGCCTTCTACATTAAGGACAACGGTATAGGTTTTGATACAAAATATAACGACAAAATATTTCAGATATTTCAAAGACTCCATCTTCCTGAAGAGTATGAGGGAACCGGTGTAGGGCTTGCAATCGTTCAACGCCTTGTTGAAAGGCATAAAGGGGAAATCTGGGCAGAATCTGAACCTGGACATGGTTCAACTTTTTATCTGCGTCTGCCCTTAAACAAGCAGGCTCAATTAACATAGATATTTATAAGAGGATAGCCTCAATAACATTAAATCGAGGAGACCAGAATGCATATGGATAATGCAAACGAGATTTTGTTGGTGGAAGACAACCCTGATGATGTTGAACTCGCTCTGCATGCTTTGAAACGAAATAATATCCTTAATCCTATTAAAGTTATGCGCGATGGTCAGGATGCTTTAGATTATCTGTTTAGTAAAGGTGAATTTGAAGGAATGGTTTCCTATCCTCCACAACTGATACTTCTCGATTTAAAATTACCGAAAGTTGACGGGATAGAGGTGCTTAGAAAAATCAAAAAAGATGAAACACTGAAGAAAGTACCGGTTGTTGTTTTAACATCCTCCAAAGAGGAAAGGGACATTGTCGAAAGCTATGATCTGGGAGTTAACAGCTATATTAGAAAACCAGTTGATTTCGATCAATTTGTCGAGACAGTACGTTATATTGGATATTATTGGCTCTTACTCAACGAGGCACCGGATAAAAATTAAATCCAATCATTTTGCCTCCTATATATATTTATGGAAGAAAATATTCGTCACATAAAGATTTTATTTCTTGAAGACAATCCTGATGACGTTGAGCTGGAACTTTATCAGCTGCGTAATAACAATTTTGAGGTTGAACACGACATTGCCAGGAACAAAAAAGAATTCATGGAAAGACTCCCGGACCTTCAGGCTGATATTATAATCGCCGATTACTCACTACCCGATATAACAGGTATTGAGGCTATTCACATCCTCAAGGTTCATCTCATTGACATTCCTGTAATCCTTATAACCGGCGTGGGAAATGAACAAATTGCGGTTGACTCTCTTCGTGAAGGTGCAACTGACTATATCCTCAAAAAGAATATTACCGGCTTGTCGGCAAGAATTAACAGGGCCCTTGATGTCTGGGCCGACCGAAAAGCGGTGGAAAAGGTTCGTGAAGAAAAAAGAAACCTCCAAAGCCAGCTTTTCCAATCACAGAAACTTGAATCGGTTGGCAGGCTTGCCGGTGGTATCGCACATGACTTTAATAATATGCTCACCGCCATTATGGGCTATGCTGGACTGAGCCTCAAAACTCTGCAGGAAAACTCACCACACCATAAAAACCTGAAAACAATTACCGAAGTTTCCAAAAAGGCCGCCAACCTTGTTCAGAAACTGCTCCTGTTCAGTAAAAAGATCTCACTGGATCTCAAGCCTGTTGACATCAATGCGCTCATCACAAACAGCACGGATTTCATCAATCGAATGCTGGAGGAATCAATTGAAATCAAACTTGACCTGCAGGATGATCTACCATGGGTCAACTCCGATGAAGGACAGCTCACACAAGTCCTCATTAATTTTGCGGTTAATGCCAGAGATGCCATGCAAGGCAAGGGAACCTTTATTATTAAAACTGAATCATTTAACGGTATTGAAAATCCCATAGCACAAACACCAGTTCAGAATATTGACGAATATATCCTTATGACAGTATCCGATACAGGATGCGGAATAACTGAAGAAAGCATTTCGAAGATATTTGATCCATTTTACACTACCAAAGATGTAGATAAAGGCACTGGTCTTGGCCTTTCAATAGTTTACTCTATTGTAGCTGGACATGGCGGATGGATTGATGTCACCAGTAAAGTGGACAGCGGCACAACCTTTAAAATTTACTTACCGAATATCGCCAGTAAGGATTCATCTGCTCATATAGCTGTTCTGGATTCACCGCTTGTGGCTTCACAGCTTATCAACAAGGGCAAGGAAACAATTCTTATCGCAGAAGATGAAGAAATTCTCAGGCAATATACAATCGAGATGCTTACTGATATCGGTTACAATGTCCTGACTGCTCGAGACGGTGTTGAAGCTCTGGATCTTTTCAAAAAGTCACCTGAAAGTATCGATCTGATACTTTCCGATATGGTCATGCCGAACAAAACCGGCCTAGAACTTTTCCGTGATGTGAAAACCATCAAGCCGGATGTAAAATTCATCCTTGTTTCTGGCTATTGTATGGAACAGATTGATGGAGGTATACTCAGGGATATGCAGGCCATACTATTAAAACCGTATACTACAGAAAAAATCAGCAATCTTATCAGAAATGTTCTCGATGAAGTTCCTAATTAGCCACCTATCCTCTTTATCCATCCTTCTTAGTTCAACACTTTTAACATATAAATAGTTATTCAGCCGAAGGAGGACGCAAAGGTTTCGGATTAATCGCTATAAATCTCTTTGCAGCTTTTTTTAAAATAGCATGTATAGCATCTGCCTCTTCTTTCTGAAAACCTTTTTCCAGCTCTTCAATGTACTTTCCTAGTAACTCACGTAAATCTTGCAGTCCGTCTTTTGATATGTTCTCGATTGATACATTAGCGCCCCGTGCCAGTCGCCTTTTCAGTGCTTCACGATTAAAACCGAGGTCCGGATAGAGACACTGATAAATAACTCCTCCGGTCATTCCAGCACACATCCAAGGGCCGGGGTCTCCAAGCACAACTGCTCGTCCTCCGGTCATATATTCAAAGGCAAATCCTTTCAAATGAGCCCGACTGGCGATGTTACCAAGTTCGTCTCGGACTGGTTCAGTAATTCTTCTTCCAAACACTACATCAGCACCTGACATTCTTATACAGGCTCTTGAATCAGCAAGATTCTGCACCATAAGTAGCCCACCTATAGCGCCATAAGCAAAACTTTTACCTGTAGACCCGTCGATTCTGCTGCCCATTATATTCTGGCCCTTAAACACACCAAGGAACCCTCCCATACTTCCCTTGGCAGCACCATCTTGTGAACCGCCTTCAACAACCGTTTCAAGACCTTGTGAAATAAAAGCACAAAGACCATTCCCTGGAACGGAAGAACCAAGCATAAGTAACGCCTTCATATCATTTTTATTTTGACCGAATTTTCTTGCAATGGCACCTGCAAGGTATGTCCCTACAGCCCTGTCTGTACTGTGAACGCCTTCTTCTGCAAAACGTACAAGTGAATCTCCCTTTTCAAAACGTTCCATGGCCAGATCAGAAATCAATCTGGTTAAATAATTTAATGGTTTTCTGACAATTTGCGATTTCGGATACGAGTCAGGGTTGCTTGATATAGAAGGTTTTTTCAAGATATCCGCAGTATCAAGCAGGCTATTCATTCTGTATTGATACAGCAAATCTGTTCTGCCAACCAGGTCCTGCAGGCGCTGTTCTCCAAGCTCAGCAACCCTCATTTTAATTTCATCACCAATGGCTGTCAGCAGACGTGCCAGGTTTTCGGATTCTGCATCCAGAATGCGTGGTTTAAAAGCTTTAACTCCGCGTGCTTCAGCATCTTCGACGTTTCTTAACTGGGTAGATATACCCCTTGGACAGCGATCGAGATGACACTTTCGGCAGCTTATACAACCCACTCCCATAAGCGACACTGTACCGAGTCCAACCCTATTGGCGCCAAGCAGGATCATTTTCAAAACATCATAACCGCTTCGCATACCCCCATCAGCCCAGATCTCAATTCCATGACGCAACCCTGATTCAATCAAATACCGATGCGCTTCGCTTACACCTATCTCTGCAGGAAGTCCAACAAACCGCTTGGCATGTTCGCGTGCTGCACCGGTACCTCCTTCAAAACCGCTTATATTCAGTATATCAGCACCGGCTTTTGCAATACCCACCGCGATTGTTCCCACTCCGCTCGTAACAGGTATTTTTACAGAAATACGGGCGTATGGGTTTGCTGTTTTAAGCTCGGTAATAATCTGAGCAAGATCTTCAATGGAGTAGATATCATGATGATTCGAAGGGGATATCAGTGTAATACCTTCCTTGCAATGCCTAGATTTTGCCACCATATCAGAGACTTTGTTTCCAGGAAGATGCCCCCCCTCTCCAGGCTTCGCACCCTGACCAATCTTGATTTCCAGAAAATCAGTTGAATTAAGAAAACTCATGAAAACCCCGAAACGGCCTGAAGCAATCTGTTGTCCCCTATTATGCTTGTATTTTCCAAGCATGTCGGGAATTTCTCCCCCTTCTCCGTTCATGCAGATTATATTCGCTTTTAAAGCTGCCTCAGCATAAGCTCGAAATGAATTCTCCCCCTGTGAACCAAAAGACATGGCAGCTATTACTAAGGGCATGGAGTGCCGGCCAATGGAAATATCAACCTTATCCATCGTCAAACGCTGCTTTTGTTCAACAGGCTTCGACTCTAAAAGATGCCTTATGCCGGTCGGCAATTTTTCTACAACATTTTCTAATTCCTGGGCCATTTCAAGATAGCCCGTTTTACCCACAGCGACATTCCTGATTATACGCCCTACTTTCGGGTTTCTGGCGGGCTCTTTATATACGGCGTTTACTTCGTCAGAAACAGCTTTCGAATATCTCTGCAATGCTATAGCATCAAGACCGGCGATACTCAATCCTCCTTTATCAGAAGGACAGAAATTTGGAATCCTCATGATTGCTGCAAGATCAGACTGAAGACCAATTGAAGAAAAAATCCGGCCATATCCACATAATTCATGAATACCCATTGTCGACATGACTTTTTCAATCCCTTTTTGCAGAACAGAAAAAGTATTATCGATCACTTTGGCAGCATCCTGATTTTCTCCAGCATATTTACATGATATATGCCACAGGAGATATGGATTAATTGCGTCCGCTCCAAGTCCCGTGACGAGCATCAGGTCATGAAGATTTCGTATAGCAGCAGATTGCACAATAAGACTGACTTCGCGTCTGATACCGGCGTTTATCATGAATTCATGTAAATAAGCAACTAGAATGGCAGGGTCAATAAATACCTTTGAACAAGTAAAACTTTTTGAATCATCAAATATTATGAGTACAGCCCCTTCCTTTACAGCTTTTTCAACTTCAGCCGCCAGAACTTCTAACCTGGCAGTAAGGCCTTCCGCCGGCATATAGGTGGCGTCAACAAACTTCACCAGGCCGGGATCCCTGTTCTGACATGTGAAAAAATCAACTACATCTTCAAAAAGAATTGTAGAGTGCTTTTCGCAAATTTCCCGGCAACTTTTAGTTGCAATAACACCTGAAAAAGCTTGAGCACCAAGCAACAAGGGGGTATCAAGTTCGAGACCCAATGGAGGAATAATTCTTTCACCACGAATATCAGGTCTGCTTCCCAATACAACCCTGGTAGAGAAATGTTCGTATTCACGCTCCCTGTCAATGGCAGGGTTTGTAACTACTGCGACATTTTCTTTACAATAGTCAGAAATATTTGGAAGTGAATCAGGAACAAACGAAGCCAGTGGCCCGGTATGTCCCATGGAACCAATTACTTCCCTGCCGTTTCGAGCAACCTTCTGACGAATCATAAGGTCGTAATTGTTCCAGCCGAATGCTGCCAGTAAACCAGGATCATGATAAACTTCAACAGAAAAATCTTTTCTTAAAAATTGGCTGGAAGTTACTGAGCTTTTGATTTTATTTGTATTTTTTCCTTCAACTGGTATGCCGCTGTAGAGAGAGTTGAGATATTTTTTAATACGATTTTTACTGCTGAAAAGTTTTACAAGACGCTGTTGGATTGTTCCATAATCAAGGGCTTCCGCCCTTTTCCCCCTGCCACCCACTAGGGCAATTTTCTCTCCAGGTGCCAAAGGCCGCGGATCGGTCATGTTATGTTCAATATCAACAACGCCTTTCTCGGAAGACAGGAAATAGTTGTAATCACTTTCACCAAACCATAGCGGTCTTAATCCAAGGGCATCGACACTCCCTACACATGTATCGCCGTTTCGAGCCAAAACAGCTGCTGGCCCTTGCGCAGAACATGAAAAAAACCATCTGAAAAATTCGTAAACTTCTCGTAATTTATTGGGATACTTTTCAACTTCACTGTAGATAGCCGGAAAAACCATCTCCATGGCTTCCAGAACATCAAGGTCATAAAGATTGATAAGACCTTCAATAATACGGTTCAAGTCCTGCGAGTCGCTGCCTCCCGGGACTGGTTCAATATTGAGGGTTCTCCCAGTGCTACGTATTCGTTCGATAGTATTTATTTCACCATTGTGACCCAGTATAGAAAAAGGCTGTGACCGCTCTACTGTTGGCAGCGTGTTTGTTGAGTAGCGTCCATGGCCAAGAGATATAACAGAACGTGTATCTTCATCTCTAAGTTCTGGAAAAACCCGAGGAAGAAGATCCGGCATCCCCTGTACTTTGAAAACAACTGTATCCAGGCTGAGAGAGGATATATGTACTTCAGGAAATTGCTTTTCAATTTCAAGCTGAAGCCTGAACAGACTTTTTTTTGATGCGTCCCGGCTGGCTTCGGGAATCATACCGCCTATTTGCCAGAAAAGTGGAGCGTCCTGCCTCGCTCGAGGGCCCAGCTCCAAATCACTTGTTTTCCCAATCAATTCCAGCAGAATGTCGACGCTCTGCTGTTGAAATATTTTTCTGATTCTTGTTAAAATCTTCTTTGATTGTGATCTGATTGAAGCAGGTAAAAGAAAATGACCGACCAGAAAACTGTTTGATTCGGCAAGGTGCGGACTCAGATTATTTCCTGCAAGGCGTCTGGCCCATAAGTCCCGGGGTATGTCAATAGAGATACCACATCCATCCCCTTCACCGTTGATGTCTCCTGAGCGATGCCCCATTTTCCGCAAAGCATCGATAGTTTGAACTATATTTGCATGGGTGCTGTGTCCGCGTTTGTCAACAAAGGCGATAATAGCACAGGCGTCTTTTTCCCTTTCTCTGTGATATGGTGAATGCATAATATTTTTCAATTAAAATCCTTCGTTCAATTAACTCATACTTTCATACTATAAGAATAATTGTCTAAAATACGACATCTTTAGGATAACTGAACGTAGCCACCACTTTCCACTTGTCTTTTGATTCATCACTGGAGCTTCCAAACCAGACGAGATATATTTTTTCGTTGTCGGTATAAATCCATTCTTCATATGGATCTGAAGGTTTCAATACTGAAATCAATATCTCTTGTGGACCGTAAAAAGGCTGTTCAGGAACTATTTCATGAATCACCTTTTCCGGCTCACCAAGAATATATTCAATATCCTGTCTTGACATATCATTTTCAACTACTCGAAAATTCTTTTTAATTGTACCGGCAAAAGAATGAGAATTAAATATGACAAAGGTATAAGCTGTTAAGAAATAGATAAATTTTGTTTTCATAAAATTATTTTACATATAAATTGTTTATTCTCTCATTCTTTTGACATAATCAGACAACTTAGTTTTCTCAAAGAATAAAATCGATATACTCCCAGACATATAATCCATAAAAGAAAAAACCGGGGTCAAACCCCGGTTTTAAATTATATGATCAATTTGTAATATTACTTTATGAAGTATTTCTAATAGATTTGCGAAAATATTGTGGTCAAAATATTCACCATACTCTGAAGCTTGATCACTTCCTTTAAACTATTAACACCTCAACTACTCTTAATCGTTTTCAATGTTATCTTCAGAGGGTTTTAAGGTTTCAGAAAGAGAGTTTACGACATCTTGGAGTAAAGCATAAGCACCCTGGAACCAGGCGGCATTCATGTTGACCTGTCCGTTCCTAAGTTCGATGCCCAAGCAGGAATTTTTTAGAACTTCAAGCTTCGACACATTTTCAATTATCAATTTTGAGTCGTATTTGTTTTCTTTTGATTCTTTGTTACTTGATTCTTCGCTTGAAAGAAAAAAATGAGAAACTTCATTAAAACTTCTAGACGGTTTTTTGTGTGCTTGCATTGAAAGGTAATACTCATAAAAGTGTTAATAATTTCAGATGTTGATTATGGAATTTCTACCTCCACATAAGTCATCAACAAAGTTTTCGTTTTTCGGATCCGCGATCCACTTATCATTTACCACGTATTTATAGGCATAAGAACCTGGTTTCAATGGTATTGTTTTACACCACATTACCTTTCCACCGGAATTTATCAGGTTGAGTGGTTCTGGAACCCAGTTATTGAAATCCCCCGCGATACACACTTCAGCGTTTTCAGGTGCATCCATTGAAAACAAAACTTTCCCATGCTCCATGTCCTCCTGGCGCATATGATTTTGCAGGAGAAATTCTATAATAGAAGTGTCAACCTCTATCTCAGATTCAGGACTCATTGTTTCTCTGGTGAGTTCAGTAAAATCTCGAAAAGCTATACAATCCTTATTGTGCTCGACTAATGGAATCCCAAGGCCGGCCGCCTCCCTCAATGCAGTACAAGTATTAATAACGGTTCGAAAACAATTATCGGGATAAGTAGTCTTGAGAAATTCTGCCATTTCCCTGCAGAACTTAGTCCTGCGGTCAATATTATTTGCAAGGATTTTGGCGGAAAGATGGTGACCTGTTTTTTTCGCCAATACTCGAATAGTTTCAAGTTGTTTTTCAACACCATCAATAGAAAAATAACTTGGGTCTACGGGAATAATAACCTCTGAAGCTGCCATCAGACCGTTAATGGTAATAAGTCCTACACTTGGTGGGCAATCCAATATTAGATAATCGTACTTTGATTGAATCCCTTCAGTGCATTTTGCCAGTTTAAGTTCCCTGCCCTGCTCACCTGACATCACTTGTTCAAAGGCGCTGAGAACAACGTCACTGCAAACTATATCAAGGTTGTCCCTTACACTGATCACTGCTTCCTCAATTGTGGATTCACCGATCAGTACTTCATAAATGCTTTTTTCAACTGTAACAGGTGCAACACCAAGACCCATAGCCGAGTGTCCCTGAGGGTCCAGATCAATGAGTAGCACTTTTCTACCCTTAGCCGCAAGAGAACTTGACAGGTTTATTGCTGTTATGGTTTTACCACACCCACCCTTCTGATTCACGAGAGCTATCCTTCTCATACCCCTTCTCCTTACTGCTTTGTTGAAAATTTCAGATAGTTATGGAGCACACTGTAACAATCGAAATGCAGCTGGTCTGAAGACATAAAATGTCACATATCAACCAACGTCGTTATTAGGATGCTATCATATATTTCTTATGAATTGCAAAGGAAAATTAAGCCAGAAATTCAATTAGTAAATTAATTAGTTTTTAGAACTATTTTTATATAAAAAAGCCAGGTCAATGCTATAAAATCTATATTACAAGACCTGGCTCCTGTTACCTCACTTATCCAGTTATTTTAATGGTATCGCGGGCACATAACTACTTTTCAGCTTCTACCAATACTATGCTACCAGTCTCATCATGTTTAGTCCAAATCTTGTCATTATCAAATCCGGCACTTAGCATAATTTCCTGCATCTCATTTTCTGTACGGTACACCAGCCACCAGTCAAGTAACCATTCCATTTTTGGTATGGATTGATGATCTGAGCGGTAATTGCTTGTCATCATGTGCATCCCAGGCCGACCACCTTGATGTACTGCCTCTATAATCGCTGTTGCAGCATCTTTCTCAAGGTATTCGATCAGTCCCATACATATGCAGACATCTACTTCTTCTGCTACTTCTTTAATGCGTGCAACACCTTGAGGAGAAATCAAATTATGTTTTTCGGTAACCAATGTTGCCCTTGGATCTACAAGGTTTTCCTTAACAAATCGAATGGCACGTTCATCCAAATCAAATCCAGTAATTGAAAAAGTAATGTCCGGCGCAGAATTTTCAATGACTGTTCTCTCAATTGCCATTGGACCGAAGCCGAGGTCCAACAACCTGATATGCTTCATACCCTTTTCTTCCATTATCGACCTGACTCTTTCAGCGACCCAGTAAGATCGCTGACGAACAGCTTCACTACCTATATTCTCGATAAAATTGCGGTCAAAATGGTATCCGATTCCTGTCGAAAAAAGTTGTTTATAAAACATCATATTCATCAAAAGATGATCACCTGGATACCCATACGGCTTTTCTAGCGTTCGTCGGAACACTTTTGAATCATGAAGATAATGTTTTATTTTCTCGTACATATAATTTCGTTTGTTCTTTAATTCTTCATCTGAAAAATGTTTTTCTAATTCACTTAAAGATTCTACTGTTGTATCAAGTACAGAATTAAATATTTTGAAATGTTCTTCTGTATCAGGATGCTCAGGATCATTTTTGAAAAGTTCAATACCAGCATCAAGTTTTCCAAAAAAGTTTTCCGCTATTTCATTAAATCTCTTTTCTGGCGATTTTGATAAAGATATATTTAAATTGTGAGAGTTATCTACTAGAGGATGTTGATCTATTCCCGGTTCATCAACTGCTACTGCCATTGCCTGAACGGTTTTTCCATTCTTTTCATTATAAAAAACTGTACTCAATAGATTAACGTCGTTGCCGTCAAAATCACCTTTAAAAAGGTACCAGGGTCCACCAAGATGTGTTTTAAATTTAGGAACATGCCTTTTTAATGAATTTGACTTCTTACCTGCCTCTAAAAGAGACCAGACCCTGGTAGCAGTCTTGTCAAAAGGTTCCGAGGTTTTCGCTACAAGCTCACGTGCAAGGTGATAACCGTCTTCACCCAATAATCCACGCCATGTTTCAGCATCGTGATTCTGTACAGTTTCGAAATCAAGTCCTATTGATGACGGACCAACCATGGCAATCGATTTTTCCGCATCATCAGCCAGACTCATACCTGTACTGTTCAGCACTTGTGCGCTAGGCTCGCTGTTTATGTGTAGATCAGGTTTTCCATCCGGTTGATGACGAATTGCGATATCGGTCGGATTTAGGTCCAGGTTATGTTGATCCCTGGCATATTGCACAGTGGCACGGCGCGTAGCAAGAAGGTTGGAAATTGCCGTAGTACGCCTTGATGCAGCAATTTCCTTTTGAAAATACTCGAGTTCGTCACTTCTAATTTCATCATTATCAGTCAAGGATTCAACTTCTGTATGTTCGATAGCAGCCAGGCCAAATGATTCACTTTCAAGAAAAGACTGTAGATCAGTTACAACACGTGACATTGGAATCTGAGGGTAAGGTTTCGCAACACTTATTCCCGCATTAGGAGCCTGCAGAATCAGTCCTTTTATTGTTTCCAGGATCTGTCCGTCTTCGTCGTATAGATTGATATTAGCACTGTAACGTTCAGCAGTTCGTTTTTGACCAATAACGTGACAAATAATTCTGGAACCTGGTTTCATATTGCGGTATATACGAAGTTCATCCATTTCCACAGGGAGATACCCTGTAGGCATAAGAAGAGCACCGCTTTGCAGAGCAGAATCTCTTGCTGCAGGAGAGACCGTAAGAAGAGATTTGTTGGTTACGTTGCCGAAATACTTTTCATCTTCAGGCACCTTAATCTCTGTAATACTCTCACTCGATGTTTCGAGTTTATAGATCGCACTTATCCTCCGCATAAACTTACCCTGAAAAAGAGGGGTCGGACTGAAATCCTCCGGGCTGACAGGTAGTTTTTCAGGCAAATTCGGACAGGAAGGAATTTGGGATACATGAGTGCTATCCGCACCGAAAATACAATCAGCTCGAAAATGATTTTCTCTAAAACCATCACCTTCAGAACGAATTGCCATTTTCACCCTTATCATTCCACTCGTTTGCGGATCAGCAACAGCCATCACACGCATTATAATTTTACTGTCAGCCGGGACTATCAAAGGACGCTTGAAACGGATACTTTGCAACACAGGATAATCATTTCTCCCGGTACATGCCTGAGCCGCTTCTACCATGGCTTCAATTGCCATTACTCCTGGAAACAAAGGAGTGCCGTCAAAAACATGTTCTGAAATATATTTGTCTCTATCATGAGAAATTAATGTGTCTGCAACCAATTCGCCGGACGGGACCCAACGCTGTATCTTTTCAAGAAATCTACCTGCTGGTTTCTGAATTGGTGCAAAAAGAGTGGCCTCAAGCTCTGGGGTCATGCGTCCTATGATCAGGAAAGTGGATCCCAAGCAAGGCTGCCGGGTAAGCTTTATGTAGGAATCTATGCCTTCTTTGTTGCTGATAGGAGTGATTCCCTGCATTGCAAGAGATTCTACAGCACCCAGCCTTTTGCCAAGACCGGTTTCAGACCAGACGGAATATCCCAATGATAAACAATGTATATGGGGATAATAATGTAATACGCTTTGAACAGCGCCATTCAACCAGGCATTTGCATAGGTATAATCACTCTGGCCGATCATTCCGGTTGAACCAAGAATGGAGGAAATTACATGCAGTGCTTTTAATTTATCTAAGGAAACAGCAGATAAAATATTATAGAGGCCACGGGTTTTGACGTGAATATTAGCTAAACAGGATTCCAGGTCCATTTCTCGGAAGAGTTTTAATTGACTCAAACCGGCACCATGCAGGATCCCTGTAATTTTACCCATACTCTGACTCACTTCAAGTACTGTTTTTTGTACCGCTTGCTGATCTGTTACATCACACTGAAAATACCTGTAGTGAATGCCTTCATTGTCATATCGCTGCAAATTTTGAAAGATTTCATTTTTCCGTTTTGATGATGTTTCAGCATCTACAAGGGGGGATGAGCCGAGTATTGCGAGTTTAACACCTGTACTACGGGATAATTCACGGGCAAGTTCAAAAGTAATTCCTTTTGCTCCTCCTGTTACAAGAAATGTGTCTGTATCGTTTAAATGCAAAACTTCCTTCTCGTTGAACTCAGAAGGCTGCGCTACCATGGCCATGCGCTGGCCATCTTCAATAAAGTTGTATACCAGGCGTCCTGTTGCGACCTCCATTTCCTGCATGGCTGTTTCAGCCCACTGTTCAGCGGACCAGGAGTCTGGCAAAGAGACCCATTTAAAGTTTGCAGAAGGATATTCAAGGCACATTGATTTCATAAAACCTGTTCCAGCCTCAAGGTCTATATCTGAGTTGTAATCATCAGATACAGGTCGCAATACAAGGCTGCGAAAACCGGACCAGCCAGATTCTAAAGTTTTATCCAATAGTTTATAACAATTGAAAAGATTCGAAATGAGTCCGTCTATACGAACGTCAAATTCCTCTGATGTGCAAGAGAAGAAAGCATTTTGATTTTCCGGTAAGATAATAATCATGCCAATGAGATTATCTGGAAGTTGGTTTACTTCAAAAATAGATGAAAAATCGTAAAATACAGTTGATAGCCCTTTCCTGTTTAGTATATTTGAAAGGCTCTGATGCCTGTGAGATTCTGATTCACCGACCAGTAATACGGTACCTGCTGAAGGTAGAGGCAGGCTTTTCTCATGTGCAATTGGATAGAAATATGAGTTCATCTGGAAGTTACGAATATTATCGGGAATTATATTCTCCAGACTTATATAGTCAGTTCCGACTTCTTCTTTTTCAATGCTCTTTTTTCTATCAATTTTTTTATTCTGAGCTTCGAGCTGCATTGCTTCAACCATCTCTGACAAAGGTGAATTAGCATATATCGAAGGATCATCTGCAAAATTTCCATTAAATTCTCGGGCAAGTACAATAGCAAGCTCACCAACTTTGATAGAGTCAAGATTAAGGTCATCACGAAGTTTCATTTCAGGCTGTATCGAATCAGGTGGAAATCCTGTGCGATCAGCTATACTTTTGATAGCAAATGTAAGTATATCACCCCTCAATGCAGGTTCGACTGGTTGCAATAATTCCTGTTCAGAAGCTACTTCATCAGATTCTGCAGCAGTATCGTCATGCTGTATATCTGGTTTAATAAATTCGGTAGGCAAGCTGCTGGGAAAGTTCTGATAATCCAGAGCAATATAATCTTTGAGAAATTGTTGGCGTCTGTTGAAATACGATTCAAAGAGTTCAGGGTTAATCCCTTCAGGTATTAATTTTTCTTCCAGCATGTTGACAGGTTGAATTTTTTCAAGATGGCTGATATCAACTTGATTCTCACAAGGATTAGTAATAAATTGCGGATCATATGCTTCGACTGAGAACGGACGATGAAATCTATGTTCAAAAAAATTATTTAAGTTGAGAGGAAACCCAAGAACATATGCCCTACCCAGTAATTCGTTCAATGGTTTTGAAGTGTCTGAATCGTTAGCATCGGTGGGCATACAGGGACTGTTGATATTACCAAGGATATCTTTGACCAAATTGCTGAGGACCTGCCCCGGCCCTATTTCAATCCATAGGTCTGGTGAGTGAGCGGTTACTTCTTCAATAGCGTCTGTAAATCGTACAGGGTTTTGAATTTGTTGCCCAAGTAGTTTTTTTATGTCTTCCGAATTGGAAACTTCCATTCCGGTTGAAGTGGAAATTACCGTCCCATTTAAAGTTTGAAAATCTATGTCCCTCAAGCTTTCTAAAAAACTTTCAGAGGCAGGTGCTACAATATTTGAGTGGAAAGCATGTGAAACAGGAAGAATTGCACATTGAATATTTTGCTTTTTACACTCACCAGCCAAGGCCTCTATTGCTGCTGATGTTCCAGAAACAACCGTTTGTTTTAAGGAATTATAGTTAGAAATAATCGCCTTACCCATAAAAGGTTCAATAAGTATTTCAATATTTTTTGGGGTATCCGCAATTGCCAGCATGCCGCCGGGATCTTGTATATTCAGTGACGACATTGCATTACCACGTAGTGATGCAATTCTCACAGCAGTTTGTTCGTCATACACACCCATGGTATGAAATGCCGCAATTTCACCAAGACTGTGTCCTACAGCGATATCGGGTTTAAGTCCCAAAAACTCCAGTACCTGAAGTATAGCAATGGATGTAAGGATAATTGCCGGTTGTGATACTCGAGTATCTCGCAGGTTTGCACCGGCCTGATGGATGGTCTGTTCATTATGCGCAAATTGATCAATGAAAATAGAATCCATTAACCCTTCAGGCATAACTGTAAAAACTGCATCTTCGCTGCTTTCATATAGTTCTTGAACAAAAGGAAATCTTCGTACTAAATCTTCACCCATATTGAATTTCTGACTTCCCTGTCCCGGAAAGAGTGCAACAGACTTAGGATTTTTTCTTGCTATCCCAGCAAAAATGCCTGCCGACTGGTTTTCAAGCTGGTTTATTTTCACACCTGAAACTAATTTCAAGTGAATCAATTGGAGAGATTCTTCCAAGTCCCAAGGAGATTCGCAGACTATTGCCAGCCGGAGCTTACCTCCCATTGGTTCTTTGGTTAATGCAGCGGAAAGGTCAATTAATTCTGCACGGCAAATACGGCCAGCAAATTTTAATAGTTTTTCCACAGTATTCTGAAGTTCGGAATAATTTTCTGCAGCAATTAAAATTAACTCACTTTTTTGATAACTTTCCAGGATGGCAACATCCACTTGTGACGGTTTAGTGTCAGGATCAACTTCTTCAAGAGTTACATGGGAGTTTGCTCCTCCAAATCCCATAGAACTAATTGAGGACCGTCGAGGTCCATTATTTGCCTGCCATTCTCTTCCTGAAGCAACTGGCCGAAGAGTCCCAAGAGGTCTGCCGAACTGAGGATTGGGGCTTATACAGTTCATGGTAGGAGGTAATATTTTTCTTTTTAAAGCCATAATTGTTTTGGCCATTCCTGCAGCACCAGCAGCGGCTTTGCAGTGACCTATATTGCTTTTGATACTTCCAATCCAGCAAGGTCCATGGTCTGGTGAATTGTCTATAAGATCTTTTAAAGCAATAATTTCAACATTGTCTCCCACAGGTGTACCGGTCCCGTGTCCTTCAAAAAGATCAACGGATGAGATTGGATACCCTGCCAAGTCATATGCTTTTTTTAATGCCCTCTTCTGCCCTTCTGGCTCAGGAGATGTTATTCCTCCATTGCCGTCAGATGAATATCCCCAACCTTTTATGAGGGCATGGATTCTAAGACCGGATTTACGAGCAAATTCTTCTTTTACAAGGACAAAAATACCGCAACCTTCTCCTGCAAGCATACCTTCCGCCTGCTCATCATATGGCTTAATGTCTTCTTTTGCTAAGGCTCTAGTTTTGGCAAATCCAATAATTTCGAATGGATCAAGACTTACATCAACACCACCCGCCAAGGCAATTTCCATATCATCGTTGCGCAAGGCATTACATGCATGAGCTACAGACAAAAGGGATGAAGAACAAGCACCGTCAACCGTATAGCCGCCAGCTCCAAAATTAAAATAATTGCAGATCCGACCTGCGATAGTATTTGACATGTTACCCGCAAGACTGTCTTCATTCAATTCAGGTAACGCAGACTCATAGGAATACTGAAAAGCCATATCCAACTGATCAATTTGTTGCTTGTCGAAATTGTTGTGCTCAAGAACTCTTCGAATAGATCGTGAAACATATGGCCAACGGAATTTTAGTGTATGACTTCGGGAAAACTCTCCTGCCAGAGTGTTACCAAGTATCAGCCCAATTTTGGCTCGATCAAGTTTGTCGAGATCAATCCCTGCATCAGAAATTGCCTTATCTGCAGTCCATAACGCAAGCCAATGAGCCATATCGGAAGCTTTAACAACAGTCGGGGGAATACGAAACTGGAGTGGATCAAATGCCCAATCGGTAATGACTGCCATCTGATCGCAATAGGTTTTTCCAGGAGTTGAGGGGTCAGAATCGAAATAGTCATTTCTTGGCAGTCTTTCGTCAGGCATCTTGCGAAAATAACGTCTTCCTGCCAATACGTTCTGCCAGAGTTCTTCTGGTGAATGTGCACCGGGATATACACACCCCATGCCAATTACAGCAATAGCAGAACTACTATCCGATCTGGCTTTACTCATATTCTCCCCCCTTTTTCAGTTTTTGATAACGAATTAATTTTATAAGTATTTAAGACAACAGGTTTAATTGCTGTTGGTGAATATTTGTTAAATTCAAAACAAATCTGAATATGAAGCCAGAAAAGGCAATTAAAGGCAGATTGACTGGTAGGAATGTTAGGTAAGCCTTCTTTGAAGTGAAGAAAATTTCTTTCTAAGCAGGTTTGTAATTTGTATGTCGAAATAATTTGGATAAATCTAAATCCAAATACTGTTTTTAATACAAATTTTTTTTCTAGATGATTATTAGCAGGCATCAAAACAATTATGCATGCGTATTTCTTGTTTGGCTTGAACGCATAACTACCTTTGGTTACGCAAAAAATATATAATAATGCTCGCTGCCAATGATAATGCAAAAGGGATTTCTGGCGGATATATGGTTCTTCTTCCACATCTTTAAGAAAAGAAATGATTGAATTCACTGTATTAATTTCCATAGATTAAATTAAGAAATCGGCTTTTAAAAAGCCTGACAGTAATTCAGAAAAGCAGTTTACGTGCCAGCAAAATACGACTTTGCATATTCCGCATTAATTCAAACAAATATTATGAGATTAGAAGAATAAATGGGTAAAAAGTGAACATCGGATGTTCACTAAACTGGGACAAATGTTCTGAAAATGTGAACGTTTGTTTAAGGAAAAGAACTGCTAGGGTTTGAAATTATCAGAAGACCAACCAAGTCTTGAGACACCGTGTTTTTTCAGGAGAGTGTATAATCTTGTACGGCTTAAACCAGATACCTCGCAGGCCTGCTTCAGATCTCCTTTAGTAAATGCTACTAAGTCCTGAAAATATTTTTTTTCAGCATCTGCCAACACGGTTTCTTTGAATGGTCGATATTTCAATGGATCATTAGGTGGTAAATTTTCTTTCATTATAATGCCAAAATCATGTGTATCGTCCTGTATATCAGCAAGGGGCCATAAAGAATGGATTCGAACCTGGTCAGGTAAATGTTTAGGTACCAGAATCGGTTCATGTAACGCTTTGCTGATTGCACCCTCGAGGGCCTTAATCAGCTCCCGTACATTCCCAGGCCAGTTATAAGCCTGCAGGGCATCAAAAAAATCAACTGAAAATCCTTTTGTTTCAATACCGTATTTTTCACAAATTCTGGTAGTGTAGTAAACAGCCAGTTCTTTTATATCTCGAGCATGTTCTCTAAGCGGTGGCAAATCAAGAGTAATGGATCGTAAACGATAAAGAAGGTCATGCCTGAAAAGCCCTTTTGTGACAAGTTTTTCAGGATCTTTGTTTGTTGCAGCAATAAGCCTAAAGTTACTTTCGATCTCCCGGTTTCCTCCTACAGGACGAAAGCGGCCTTCCTGAAGGACCCGTAAAAATATTTTCTGAAGATTTAAGCTCAGATCGCCGACCTCATCCAGAAACAAGGTACCACCATTCGCCTGTTTAATCAGCCCATCTGTTGACTTTTCTGCACCGGTGAATGAGCCCTTTTCATATCCAAACAGGGAACTTTGCACCAATGTTTCCGGAAGAGCGGCACAATCTACAACCACAAAATTATGATGCGACCGTAAGCTGTTAAAATGGATTGACCGTGCAAATAATTCCTTTCCAGTACCTGTCTCACCGGTAATCATAACACTTGCATCTCCACCGGCAGCCTGTGCTACGGTATCCAGGCAAGTTCTAACCTGTCGGCTTCTTCCGACAATTCCACTAGTATCCAATGCGACAGTTGGTTGTTGAATATTCTTCTTACTCTCTCGATAAGCAAGAACACGATTGAGAGAGAGCCTCACTCTTTTAGAATGCAAAGGTTTTTGTAGATAGTCCCATGCTCCATTCTTCACTGCAAGTTCGGCGCCATCAGGTGTACCAACCCCAGTAATAATTATAACCTCTGGGGATGATTTAGTATCACGGATAACCGGCAATGCCTGTAGGCCATCTCCATCCGGCAGCATTACATCCAGTAAGACAACATCAAATTCTTCATTTTTCGCAATGTCCAGACCATTGTCGAGTGTCAATGCTGTAGAAACAAGATAGCCCAACTTTTCCAGCAACCTTGTCAGAAATCCGCATACTCCTGGATCATCATCTATGATAAGAACTTTTGACACGTTAAAATAAAGCCTTCTTTGTGGGTTTATTGTTAAAAATTGATTTATAGAAAATCGTGCATTGTAGATAAAGATATCAAATAAACCAGTAAGTCAGGTTATAATTTGACACAGGATGCCCATTGTGCACTTAAAAATACCTTTAATTCGGAAACGTTATCTTTTATAGCGCGATGGAAGAATTTTACAAATGAAAAAAAAGGATGTTAGGAACAAATAAAAGCAGGTAGTAATATGTAATTTGAAAACAGGCGAGATAAGTTGACGTATATGAGAGTGAAATATCAGGATTATTTTGACACGATAGAGCAACAAACAAATCGTACTCTTATTAAGAATTAAGAATCCAATACCTGACGAATTTTTTGTTCCAGGACACCGGATTTAACAGGTTTTTGCAAAAAATTAATCCCTTCATCGAGAACTCCATGATGAGCAATAGTATCATCAGTATATCCAGACATAAATACCACTTTAATGTCTGGCCTCTCTTTCAGGATTTTATCGGCAAGTTCCTTGCCATTCATACCCGGCATAATTACATCTGTTAATAAAAGATGGATATCATTTTTATAGCCGGTATTAATTTCAATAGCATCCTCACCGCTTGCCGCGCTTATAATGTTATATCCGCGTGGCTGAAGGACATCAATAAGATATTGACGTAGTGACTCTTCGTCTTCCACAACAAGTATGGTCTCATCGCCTTTTAACTTGCTGGTATCATCGTATTCTTCAACATGTTCCGGAGTTTTATCAGAAACAGGGAAATATATGTTAAACGTTGTACCTTTGTCTAATTCACTAAAAACGTAAATAAATCCATTATGCTGTTTTACGATTCCGTAAACAGTTGCTAACCCAAGTCCTGTACCTTTTTCCTTCTTTTTGGTTGTAAAGAATGGCTCAAAAATCTTTTCACGGATATCAAAAGACATACCACAACCGCTGTCTGTGAAAGAAACCAGTGTATATTGTCCCGGTATCATCTCAGCTGGATATTCTTCACCTTCCGGCTCTACTCTTACATTAGATAATTCAATAGAAAGATTCCCACCGCTTGGCATAGCATCTCGTGAATTCACAGCCAGATTTAAAAGTACCTGTTCTATTTGACCGGGATCAGCATAAACATACTGTTGTGAATTACTGCTTATGATTTTGAGACCAACATCTTCACCTATTACCCTGTCAATCATTTTGGCCATACCCTGAATAACTGATTCTATATTAACAACCTGCATTTGTAACACTTGCTTACGGGAAAAGGCTAATAACTGACGTGTAAGAGACTCCGCTTTATTTCCGGCATCTCTTATCTGCAATACATCCTCGGACAATTTGCTGTCTTCAGGCAGTTCTTCAAGTACTATCTCGCTGTATCCCATTATTACTGAAAGGATATTATTGAAATCGTGGGCTATACCACCTGCAAGGCGGCCAACCGTCTCCATCTTTTGAGCCTGGTGGAGCTGGTCCTGCAACTGTTGTTTTTCCTCTTCGAATTTCCTTCGATCGGCGAGAGCCAATGAAAGTCGTTCGTTGATCGTATTAATATCTTTGACCTTGTTGGTGAATAAAATAACTATGACAGAACACAAAAAGGCAACAATAAATGCATCGATTGAACCGATCAGCAACAAGTCAACTGATACTGAACCCCACCATACATAACTTAGAATGGAGTTCAGTATAGCTGTAAATATTTCTGAGCAGATGATTGCGATCCACAGGAAGTGCCAGGGATTGATTTTTTCAAGCCTTTTTAACAGTTTCTTGTACATTTCAATTCCAAAGGTTATGAAAATTCTGTCTTACACGGACAATCAAACCCATTATAACTTTTTACAATCAGGGTGTTTTCATATGAAGATATATACGTATCCAATATTAATAATATCGAAACTAAACAAATAAATCTTTAATTTTAAAGAAAAAAAAGATGGGAACTGGCATTACATTTGAAATATCCAAGGGCCAGAGAAGACAATGTAGTACTTTGATTAAGTAGATGGAAATAATAAATAGCGAAATGATTTACAACTTATTTTTTAAATATTATTCAATAGCAAATGAAAAGATTGCAGTTCTAACCCCTCTATTTTATTATAGAAATTCATTTTAATATCATGTCCAAAAAATAACGAGGAGTTGATTTCAAAACATTTACTGATTTTACCCTACAGGAATAGATACTGTTACAGTAGTACCAATCCCTTCTTTACTGTCAAACTTCATATCACCACCGTGCTCATCGATAATTTTGTATGCCATAGCAAGGCCAAGGCCCGTACCATCCGGCTTGGTGGTGAAATATGGGTCCATAATGCTGTCAAGAAGATCTTCGGGAATACCGGAGCCGTTATCCCTAACTATGATATTGAAGGTATCACGGGATTCTGAGAGTTCAGTTTTAACAAATAGCTTTCCACCATCAGCACCATCAGTTTCAACAGCCTGAAGTGCATTTAAGAACAGATTAAGCAGGACCTGGCTTAATCGATCTGCATCAACAGATATTAAAGGAAGTGACGTATTAATCTCATGTGATATGTCAATATCAAGTGCTGCAGCATCCGTACTAATGAGTTTCAACGAATTCATTATAATTTCAGCAATATCCCTTTTTTCAAGTTTTAAGGGTGTCGGCCTGGCATAATTGAGTAGCTCGGTTATGCTTCTGTTAAGGCGCTCAGCTTCCTGTACCAGCAGCTGAGCCGATTCTTGTTCTTCACTGCCTGCACTGAACTTGGCTCCCAGAAGGGTCGCAAATCCCTTGATAGAACTCAAAGGATTTCTCACTTCATGGGCAACACCAGCGGCCATTTTACCTAGTGCTACCAAACGATCGTGACGGCGCACTTCTTTTTCCAGCTTTTTGAGTTCAGAAAGGTCATACATTAAGAGAACTCGGCCATTAAAGACTTTTTCTTCGTTAAATACAGGTACTGAACTAAGATGCAAGGAATAAGACACACCGGTCTCCGAGGTAAAAGCCAGGTCATTTTCTGTCATCTCAATGCTATTATTATTAACATCAGGACCATCAAAATACTGCGAAATGTCATGTGGAAGAGAATCAGCAGGAAATCTGTTCATTATTCGTTCCAGATCCTTGCCAATAAAATGGGCCGCGGATTGATTACAGGTATTTATTCTTCCTTCCGAATCGGTTGCTATTATTCCAACAGGGAGTTTTGATATCAGCAGACCGGTAAATGCCTGTATGCGTTTGAGGGAATCTTGCGATATCCTGAAACCCTGTGCGGCCAGAAGAGAAATCCAACCTCCAAGACCTACTAGAAGAAGTACCAGAGAAAGAACAGATATCTGATAACGATACTGTTTGATAGTGTTTTCAAGTTCGGTCATATCGAGGCCGACCAAAATATACTGTTTTCCCTCCTCGAATAACAGACCGGATGAGAATGATGGGTTAGAACGCAACAGACGACTGCCAGGGGTTTCCGGGTGGTTTTTAGGTAAACGTCGCTGCCTCCATTTCCTCAAAAGTGCACTATTCCTGTTAAAGGGCTGAAAAATGCTTACAAGTTCAAAAACCTTTGCAGGATATGACTCTTGCTTAACAATATGATATTTTCCTCTATTTTTAGAACTTTCAGTAACTATCCTTTCAAGGAACCCCGTTTCGCGTTCAATATGACTGCCAATCAAACTTGGATCGCTATGAGCAACAATAAGGCCATTTTCATTAATTACGCTTATATAGTGAATGTCCGGATTTTCAATAACCTGTTCAATAAGATGCTGCGTTTGTGCTTCGCTTTCTTCCGGTGAAAGCAGCCCCATCATCCCCCGTCTGCCTGTTAGAAATGAAGCACGCGAACCTGCTTCTACAAAGCGGATTAAAGACTGGCCCTTCTGTAGAAGGATACCGGTCATCATCGTCCTTTCCCTTTGGATATTATTAACTGCAAAAATAAGAATAATTAATGTTAGAAGACCAATTGCCGCGGCAAGAAGCCAGGGGGAAACAAACATCAGCCTCGGTCTTTTGAGAAAACGTTTAATCATATTTTTCCTTAAAAAGTATTAAGTGTATTTTAAATTTAAACAGCAAATTTAATACCAGAAACTGAAAATCAATATATTTGAAATGGTTAAAGGTAATTAACATATGTAACTGTATATTCGAGTATAATTAACTGGGTAATTTGTGCACAGCTCACTTGAAAGTCGTATAGAATCTATACAGACTTTGAATTGTTTAAAAGATTTTCATTAACCTGATTTCTTTTTTTTAGCATTATGAATAGCCTTCTTAAGTGCCGCTGAATGAACATCTCCTGCGTAATGTAACGGACTTTTTCCTGATATTGGATCAAATCTGCTTGGATCTGCTCCACAGATATACTGTACTTCCCTTGGAAGTGTGGACAATGCTTTTTCAAAAGACATACCGATCATTTTTGACAATACTTCCCAGGTTGCTCCACATGGTGCTCCGCGTACAACTTTCAGATCACGAATAATACCATCATCATCAACATCGATAATAAATTCGGGAAGGCCGAACTCTTTGCTGTATGATTGAAGGCTCTTATGTTTACCAAGTCCACAGCAAGTAAAAGGCGTAATAGCTTCTTTGACTTTTTTGCCGGAAGCTACAACAGGAATCTTCTTATTCACGCATAATTTTGCAAGGTACTCTGACAGGTCTGGATGTTTAAGGAAATCAAGTACTAGATCTGCTGTAAAGTTTTCGGGAATAAATTTTTCAGGATCCTCAACAAATTCGGGAAGGGAAGCTTCAATATTGTATATTTTATTGATCTTCACATTATGGCCGTGCTTTCGTATACCATCAATTTTCTGATGACCAGAGCCATTTTGTTCAAAAACAACTATCCTGGTTGGAGAAGTTATCTTTTTTTCAGTTGTGACGTTTATATCATTCATAATAGGTCATAAACTTATATTTAATTACTAATCATATCATTTCGGGAATGAAAGAATTTGTTCATCAACACCGCAATTCTAGTGACCATGAAAATGACGCCAGACCTGTTCAGCAAGTTCACGTCCGAAACCCGGCACATTCATTAATTCATCAACAGAAGAATTTCGAATTTGTCCTATGCTCCCCAGTTCTTTAAGAAGCACTTTCCTTCTTGATGCACCTATACCAGGAATATCGTCAAGTTTAGAGGTAAAAGTTTTTTTGCTGCGCAGGTGTCTGTGAAATTTTATTCCGAACCGGTGTGCCTCATCACGAATACGCATCAGAAATAGTAATACCGGGGAGTGTCTTTCAAAGACTATTGGATTCTTACGATTGGGTCGGTATATCTTTTCACCTTCTTCATTTTTTTCCTTGGCAATTCCTGCCAATTCAATATCGTTTGATAAGCCAAGTTGCATGATTACTTTCCTGGCGACATTGAGCTGCCCCTTACCACCATCAACAAGCAGAAGATCAGGTAATTCTCTTATTTCATCTTTTTCGGAATTTCTGCTGAACCGTCTGGTTAGAACTTCGTGCATCATGGCATAGTCATCCGGACCCTCTGTTTTTTGAATCCTGTAGTGCCTATATTCACTTTTATCTTTTTCACCTTCAGTGAAACAAATCAGAGATCCCACAGCATTTTCTCCACTTATATTAGAAATGTCCAGGCATTCGATTCTTGCAGGTAATACTTCCAACCGTAATTTTTTCTGGAGTTTTTCTGATAGTACATTCCAGGATTTCTGCTTTTTTTTCTTGTCTGCAAGGGCATTTTCTGCATTGGTACCTGCCATTCGTAAAAGTTCAACCCGGTCACCTCGCTTAGGTACTTTAATATATACTCTGCTGTCTCGAATATCACTAAGCCACTCCTCGAGCAAACCTTCCTCTTCTGTTCGTTCAGGCAACAGTATTTCCTTAGGCACCGGTTTATCACTTCCATAGTATCTCTTAACCACTTCAGTAATAATTTCTATGCTGCTTCCAATATGCTCAGAAAGATAAAAAGATTGTTGACCGTTTACTGTGCCGTTTCTTACAAAAATAATCGATACAGCAGCTCTGCCTTCTATTTCGGCAAATCCAAACACGTCCAAATCCTTAAAATCACCGGAGACCATTACCTGTTTTTCAAGCGTCTTAGACAGAGCGTTGATACGGTCCCTATAAAATGCTGCCTCCTCAAACTGCAATTCTTTGGATGCCGTGTTCATTTTTGATGTAAGCTCATTGACCAGCTTGTGTTTTTTACCATTCAATACCATAAGTACATTTTTAACCATTTCCTTGTATTGAACTGAGTCAGCTTTTCCGGCACATGGTGCCAGGCAACGTCCAATCTGGTAATTGAGACAGGGGCGTTCCCTTTTCTTAAGGTTTTTCTGTCGGCATCTACGCAATGGAAAATTGGAGTTAAGGAATTTTATAGTTTCCCACATGGCCGAAGAGGATGAAAAGGGTCCGAAGTAACGGGCACCATCTTTTTTGCGGCGTCTGGTCATTATTAACCGCGGCCACCTTTCATTAACGGTAACCTTAATCAGTGGATAATTTTTATCGTCCCGCAGGATAATATTATATTTAGGCTTATGTTTTTTTATAAGTGATGCTTCGAGAATAAGTGCCTCTTTTTCGGTGTGGGTGATGATAGTTTCAATGCTGTGCACTCTGGTTAGCATGGCGGTTATTTTACCGTAAACGTCTGCAGGCCTTCTGTATGAAGCAAGACGTTTACGCAAACTCTTGGCCTTGCCAACATAGAGTACACTTTCATATTCATTTTTCATCAGGTAGACACCCGGTTTCCCAGGTATGGAGTTTAGAAAATCCTGATTAATAACTTTTTTAGAAGCGCTGCATTGAGTTATGGTCATGGGGAATGTGATGAGGTATAAATAATATGCCTGATTTTCTTTCATATAAATAATATATTAAGTATTTATTATACTTTATAACTCCGTAATTTGCATTACAGGGTATCAATAATGAAAATATGCACAGCTGAACAAATGCGCACCCTTGACGCGCTTGCTATTGATAAATATAACGTTCCCGGATTAGACCTGATGGAGAACGCCGGTCAAGGCACCGTTGATTGTATTGTTGAAAGGTTTGGCGATCCTCTTGGCAAAAATATCGCCATTTTTGTTGGTCCAGGGAATAACGGCGGTGACGGACTCGTTATCGCTCGTCTCCTTCATCATCTTGGCGGATTACCTTCTGTTTTCATGCTCGTACCAACTAAAAATATGAGAGGTGACGCCGCAATTAACCTTAAAGAGCTGAAAAAACTCCCTGTTCCTTTATATTCAATTACCAATATAGAACAACTAACAGAAGCTGAGTCTCACTTATCGGACATATGGTTGGTAATCGACAGTATTTTTGGTACCGGACTTACTAGGAAAGTCAACGGACACTTCGCAGAGATAATTAATAGGATTAATGAATTCACCTGTCCACTGGTAGCGGTTGATATACCTTCGGGACTTCATACAGATTCTGGACTGCCTCTCGGCTGCAGTGTAAAAGCTGACCTTACCGTCACATTTGGTCTTGCTAAAATCGGTCAAATCATACACCCCGGTTCCGGATACACAGGAGAACTGCAAGTTGTTGATATCGGAATCCCGCATGAAGCTGTCTTGGAATCTCACATCAAAACAGAGGCTCTTGACAAGAGTGTTTTTGAATTAGTTCCTGCGAGAAGTAAAGATTCGCACAAGGGAACCTTTGGTCATCTTCTTGAGGTTGCCGGCTCGCAAGGCAAAACCGGTGCCGCCATTCTCTGTGCCTTGGGGGCCTTACGAAGCGGTACAGGTCTGGTCTCTTTGTGTGTTCCAAATAATATCAACTCCATATTCGAAGCAACTTTATTCGAAGCAATGACAATCCCACTTCCGGAATCGGATTCCGGATTTATATCATTCAAAGACTGGTTTACCGTTTATAAAGCCCTGGAAGGAAAAAGTGCTGTGGTCATAGGCCCTGGAATCGGAACAGAAAATGAGACAGCGTCACTTGTTAGAAAACTCTACACTGAATCAGAGTTGCCCATGATAGTTGATGCAGACGCCCTTAATATTTTAGCAATGACCCCGGAGATCATAAAAACAGCAAAAGCACCTCGAATTCTTACACCGCATCCCGGCGAAATGTCTCGCCTTGCAAATATTAGCAAAAAAGACATTCAGGCAGACAGAATTACAACGGCACAGGCTTTTGCTGTTGAAAACAATGTTTATCTTATATTGAAAGGTTCAGATACGGTTGTAGCTGCTCCGGATGGCAGAGTGGCAATAAATACCACCGGGAACCCAGGTATGGCTGCAGGCGGCATGGGAGATGTTTTATCTGGAATAATTGGAGGCCTTCTGGCACAGTGCATTGACTCATGGGAAGCGTGCATCCTTGGAGTATACAGTCATGGAGCTGCCGGAGATATGTTAGCTGAAAAGACTGGTGGTTTCGGATATCTTGCAAGTGAACTTTCCGAAGAACTACCTTTAGTTTTAAATGGATAACACAGTTATATATTATAATGAAAGCAGCATTTAACATACGAACCAGGAGATTATTATGCTGACAGCTAAAGACATTATGACTCAAGACGTGATAACAGTAAAACCTGATACTCCAGTGGATGAGCTTGCCGTCATCCTGTCTGAGAAAAAAATAAGCGGAGCTCCGGTGGTGGATGATGACGGTAAGGTTATTGCAGTTGTTACAGAAAGCGACCTTATCGACCGTGCCAAAAAAGTTCATATCCCATCAATGATTTCACTATTAGACTCAGTTATTTTTCTTGAGAGCGAAAAAAAAATGGAGCAGGAAATCAAGAAAATGACAGGATCAACAGTAAAAGATATATGCTCCAATACGCTTATTTCTGTTTCAGAGGAAACAATGCTGGATGAAGTTGCAACGATAATGGCAGAAAAAAAAGTACACACCCTACCGGTTGTCAGCGGTGATATTCTTGTTGGTGTAATTGGTAAAACTGATATAATTCGAACTCTTATCAGGGGAAGTTAACAAAGAAAATTCTAAGCCGGAAAGTTTATAATGGCGCTATGGGAAAATACAATCCCCCTCATGAAAACAGGGTACCATAAAGAGATTCGAGATACAGCTTACGGGCCCGCAGCAAAAGGCAAAAAAGTATACCCACCGTATGAACTTGTATTTAACTCAATGCGTCTGACACCTTTCGATGAGGTACGAGTCGTAATTCTTGGACAGGACCCATATATAAACGAACACAATGGCGTCTCCGAAGCGCATGGTTTGTGTTTTTCGGTCCGAAAAGGTATCCCGGCACCACCTTCATTACAAAACATTTTCAAAGAAATTCAAAACAGCATCTATAACGGAAATTCGCAGGACTTCTCAACCGATCTCACCAGATGGGCCAACCAGGGTGTGTTGCTGCTCAATGCCAGTCTATCAGTGCTTGCCAGACAATCCAATTCCCATGCTAATCTCGGCTGGCATGAACTTACAGATAATATAATCGAAACTATATCATTTAAAAAAGAGCATGTCGTTTTTATGCTATGGGGTGCATTTGCCCAGAAGAAAGCACACCTTATAAACCCCCAAAAGCATCTCATTCTAAAAACCAGCCACCCTTCTCCCCTATCCGCTCACCGCGGATTTTTGGGTTCCGGTGTTTTCTCTAGATGCAACGCGTACCTAGAAAAAAATGGGTATAAAGCAATAATCTGGTAAAGAATATATTTTTCACGCTATGTATATTCCCCGCCCCCCTCATAACTGGAAGGTCACAAAAAAGCAGGCAATATTAATCCAGAAAAAATTTTCCAAAAAAGTCAGTAAAGTTTCTAATAATAAGACTTTCAAACTGGTTGCAGGGGTGGACGCAGCATTTTCCAGAAACGGTCAATATTGTATTGCTGGAGTGGTCTTGTGGGACATCAAGAAAAAAAAGATAATAGAACATCATACCGCTAGCAAAAACCTTATTTTCCCATACATCCCCGGTCTACTAACCTTCCGTGAAGGATCGGCGGTAATTGCCGCATTAAGAAAACTCAACATGAAACCTGATCTGCTTATCTGCGACGGCCAGGGGATTGCTCACCAACGCCGATTCGGTATAGCCAGCCATGTCGGTATCATTACAGGAATACCTTCGATTGGCTGCGGCAAGAGCAGGTTGATCGGAGAATATAAGGAACCTTCTCTTAAGAAAGGAAAAGGATCTCCACTGTACTTCGGGAGTGAAGAACTTGGCACAGTTCTTCGAACAAAAGACTATGTTAAGCCGGTGTTTGTAAGTATTGGTCATAAAATGGATTTGCGAAGTGCGGAAAAGCTTATTCTGCAATGCTGCACCAAATACCGGTTACCTGAACCTGTCAGGTTGGCAGACAGGCTTGTCGCAACTGCAAAAAAAAAATTTCATTGCTGATTCATTTCATTTGAAGGTTCGTTCTATAAATTCTGTGATAGGAACAGCGCGATAATTAATGAATTTAAAAGTATAATTTTCAATAATTATTTCCTGTAAAAAGTCTCTAACACTAGATTTAACATCTTCATTATTTTTTTAATGAATCAAAACCCTTATTGCAAGGATCTAATCAAGCATGCAATTCCTTGCCGCGTTGTAAGAGTTGTATTATTGTCAAATAAGAGTCTTTATGATAACTCAAACATGCCCATCGGATGTGTCAATTGGAAAAATGAGAGGTGATTTATGGGAAAAATATTTGAAGAAACAAGTATTAACGGCATGTCCTTAAGAAACCGCCTGGTCAGATCTGCTACCTGGGAAGGAATGTGTGAAGACGACGGCAGACCGACAGATAAACTTGCATCATATTACAAATCCCTTGCCGAGGGTGAAGTTGGCCTTATTATTAGCGGATATACCTTTGTGCGCCCTGAAGGAAAACAGTTACCCGGTAAAATGGGAATCCACACGGATGATTTTGAGACAGATATGAAAAAGCTTACCTCTGCTGTACACGATGGTGGAGGAAAAATATGCATTCAACTGGTACACGCGGGCGGCCAGACAGACTCAAAGAATGCGGGACGCAAGCCTCTTGCACCTTCTTCAGTGGAGGTACCACAGTTTGATGAAATACCAGATGAATTATCGATTGATGATATCAGTGAAATAGTAGAAGCATTTGGCAAAAGTGCCAAGCGCTCCAAAGATTGGGGTTTCGATGCCATTCAACTGCACGGAGCACACGGATACCTCATTAACCAGTTTCTGTCACCTCTCACTAACAGACGCTCAGATAAGTATGGCGGCAGTATCGAAAACCGTTGCCGTTTTCTAATGGAAGTATATAGAATAGTACGTTCAGCGGTAGGTGACAATTACCCGGTCATGATCAAACTGAACGGTTCCGACAACCTAGATGGGGGGCTTTTAATTGAAGACTCGGTGTATGCAGCACAGCAACTAGAAGCTGAAGGAATTGACGCTATTGAAGTGAGTGGAGGTACACCTGCGTCTGGTGCTCATTCCCCTGCCAGAATAAAAATCGACGCACCGGAAAAAGAAGCATATCATATTTCTTTTGCCAAAAGAATAAAACAGGACGTGAAGTGCCCAATCATGGTTGTTGGAGGATTAAGAAGTTATAACGTTGCAGAAAATACGCTAAATGGTGTCGCAGATTATGTTTCCATGGCTCGGCCATTTATTCGTGAACCTAACCTTGCCAAGAGATGGCGAATGGGCGATACTTCAAAAGCTATGTGCATCTCATGCAATGGATGTTTCGGGCCCGGTCTAAAGGAAGGCGGCATTTACTGCGTCGTTGAAAAAAAAGAACAGGAAAAGAAAAAAAACTCATAATCAAAAATGCCAGAAAAAAAACATACTCCGGACACTAGTGCACAAAAAAAACCGTTTCCCGCTAAACCATGGGCACGAGAATGGCAGGATGTCGCTCAGGAACTTCATGTTATAGTAGAAAAAGGCCTCGATAAACATGCTGCTCGGAGGAATTTTAATACTTATGGTCCTAACGCTCTCAGACAGACAAAACCAGTTAGTACTCTTTCCATACTTATTAATCAGTTCAAAAATCTTATAGTCGCCTTTTTGCTGATTGCAGGTCTTATCTCTTTTGCCTTTGGCGATTATATAGAGGGTTTTGCAATTATAGCGGTGATTATTATCAATGCCACTATCGGTTTTTATACTGAATTTAAAGGGATAAGATCCGTTGAGGCCTTAAGGAAACTTGGCAGCGTAGTTTCCAGAGTGATACGTAACGGCGAAATTATTGAAATACCAGCCGATCATATCGTTCCCGGTGATATTATTGACTTGGAAGGTGGCGATGTTATAACTGCAGACTTGAGGATTGCAAAATCTTCAAAACTACAGGCCAACGAGTCTGTCCTGACCGGTGAATCACTTCCTGTTGACAAATTTAGTGAATCACTATCTGAAGAAACACTTCTGGCAGAACGGTCCAATATGCTCTTCAAAGGAACCTCTCTCACTAGGGGTGCCGGTTCTGCAATAGTTGTCGGTACGGGCATGAATACTGAACTGGGTAAAATTTCAGCCCTGGTTGCCGAAACGAAAGAAGATGAAACTCCTCTTGAGAAGAGGCTTAACAAGCTTGGCCATAAATTGATTTGGGTTTGCCTTTCTATTGCCGTATTCGTAGTAATAACCGGTGTCTATTCTGGAAAAGATCTTGTTCTAATGGTAGAGACAGCTATTGCTTTAGCGGTTGCATCTATCCCTGAAGGACTGCCGATTGTTGCAACAATAGCGCTAGCGAGAGGCGTCTGGCGCATGGCCCGTCGTAATGCCCTTGTAAAAGAACTTTCGGCTGTAGAAACACTAGGTGCAACCAGCATAATTTGTACCGATAAAACCGGAACCCTTACAGAAAACCTGATGACGGTCTCCACGTTTTCCATCGCCGCAGGTGATGTTGAGGTAAAACCATCTGCAGATAAACTAGTCTTCGAGTTTAATCGCAGCGGTATGAATATAGATCCGTTCAAGGATACTATTCTTAAACATGCTATTGATATTGGTGTTCTGTGCAATAATGCCTCTTACAAGCCAGCAACCATAGATACTGAAAAAGACAAGTCAGTTGGCGACCCTTTGGAAGTTGCACTTCTTGCAGCTGGAGCTGGAGCGGGTATATGGAGGCATGACCTGATTGAGAATTTACCTGAGAAAAGAGAAGAAGCTTTCGATTCCACCATCAAGATGATGGCTACCTTTCACGGTACCGATGATCAATATCTGGTGGCTGTTAAAGGAGCGCCTGAGTCCGTGCTGGAATCCTCCTCAACTGTTTTAATTGAGGGCGGAGATACAAAACTTACGCAAGAAGGTAAAAAAAGATGGATGCAGAAAAATGAAGATATGGCAGCGAATGGTCTCAGAGTTATCGCACTTGCTTCAAAAAAAGTTGCAGACCTTAACTCCAAACCATATGAAGACCTGCAGTTCGTTGGGCTTGTTGGTTTGCTTGATCCCGCCCGCTCCGATGTTAAGGATGCTATCAACCTCTGTCACAAAGCCGGGATTCGAGTAATAATGGTAACCGGAGATCAATCTGTTACGGCTCGAACCATTGGGTATTCTGTTGGTATTACAGATGATGATAAAGCCAGGGTACTGCACGGTAGTGAATTGAAAAGTACTGAAGATTTGACAGTCAGAGAAAAAAAGGAACTTCTGGATGTTTCTCTTTTTTCCAGGGTTAGCCCTAAACAGAAGCTTGACCTAATTGATCTGCATCAGAGTAACGGAGCTATTGTGGCGATGACCGGTGACGGCGTTAACGACGCCCCTGCACTTAAAAAAGCAGATATCGGCATAGCCATGGGCATGAGAGGTACCCAGGTTGCACGAGAAGCTTCTGACATGATCCTGAAAGATGATGCATTTTCTTCCATAGTTCATGCTGTTGAGCAGGGCCGTATCATATTCGGCAATATACGTAAGTTTGTCTATTATCTCCTATCATGCAACATAAGCGAGATTATTACAGTTACTATTGCTTCTATGATAAACATTCCACTGCCTATTCTGCCACTGCAGATCCTGTTTCTGAACCTCGTTACAGATGTATTTCCAGCGCTTGCTCTCGCAGCAGGCGAAAGCAATCCAAACATAATGAAACAACCACCACGCTCACCCAATGAACCTATAATGGCCCGCTGTAACTGGTTGGGAGTTGCCGGGTACGGTAGCGTTATCACTGCCTGTGTTCTTGGTGCACTTTTGCTGGCGCTCTACAAGTTCCATATGCCAGAAAAACAGGCCGTAACTATTTCTTTTCTTACTCTTGCATTTGCGCAACTATGGCACGTATTTAATATGCGTGACCGCGGAGCTAATTTAATAAAAAATGATATAACAAGAAATCCATTTATATGGGGAGCCATTGTTCTTTGCACCATAATGTTAATAGGAATTGTTTATGTTCCAGGTTTATCACATGTACTCAAAGTTGAGAATCCTGGTGCTACGGGTTGGCTTATTATAGCAATTATGAGTTTTCTTCCTGTAGTGGCAGGATATTTTTCTAAAATAAGAGAAGTGGAGCCGCCTTGTGATCAGTTTTAGAATAACTGTGATAATCAACTCATTTCATTTACTGAAATCCTTAACTTAATAATTTTTCAAAAAATCAATCCAGAAAAAAAATAATATATGATTTTTAAAAATTCTTTACCGTTGTTATAACAACATACTTGATCAAGTTGATCGTTTTTTGTAACTTTAGAATATAATTTTTTTGATGATGAGTGAATTTTTCGAAACCATAAAATTACAGGCGGGCGTAAGGAGGCGTGCGTGCCAGAACAAAATGATAAAGCTGAAAGTATAGGTGGAATATTGCCCAAAAAGGTTATGCGATTGCTGGATGCCCTTAAACGCACGGAAACCGGGACAATAGTTCATAAACATATTAGCAATACTCTATGCGAACATGAAAAAAATCGGGACACAATTGAAAAAGCTTATGCTGAAATAATTGGACGACTTTTGTTCTTCTTCTCAAATCAGCTTGAGTACAATCCAGAACTTCTTGCGCAGCTCAAAATAATCCGACTTGGCCTAACACCTCCTTTGTCACTTCATGAACTTGATGTACTACGTGAATTTATTGATAATTCTGTGCAAAGTGCATACAGCCCTGCCGGTATTAGTGATGATGAATTCCAGGAAGCTATTCAACCGCTGTTGGAGGCATTTGGATTTGTTACATCAGAACAACCTCGTGAGCGAAAGTTGAAGCCCCCGGCTCAGATAATGGAGCTGGATAAGAATAAACGGCAGAATCAACAGGTTACTGAAGATTTTAACCACCGAAAAGTTGAATATAAAGTCGATAGTGCTTTTCGTAAACACCTCGAAACTCAACGCGATGAGTTTCAGCGCATTGAACAAGAATTTGCCAAAACCATAACACACGCCATTAAGCAAAGTAATGCGTTCACAAGCCTCTTGGATCAAAACATTAATGAGCTTACCTCACTTGAAGCAATAGAAGAGAATGAAGAGCTTGAGATGCGCCGCCAAAACATAATCCGGGAAATACAAAATATAAGGAATTCCCATCAGGAATATTTAAACGGCTTCTCCCGTATTAATAAGACTATCCAGGAGCTCGATGCAGGCAATCGCCAGCTCGATGAGGAGCTCAACAGGGTACGATTATTGAGTATGACAGATGATTTAACCGGTTTACACAACCGGCGTGCTTTTCAGCAACGATTGAAAGAAGAAATCGGCAGGGCCGATCGATATCAGACCCCATTGACGGTTATCATTATGGATTTGGATGAGTTCAAATCTATTAACGATGCCCATGGACACCGGGTGGGCGATCTGGTGCTCAAACTATACTCCACTGAAGTTTTCTCTATCTTTCGGCAGCATGACATGGTGACCCGCTACGGTGGTGAGGAATTCGCAGTTATCTTGCCAAACACTGATGCAGAAGGAGGTCTGCGCGCCATTTCCAAAGTGAAACGGAAGGTAAACAAAGTAGTATGCAAGTACCAGGATATTCGTTTTGGCCTACCAACTTTTTCAGCCGGTCTCGCTCAGTATCATCCCGGTGAGGATGTCAGTGACTTTGTACACCGTGCTGATACTGCAATGTATCTAGCAAAAAGTAAGGGACGCAATCTGGTGGAAGAAGCAATAGTTCAACAAGGTTAAATTGCTTACAAACTGTAAGATGCATCTTAACGTAATTGTTTAGCCATTCAACTCTATTTTTCTTAGCATACTTGATTTTAAAAAAGATGATTTCCGCCTAATTGCAGCATTGTTTACTCAAACTAACTTCCCAGATCTTTCATCAATTTCAGCACCGCAAGTTCTTTACTTTTGGCCTCTACTTCCACTGTTGCGGTAAGTCCCTTCCAGCACTCAGGGAAGTCTGCCGGATCAATATAATCGGCATGAGGCTTAGGTGATCCATTATGCCAACCGTTTTTTGGAGATGAAATGTGAAATAATGGTTCTTTACCGAGTTTTTCACAAAGTTTAACAACTTTCCGAGTCACTTCAGTTTCAGATAATCCATCTGGAAGACAGCGGTGGTGATGCACATCATAAACCATTGGAATATAATAAGATTCACAAAACGGTAAAAGATCTGCAGGAGTCCAGGAAACATCATCATTTTCCAGGGTAAGTCGGCTTCGAATAGATATAGGCAGGTCTTTTATATTTTTTTCAAGACGTTTAAGCGCATTTTTTTTGTGACCGTAAGTTCCACCAGCATGAAGATTTATAATTTCTGCACCAACCTCTTCTGCAAGCATGGCCTGGTATTCAAGTTCTCTGATTGTATTTAATATTACTTCTTTTCTGGGTGACGATAGGACATTAAATTGATCAGGGTGAAAACTGAGACGTAGATCATGTAGATCTCTTATTTTACGAATCTTTTCAAAAAAATAACGAATTTCAGCCTTTTCTGGAAGATCTGTTAGTTGATAACCGACATCAGGATGCGTATAACGTGGAAATAGTGGACTCAACACTCGAAAAGCGCCAATACCTTTTTCAGAAACAAATTGCAGCGACTTGTATAGACTCTTTACATTTTGAAGACAAATGTCGGATAGGCGTAAGAGTTGCTCGGAACGTGGCAATTTTTGAAGCGTTTTTGCGGTTATCTGTCTGAAATGAATCGGTTCCTTCCGGAATATGCAGCACAGTCCGAAACGCATCTTTCCATTATTATACATAAGCAATTAAATCCTTTTGTATCCTTATTTTATATCAATAAACTTTAATTACTAAGAAATTGAATACCATACAAAAAAAATAGGGGTTAGTTCAAATGAGCTAACCCCTATCATAAAATGCCGGGACTATCACGCCATAGGCGAACTTACCCCTTATATTTTAGCAAAATGGTCAGTACGAAAAGATTTGCTATTTTCAGTACCCCCTTGAGGGGTGAACTTCCGACCCCCTGAAATCGGCTCAGGGGGTCGCTGGTACAGTAAAGCACAAAAAAAGCGAGACAGGCAATTGCCTAACTCGCTGAAATTATTGAAAGTGAAAAATGGTCGGGACGATCACGCCTGAGGCGGACGACCCCCGTGTATCTTATAAATGGTCGGGACGAGAAGATTTGAACTTCCGACCCCCTGAACCCCATTCAGGTGCGCTACCAGACTGCGCTACGTCCCGACCTATAAGTTTTTTTCAAGCAGATTTAATATATCGCCTAAACCAGACTTGATTTCCTTAACTATGGAATCTTCGGGAGCTTTGGAAGGCGTTTTCTTTGCTGTTATTTTCTTAGGAGATGTCTTTTTTTCCAGCTTCTTTTGCTTTTTTCTATCTGCCAGGAATTTGCGAGCACCGGGAATGGTATAACCATCCTCATGAAGCAGTCTTTTGATAGTTATGATATTTTCAACATCAACCTTTCTATAGAGGCGCTGCTTGGAAGACGCACGTTGAGGGCGAATTACTTTGATCTCTGATTCCCAGTAACGCAGGACATGAGGCTCAACTCCGGTTATTTCACTTACTTCACCTATCTTGAAGTATAACTTGTCTGGAATCACCGGTACAGATGCGATCTGTTTTCTGCCGCCTGAATGTGTTTGGGAATCAGTATGCAAGCTTTTCTGAGACAGTCTTCTCTCTACCTTTTGTTATGGTTAATCTTTTCACGCAGCCCTTTACTGGGCTTAAAGGTTACCATGCTTCTTTTGGAAATTTCCATGGTTTCACCAGTTCGTGGATTTCGGCCTATTCTAGGCGCTTTTTTTCTGACCGTCAAGTTACCGAAGTGAACAAGCTTTACAGATTCACCGGAAGTGAGGGATTTTTTCATCGATGAAAAAACATTTTTCACAAGTTCTTCCGCACTTCTTTGTGAAAACCCCATTTTCTCATTGATTACCTTTGCAAGGTCCTTGCGAGTTAGATTTGAACGTTTCATATTATTCTCCAGCCTCTCGTAATCGCCCTTTAAATCGGGACTCTATCATGTTAATAATTTTCTGGTGTATCTGGTTTACGGTCTCGTCATCAAGTGTATGATCTTTTGAACAGTATGTTACAGAAATTGCAACACTTTTTAAACCAGCTTCAATGGGTTTTCCTTTATAAACATCAAACAACTCAACATCTTTTACAAATTGTTCATCTGCACCAATTATTGCATCCAATATTTCCCCTGAAGGAACAGATTCAGAAACAAGAACAGCTATATCCCTGCTGGTTGAAGGAAATTTTGATAACTGCGTAAATGATCTTGAGGCGGAGCCCAATTCATTTATAATATCAAGATCTAAATCAATATAAAAAACTTCCTGTTTGATGCCGAACTTTTTTAATACTTCATGACTCAATAAACCGAAAGATCCAATTAAAGTCTCATTTTGGTCTGTAGTTACAATAGATAAGCTACTCCCTTCAGTTGCATAAGCAAGAGACATATCTGATATGTTAAAATCTTTCTTGAATTTATATCCTTGCAACCGCAATTGATTCATCAATGCGACAACGACTCCCTTTACATCAAGCAACCCAACGTTATCCATCCCAAAATGAAAAACTGATGCATTGGGATTTCTTCTACCACTTAAAGCTGCAGTAAGTCGCATTTTTTCGTGAGGCTGCTCCGAACCTTCGCTACCGCAGGTTGGATGAAACACCTTACCAATTTCAAAAAGCCTGATATCGGTGTTCTGGTGATTAATATTTCGTTTAACATTTTCAAGAATTCCAGACAAGAGCAATGTCCGCATGACTGATTGATCTTCAGTTAATGGATTCAGTATCTTTACTGCTCCCCGATGTAAAGCATCTTCACCAAAGTTTAGTTGGTCAAAGTGTTTTTCTGAAACAAAACTGTAGTTGATAGCTTCATAAAAACCCAGCGAAACCATTATATCCGAAACTTGTTTATGCAAATAAGCGTTCTCGTCTTTCTCGGGGAAACTCATGGGTATTGTCGGCAGAGTTGTGGGGATATTATTAAAACCGACCAATCTCGCTACTTCTTCCACCAGATCAACTTCACGCTCAAGATCAACCCTGAAACTTGGAGGTTGAACATTGAGTATGTCATCCGTTTCCTGGATAACTACAAGTTCAATATCCTCTAGATATTTTTTTATTTTATCAGCACTAAGATCTATGCCAAGTAAATCATTGGTCCGACTTACCCTGAGTGATATTGATGGTTTCGGATGAACGCCGTCGTTGCAGTCTATACCGTCCGGCACCGCTTCAGCGCCGGCAATGTCGACCATCATCTGAACAGCCCGTTCCAGGGCTCTGGTTACTCCAATCGGATCTACACCACGCTCGAATCTGTATGATGATTCAGTTCCAAGGTTCAATTTCCGAGCAGTACGCCGAATGCTGACAGGATTGAAACAAGCGCTTTCAATAAGCACTTGTGTAGTATCCACGCTCACTTCAGAATTCTGCCCGCCCATAACTCCAGCTACCGCAACAGGTCTTTCTGCATCACATATCATGAGCATATCTGTATCGAGTTCTCTATCAACATCATCTAAAGTAGTAAACCTTTCTCCCTGCGAAGCTTTACGAACAATAATTTTTTCTCCTGACAGCTTCTTAAAATCAAAAGCATGTAAAGGTTGACCATATTCCATCATTATGAAATTTGTAATATCAACAACATTATTGATGGGCCTGAGGCCAATTGAAAGCAATCTTTTTTTAAGCCACCAGGGTGATGGCCCTAACTTTACGTTTTTCACAAGTCTTGCTGCATAACGTGGGCAGGCATCAAAATCCTTGACTTCAACTGCGAAAGGTACATTTTGACCGGTTAATTCAGGTAGGTTTTCGGATACTGGATGCTTGAGTTTATTACCAGTAAAACCCGCAACCTCTCTTGCAATTCCAATTACACTTGTACAGTCGGGACGATTAGGAGTCAGATCTACTTCAATGAGAATATCTTTCAATCCAAGGGCATCAACAAGAGAATTACCGGATTCAACCTGACCTGTTATGTCCATGATACCATCTTGATCTTCACTGATACCAAGTTCTTTTTCAGAACAGAGCATCCCCTGAGATTTTTCACCACGAATTTCTGTCTCTTTAATTACAAAATCGGATGTCAGTTTCGTTTCAGGAAGCGCAATTGCGGTATACATTCCTGCCCGAGCATTAGGTGCACCGCACACAACTCTTTTAATCTCATCCCCTACTTCCACATCACACACTGAAAGCCGATCAGCATTTGGATGAGATTTAACAGTAAGAATTTTAGCTATTTTAATATCACCTATGTTACCAAACAATTCGTCAACACTGTCTACTTCAAGTCCAAGCATGGTGAGACGGTCTGCGATAATCTCTGCAGAAAGATCTATATCAATATATTCTTTGAGCCAGTTAAGAGTGAATTTCATCAGTTTGTTTCAAATTAAAATGTATAATGAATTTTCAGTTAGAAAATCTTTTTCTACGAAGTTTATTCATTTATGTTTAACAGTTAAACAGCTAGAACTGCGAAAGAAATCGAATGTCATTTTCATAAAACAAGCGGATATCGTCGATACCATATTTCAGCATGGCAATGCGTTCTACACCAAGTCCAAAAGCAAATCCACTGTACAATTCAGAATCATAGCCGACCATTTTGAAAACCTCGGGATCAATCATACCGGCCCCAAGTATTTCGAGCCAGCCCGTCTGTTTGCAGACTCGGCAACCGTCACCACCGCAAATCACGCATCCGATATCTACTTCGGCACTTGGTTCTGTAAACGGAAAAAAACTTGGTCGGAATCTCAAAGCAATTTTCTCGTCAAACATTTTCTGACAGAAAACGCTGAGCACTCCCTTCAAATCAGCAAATGATACTTTCTTATCAACAAGGAAACCCTCAACCTGATGAAACATGGGGGTGTGCGTTATGTCAGAATCGCATCGATAAACCTTACCGGGAGCAATCATCCTGAGAGGAGGTTCTTGTTTCTCCATCGCACGGATCTGCATGGGAGATGTATGAGTCCGCAGAAGGAGGCTCTCATCAATATAAAATGTATCGTGCATATCCCGTGCTGGATGGTGTTTTGGGATATTAAGCGCTTCAAAATTATAAAAATCGAGTTCAACATCAGGGCCTTCAGCAACAGCAAAACCTAGTCCTTCGAAAATTGAACACACTTCGTTCATTATCTGTGTGACAGGATGTAGTTTGCCAAATGGGATGTAACGGCCAGGCAGACTTAAATCTTCAGATTCAGAAACTGAACTGAGACCGGCACTGGAAATTTTGGATTGTGTCTCAGTAAATTGCTTTTCTAAATCCTGTTTGATTTCGTTGGCCAATTTACCAAGACGGGGCCGATCTTCAGGTGATGCCTTGCCAAGATTTCGCATCAACCCGGTGAAAAGCCCTTTGCGCCCAAGATATTTCACACGCAATTCTTCCAGGTCTTTTTCCTGGATAATATTGCGAAGCCCTTCTATCGCTTCCGATTTCAGGCGCTTTAATTCTTCATCCATAATAATTTATAAAAGGCTGAATCGCTTTAGCGAATATCAGGCTGCCTTATCTTTGGCAAGTTTTACCACCTGCGAAAAAGCATTCGGATCAAGGATAGCCATGTTAGACAATACCTTACGGTCCAACTCGACTTCGGCTTTTTTAAGATTACCCATAAGTTTGCTATAGCTGGTACCATTAATTCTGGCTGCGGCACTGATGCGCGCAATCCAGAGACTTCGCATGTCGCGTTTTCTGTTTCTGCGGTCCCGATATGCATAACTAAGTGCACGGTCTACAGCCTCTGTAGCTGTTCGATAAAGGCTGTTGCGCCCGCCTCTGAAACCTTTTGCAAGCTTAAGGACTTTATTTCTTCTGCGGCGTGCTTTATAGCCGCGGGTTACTCTAGGCATTTTTCAAACTCCTTTTACAGTACAATTTAATATAAATCGATGGGCCAAGATGCCGATGTATTTATGTTACATGTAAGGAAGAATCCTTTTGATTCCCTTAAAGTTGGCATCATCCACCAATCCTGATTTTCTTAAATTACGCTTTCTTTTAGTTGATTTCTTAGTGAGGATATGACTGGTGAAAGCTTTATTACGTACTATTTTGCCGCTTCCTGTGGCCTTGAAACGCTTTGCAGCTCCTCTGTTCGTTTTCATTTTTGGCATCTTTCTATTCTCCCGAAATAATATAAAAAATTGATATTTTGATTATATATCAGATTCAAACTGAAACGAAACGATGCAATAGTTTTTTCAGTATGAAAATGTTTTTTATACCGAACCTGTTAGACAGCAAATTGCAAATCACAACGACTATCTATTTTCGGTAATTATTATTTTTTTTCGCCTGGATTACTGCTTATTGAGATCTAATAATTGAAACTATCAGGTCTTAGGTGCAACAAACATGACCATCTGGCGTCCTTCCATTCTTGGCTCCTGAACAATAATAGCGTCCTCTGCCAAAGCCTCACTAATTTTGTTTAGAACCTCAATGCCCTGACTCTGAGCATAAACTATCTCTCGGCCTCGAAATCGCAGGGTAATTTTAACTTTGTTTTTCTGGGCCAAAAATTTTTTTATATTTCTTATTTTGAAGTTAAGGTCATGCTCTTCGGTCTTGGGTCGAAATTTAATTTCTTTAACCTCAACAACTGTTTGTTTCTTTTTGGCCTCTGCCATTTTCTTACGTTGTTCATACCGGAATTTGTCATAATTCATAATCCGGCAAACCGGCGGTTTGGCGTTTTCAGAAACTTCAACAAGATCAAGTCCAACATCATCTGCCCTCCTTTGAGCCTCTTCAGAGGACATAACCCCCAATTGCTCACCTTCGTGACCTATGAGTCTTATTTCTGGGTGGGTGATCTGTTCGTTAAGTTTTACTTTAATCTCCTGCTTGCCAACCGGTTTCCTGCCTCTTCTTTTGATACTCTTACCTCCTCACGTTTAATATGATTACTATGCTGAAATACTGGTTACCCATGCATATATTTAATCAATTCCTTTTCAGCCCTTCAGCACACTCGGCATTAACAAGCTCAACAAACTCCTTGGAAGTCATAGGCGGAAGATTTTTCCCGTCACGCAAACGCACGGTTACCACGCCATTTTCAACTTCTCTGTCACCTATAACAAGCATAAAAGGAACTTTAGAAAGCTGAGCTTCACGGATTTTATAATTAAGTTTCTCATTTCGCAAATCTTTTTCAACCCTTATGCCTGCTTTACGTAAATCTGTATATACTTTCTCACAATATTTGCCTTGTGAATCTGTTATGTTCAAAATACGTGCCTGCACAGGCGCCAACCATAAGGGAAATGCACCGGCATAATTTTCAATAAGTACACCGATAAAACGTTCCAACGAACCCATAAGAGCACGGTGAATCATTATCGGTTGGTGCTCTTTGCCATCATCACCGACATAAGTAATTTCAAATCTCTCAGGCAAATTGAAATCAACTTGGATAGTAGAGCATTGCCAGGAACGTCCGAGAACGTCTTTAATTTTGATATCAATTTTGGGACCGTAAAAAACACCTTCTCCTGGATCAATCTGGTATTCGAGGCCCCTTTTGGTTAATGCCTGCTTGAGCGCATCTGTTGATTTCTGCCAGTGCTCCTCACTGCCAACATATTTCTCTGGACGGGTGGAAAGATAAATATCATATTTATCAAATCCAAACGTTTCAAGTATATGAAGATTAAGGTCCAGAATGTTAAAAATTTCTTCTTCAAGCTGATCAGGGCGACAAAAAATGTGAGCATCATCCTGAGTAAAACCCCTCACCCGAAGAAGACCATGAAGTACACCGGTCCTTTCGTACCTGTAAACAGTCCCCAATTCGCACCAGCGAATGGGGAACTCCCTATAACTCCGCATCGAAGATTTGTAGATACCGATATGGAATGGACAGTTCATCGGTTTTAACTGGTATTTAATATCATCGATATCCATGGATGAATACATATTTTCTCCATAGAAATCGAGGTGTCCGCTTGTTTTCCAAAGATCAAGACGCGCAATATGAGGGGTGTATAAAAGCTCGTAGTCGTTTCTGTAATGCTCTTCTTTCCAATAATCCTCAATGAGTTTTCTTAAGAGGGATCCTTTTGGCTGCCATAAAATGAGCCCGGGACCGACCTGATCTTGAATTGTAAAAAGTCCAAGTTCTTTGCCAAGTTTCCTGTGATCCCTCTTCTTAGCCTCCTCGAGGCTAAATAAATGCTTCTTAAGGGCTTTCTTGTCAAAAAAAGCGGTCCCGTACAGTCGCTGAAGCATGGCTTTATTTTCATCACCACGCCAATATGCTCCAGCAAGCTTAATAAGTTTAAAAGCTTTTACCCAACCGGAATGTGGTACATGAGGTCCTTTGCATAAATCAACAAAATCCCCAAGCTGGTAAAGGCTGACGTTTTCGTCGTCAATTTCCTGAAGGATTTCAACTTTATAATGTTCGCCTTTTTCATCAAAAAGCTTGGCGGCTTCTTGAACAGATAATGTTTTCTTTTCAAAAGGTTGTGCAGAATTTACTATTTCCTGCATTCGGTCCTCAATGCGTGAAAAATCATCTGGTGTAAAAGGAATCTTTCGATCAAAGTCGTAGTAAAATCCATCTGCAATTGAAGGCCCGATTGCAATTTTCACATCCGGTCCAAAGCAGTCAATTACTGCATGTGCCATTATATGCGCACAGCTGTGTCTGAGGATATCAAGTCCTTCATCAGAATCAGCTTTAACAGGTTCCATTTCAATCCTGGTATCCGACAGATCTGCCAAAGGCGAAGAAAGGTCAATTAAATTGTCTCCCACTCGAACAGCAAGAGTTTGTTTGCGCAGCTTGTTGGAAACAAGCTCAGCAACCGCATCACCCACTGTCAAATCAGAGGAAACAAGTTTTTTTTCACCCCCTACTAGGGATATGGATATCTCTGCCATGCCAATATAACCTGTTATAAAAACAAAAAAGCAGGCTTCGTGTTTTATACATGTAACATTACCAACACACGTGCGAAGCCTACATATTAAAGTATGCTAAAATGTTTGTTGAGTTCATTTAAAATTAATCTGGTAGGCGCGGGCGGTTTCGAACCGCCGACTTCTACCACGTCAAGGTAGCGCTCTCCCACTGAGCTACGCGCCTGTAAATGCCCGTCAATCTTGCCTTTGCATCTATTATTGAAAAGAATCCAAAACCAGCTGCCAAAAAACAGTAAGAAACGGAGTGGTAAAGCATGAACGAATTACCAGCTATTGCCTTCTATGTCAAGGTTTATCTAGTTTAGATTGTACTTTTTAAAGTTTTTTTCAAGTAGCTTCATGACGATCTGCAATTGCCCTGGATAGTGTCATATCGTCTGCATATTTTATGTCCATGCCCATAGGTATTCCACATGCCAGGCGGGTAACTTTGACAGCGATCTCTTCAAGGTGTCTGATCAGAAAAGATGCTGTTGCTTCCCCAGGAACAGTAGAACTTGTTGCGATAAGAACCTCTTTTACATCGCGATTCTTGATACGCTCTACAAGTTCATTTATCTTTAATTCTTCAGGACCTATCCCGTCCATTGGAGAAAGAACTCCATGGAGAATGTGATACAATCCTTGGTAAGCACCTGTTTTCTCAATTGCCATAAGATCTGCAGGTTCTTCGACAACAGAGATCAAACTGCTGTCACGTTTAGGATTTGCACAAATAGAGCATGGGTCTGTTTCTGAGAATATGAAGCAACTGGAGCATAAGCGAATTGAGCTGTGAAGTTCAGAAAGGTCCTTGGCCAGATTCAGTGCTTCGGCCGCAGGTCTACGCATTATAAACAATGCCAGTCTTGTAGCTGTTTTCTTTCCAACTCCTGGAAGACGGTTTAAATCCTGGATTAATCTTTCAAGGGAGGGAGGAACAACGTGCATTTCAATAAATTCCTGTAATATATCTTTAACTAAAATAGACCCGGGATTTTCATACCACCGGTTAGCTGACTCATTTCCTGCTGGGTCATCTGCTGTACCTTCCTCAGTGCATCATTAACTGCAGCCACTATAAGATCCTGTAGCATGACAGGATCTTCAGGATCTATTACTTCTTTTTCGATGGTAATAGAAACAATTTCATTTTTTCCATTAACTGTTACTGAAACCATACCGCCGCCAGCACTTGCTGATACAGTTTTCTTGGCCAGCTCGCCCTGGAGTTCATTCATTTTTTGCTGAAAGTCCTGGGCCTGTTTCATTAGGTTACTCATATCCATTTTAAGACCTCATAATTATAAACAATAAAATTAATAAATGTTTGAAAATTGGAGTGTTCAGAAAGGAACTGCATGAGAACCTTAACGGCTTCTTGGACCAGTTCTAACGTTCGTAATATGTCCATCAAGCACGTCTGTAACCATCCGTACAAGGGGATCCTTCACCAAAGCACGTCTTTCTTCCTGTGGAAGTCCATCTTCCTGTCCTTCGTTACCGGGGGTGTTCTCACCTCGAAGTTTAAATTTTACTTTGAGTTCTTTTTGAAAAAAATCTTGGGCAAACTCTGTGAGGTATTTAATGTTTTCTGATGATTGCAGCATTTTGAAATCAGATTGATCATCAAATTTCAAGAGAAGTTCATTGTCTTGTTCCGTTGCTCCGGAACAAAGTTGAAGGGTATGGGCCATCCATTTTTTTCTGTCCATAATATAATGGATAAATTCATCCCAGTTTTTTCTCAGGTCCTTCGGTTTAGTTTTAATTATCTCTACTTCTGGTGGACCAGATATTTCTTCCTTGGTCATCTTTGAATTCGCATCTCCAGAATGATCAATAGCTTTTGAAAAAGGTTCTCTTTCTTTTTCAGAAACTTTTACCCTCGCAATATCTTCTTCATTATCTGTTTTGGCTTTGTAATTTACATCTTCTGACATCAAAGGATGCTTTATTGAATTTCCATATTTTTGAAGTCCTTCACCTTTTAAAATCTTATCAAGATTTTCCAATATATTGCCAACCGGAACAATATTTCCAGCCTGTACAGACTTTATAAGAGCTATTTCCAAGGTTATTCTTGGCTGTGAGGAATATTGAATTTGCTCCACACTTTTCTGGAAGAGATTAAACATATGATACAGGGTTTCTGGGCTGTAATCTTTCGATAGAGCAGTCATTGATTGTATTTCCTGATCGGAAGAATCAATAATTCTATGAGGTTGCTGTGTAGTTTTACAGATAAGCAGTGCCCTGAAATACAGCAGCAAGTCATTAACAAAGCGTTTCAAATCTATACCAAACGAGTATGTTTCATCAAGCAAAGTAAGGCACCTCTGCAAATCGCCTGTAAGAACAGCACGTGCAAGAGCTTCTAGAGTCTCACTGCCAACAAGGCCGAGAACCTGCACCACATCTTCATCAGTAACATGAAGTACGCCAGTTGCTTCGTCACTTACGGAAAATGAAAATACCTGATCAAGAAGACTGAGGCCGTCTCGCACACTTCCTCCTGCTTCACGAATAATCATATCAATAGCATTATCCGATATTTTTACATTTTCTTTGGCAGCAATCATCCTGAAAAAAACAGCAAGCTCATTTGCAGGTACCCGTTTCAACTCATAGCGCTGGCAGCGTGACAGAATAGTCACAGGAATTTTATGAAGCTCGGTTGTTGCAAACATGAAAATTACATGTTCAGGAGGTTCTTCGAGTGTTTTCAACAGAGCGTTGAAAGCCTCCGTTGTAAGCATATGCACTTCATCTATGATAATGATTTTAAAACGATCACGAGAAGGATAAAATCGTATATTTTCCTTAAGCTCTCTTATTTCCTGAATGCCGCGATTTGATGCACCGTCAATTTCATGAAGATCAGCCGAAGAGCCATCAGTAATACTTGTGCAGGAAGCGCATTTGTTGCAGGGGATTTTTACAATACCAGTATCACAATTAAGTGATTTTGCCATGATCCTGGCCAGAGTCGTTTTTCCTACACCACGTACTCCGCTGAACAACATTGCGTGCGGAACACGGTTACGCTCAATTGCATTTTGCAGGGTACGTACAACAGGTTTCTGACCAATTACGTTTTCAAATGTTTGTGGGCGCCACTTTCTGGCAAGTACCAAGTAAGACATGATCAATTAAATAATTTTCTTACAAGTATTCAGAAGTCATCATGATTTCCGGAATAAAGACATTAATGAAGCGTAACAATTAATTCGAACATACACGGAGTTGAAAATGCAATCAATGAAGAAATGAACATTTGAAATATATAGAAATGAACTAAAGAAAAAAGGATAGCCAGGCACCCTGCGGCACACAAAGAATCTCACTACCGTTGCTTCCTCCCGGATCTGGCGGAGTTCGCGAGTCTTTGTTGCGCAGGACCCGGCTATCACACTGAATCTAATATGGTGGCGGAGAGGGTGAGATTCGAACTCACGGAACTCTCGTTCACACGCGTTCCAGGCGTGCACCTTAAGCCACTCGGTCACCTCTCCTCAAACATGATACAGAAACGAGTCACACTCTTTACCCTGATACAGATAAATTTTCAATTAAAAAAAGTGCTGCGAGTGGCCATGAATAACTGCAATATACAGTATTATTATGACGATTTATAGTTACAAGTTAATCTCAGTCTCTCTTTATCTTAAAAAAATTCCTGAGTAGTTCACTACACTCTTCTGCAAGAACTCCTCCCTGGATAGCAAATGAGTGATTCATCCTGTTATCGCTTCCAATATTATAGCACGAATAAACTGCTCCTGCTTTAGGGTCTGACGCCCCGTAACAAAGCCTTGCCACCCTGGCATGGATCATGGTTGCAGCACACATAGCACAAGGTTCGAGTGTGACATATATAGTTGTTCCAGAAAGTCTGTAGTTATTAATGAGTTTTCCAGCAGCTCTTAAAACCAATACCTCCGCATGCCCAGATGGGTCGTTCAATTCTATGCAGCGGTTTCCATCAGCAGCAAGCACTTTTCCATTCTTATCAGTGATTACTGAGCCTACCGGCACCTCACCTCTTTCAGCTGCGTTTCTTGCTTCATCCAGTGCAATTTTCATATATTTCTTATCATCCACTTTTCTGCCTGTGTTTCAAAAGATTAATATTCCTAATTTAATAATAAGTATTTGATCTTTAAATTTTAAAAGTTAATTTGCTTCATATTATAAAAATATATTACTAATAAAATATCAGGTTTGGGTATATTTTATATTGCAATTGTCATCTCATTTTATATCTAATACATGTTCTATTTAAATTGTTAATTAAACGAATTATTAATGTTTAATAAGTGATCAAATGAATGATAAATTAAAATAAGGAGCAAGAAAAATATGGACAAATATGTATGCACAATCTGTGGCTATGTTTACGACCCTGAAGCTGGTGATCCCGATAATGGCATTCCCCCTTGTACCGCCTTCGAAGACCTGCCTGATGACTGGGTATGCCCTGTATGTGGTGCAGGAAAAGATGACTTTGAAAAAGAGTAAACAATAATTCCTTTTCTGGAACAGAATCAATTCTGTTATAAATATATACATCAGTACGTTCATATAATGGGAGATTTCCCCGAATGAAAAAGTATCTGATAATAGGTAATGGTGTTGCTGGCACCACTGCTGCAGAATACATACGTAAGCAGGATAATGAAGGCCAGATAACTATAATATCAGATGAGACCATCCCATTCTATTACAGGACACGGCTTGCAGATTATATTGCCGGTGAAATTTCAGAAGATAAGCTTATTGCCCGCAAGGAGCACTGGTATAAAAACAAAGAGATTAACTTGATGATCTCCACTAGAATTACAGGTGGAAATCTCGATGAAAATTTTGTTAATATTGGGACCGGTGAAAAGATACATTATGACTCTTTATTACTTGCCACTGGAAGCAATTCTTTTATACCTCCAATAGAAGGTGTAAAAAAGGAAGGAGTATTCACCCTCAGATCAATTTGTGATGCCAATGCAATAGTAAGTGCTGCAGAACTAACAGATACAGTTGTTATTATTGGCGGTGGACTCTTGGGGCTTGAAGCTGGAAACGCATTAAGGAAGCTCGGCAAAAAAGTTTCAATAGTTGAGTTCTTCCCGAGACTTTTACCCAGACAACTTGATGAAGCTGGAGCCGATACACTGCAACACCTTCTTGAAGAAATGGGTTTTACATTCCGGCTTGGTGTATCAACTTCTAAAATATCAAGTGTTTGCAGTGAAACTGCAGTAGAACTCGATAATGGAGAAACACTGCATGCTGGTATTGTCATAATTTCTGCTGGAATCAGGCCGGACCTGTCACTCTCCCAGAAATTAGGCATAAAAGCCGACAAGGGAGTCCTTGTTGATAATCAAATGCTTACGAGTCATAATAATGTGTATGCAGCCGGCGACGTCGCTCAATATAAAAACTTTCTCTACGGCATCTGGCCTGCCGCCATGGAACAGGGAATAATTGCCGGTATTAACATGGGTGGCGGTAAAGCTTTCTATAGTGGGTCCGCTATGGCAACCACATTAAAAGTTGCGGGGCTTGACGTTGCTTCGGCAGGCAATATCGATAATGAGAACAGGCTTGAAAGCCGGCTGGAATCAACCGACCGGACCTACAGAAAATATGTATTGGATAACGAAATAGTTGTAGGGTGTATTATGGTTGGTGATACTAAAGGTTTCAGTCAAGCAAAAAAGGCCATATCAGAACATAAGAGAATTTCTGATGTTGATATTTGAAGTTTTCTTTCAATGTTAATGCTTTCGTTTTTGTATTCTTCTGAATTCAGGTAACAGCTCTAAAAATGCTTTAAAAATTCTGGGATCAAAGTGACTCCCGTTGCCCTCATTCATTATGGATAAAACTTTTACCTCGGGAAATGCCGGCCGGTAAACCCTGTCATATGATAAAGCATCATATACATCAGCTATAGCAACAATTCGCGCAGATTCAGGTATTTCTTCTCCTTCAAGCCCTAGGGGGTACCCGGAACCGTCCCATTTCTCATGATGAGATTGTGCAATTTCACTGGCCAATTGGAGTAATGGTATGTCCGACCCTCCGAGGATACCTGCCCCAATCTGAGAGTGAGTTTTTATTGTTTCGAACTCTTCAGCAGTCAGTTTGCCTGGCTTCAGTAAAATGGAATCAGCAATTCCTATCTTGCCAACATCATGCATAGGAGCTGCAATCCTGATCTTGTCTACTTCCTCTGGTGACCAGCCAATATTTTGAGCAAGCATAGCTGAAACAGCACCTATACGCCTGATATGCTCACCTGTATCATCATCGCGATATTCAGCGGCCCAGACAAGGCGCATGGCAATTTCTTCCTCACGGCGCCTGATGTCTGCCGTGCGTTCGCTTACTTCCTGCTCAAGTTTTCTTTCATACTCTAAACTTTCAACAGTCAACCGCCTTCTTTCAAGAGAATTCACAACATTGATAATTATCTCGTTTTTGTCAAATGGCTTTATCATGTATCCGTAAGCGCCAAGTTCCAACGCATGAATCGCGATGTTTTTTTCATCAACTGCTGTCGCCATAATTACTGCCAAATCAGGATATGAATTTTTGGTGAATTTTAATAGTTCAATTCCTGATTTACCCGGCATGTTTATATCGGAAATGAGCAATTTGTAAGAATTCTTATCAAGCATTTGCAGGGCATCATCTGTACTTTCAGCTATATCACACAAATAACCTTCCGGCTCAAGCCAACGAGCAAGCGTTTTACAGATATATAATTCATCGTCTACAATAAGAATTCTGGAAGCATCTTCAGAATAGTCAGCAGCTAAATTCTCCATGACAAACATAATCTCCGAGGTTTTAGTTTAAGCTTCCCAAGATTAAATATTATTGGAAAAAACATGCCAATATAATTATACCCGCTTTTCCATAATACTAAAAAGCTAATTAGTAATATCAATAGGTTTTATATAGTATCGGATTGTATTCTATAATAATTAAGAAAATTGTTAATATAAATAATAAAATTTATGTCAAATACGCTGCCATTTGAAAAGCAGAGAACCTAAGGTCAGAAAAAGTACCGACATTACTGCAAGGGCAGATATCTGATAGGTTAAGTCAAATAAGCCTGCCCCGTTATTCATTATTCTGCGAGCGCAATCAACAAGATGGGTAAGCGGAAAAAATGAGGATAATTTTCTAACCCATGGCTCTGAACCTTCAAGTGAGAACCAAACCTCCGAGAGAAACATCATAGGCCAGGAAATCAGGTTTAATATGCCGCCCGCAAATTCTTCGCTACTACTGCGCGATGCTATCAGTAAACCAAGCGCGACCATACTGAAACCACCAAGTGAACAGATAAATATGAGACTTACATATGAGCCGCGATTTTCAAAGCCATATATTGTTTTGCATCCCACAAATACTATTGCAGTCGTGACTAGAAGCAGAAACATACGGGATACAACCTGGGCTGTTAAAAATTCAAAAGGTCTAGTAGGTGTAACACTCAACCTTTTTAATACACCATTTTTTCGATAGCGCACTACTACATATCCAACCCCGAATAGAGAGCTGAACATCATATTCATCCCCAGAATCCCAGGAAAAAGCCATTCGATGTAAGGTACCTCCCAACCATCGATATTCTGCTTGATATACTCTACTTTTGATTCAATTTTTCCTGACCATAAAAGTTTTTCAGCAATATATCCCTTTGGAGATGAATCGCTTATCCAATATTGCTTTTCAGCCGGATTAATAACAAGGTCGATCTTATGATGTTGCAAAATGTTTAACGCTTTTTCGTCAGAATCAAATGGAACAAATTCAATATATTTGGTTTGCAGAAATGTATTTAAATGTTCATCGTTTACGGATGTAACTAACTGGTTATCAGACTGTATTACACCTACTTTATAAAAAGTCTGGCTGTCTTCGCTGAAAATAAAACTGAATCCGATTATTATCAGGAACGGAAATAGAAAATTCCAGCCAAGAGCAGACTTATCCCGGTAAAACTCTTTATTTCTCGCGCTGAATAAAGTCCAGATTCGTTTCCACATGATAACTACACTTTTTATTCCCTGATATCTTTTCCGGTAAGTTTAAGGAAAAGATCTTCTAGATTCTGAGAACGTACGGACATCCCTGACATGTCTATCCCTTTTTCAAGCAGAAACTTAATACATTCATTGGGAGTATCAGTCTGTATTTCAATTTTGTCTTCTTTGCGATATAACAACCCGGGAATGTCGTGTAAATCACTATCGTCAATATTTCTGGTTAGGACAATAGTTGTACCACTGCAGTATTTTGTAAGTAGCGATTCCGGTGCACCCATGGCGATAATCCTACCGTGGTCCATAATCGCCACAGTATCACACAATATTTGAGCTTCTTCCATATAATGGGTAGTCAAAACAACCGTTTTATTATTAGATTTTATCTGCTGGACAATGTCCCACAAATATCGACGGGCCTGTGGATCAAGACCGGTTGTCGGTTCATCAAGGAATAAAAGTTCCGGATCATTTGCAAGTGCCATTGCCAGGAGTAACCTCTGTTTTTGTCCCCCCGAAATTTTCCTATTATCTTGATTATATATTTCCTGAAGACGGCATGATTCTATCAATCCTTTCAGGTCAGCTTTTCTGCCATAGAGATTACGAAACATTTCAAGTGTCTCACGTACAGTTAGAAATTGAGGAAGTTCAGTATTCTGAAACTGTATGCCGACCTCTTCCTTAAAACGATTGGCCCGGTGTTTACCTTTATATAGAACCTCGCCGGAGTCAGGTGAATATATTCCTTCAATAAGTTCAATAGTCGTTGTCTTTCCGGCTCCATTGGGGCCAAGCAGTCCGAAACAGCTCCCTTGTTTGATAGAAAAACTTATACCATCAACAGCTTTCACTTCTGGAAATTCTTTTGCAAGATCTATAACTTCTAAAATTTGAGCCATTTCGGTTGACATATAAAATGGGTTATATCTTTTAGATGTATTGTAGGCTGAATGTCAGTACAATATTGTATTCGATTTACTAACTTCTTTTCTTTTTCAGTGAATAATTGGCGGCTTCCCAACCAGCAACACAACCTTCACCAACTGCTTTTGCCATCTGATATGGCTGTCCGGAAATGTCTCCGGCGGCAAAAATCCCCGCAATATTTGTCTTCTGTTTTTTGTCTGTATCTATGTGGGTAAAAGTTTCCTGGTCGAGTTGAACTCCTAAATTTGTTGCCAGTTCTATAGCACCCTTGGCACCAAGTTCGATAAAGATCCCTTCAACATCCAGGTTTTCTTCATCTTCCAAAATAAGACCATCTACCATGTTTACACCGGTAATTTCTTTTACCCAGTTTTCATCCAGTACTTTCACATTGCTGGAATTCAATTTTTCTTTTAATTCATTTGTGACAGTGAGACCTTTCGTTATCAGGAACACATCCGAAGCATACCCAAGCAAAGTCAGAGCCCCGTCAACAGCAGCACTTTCATTTCCCACGACTGCAACTCTCACATTCCGATAAAAATTAGCGTCGCAGTCAACACAATAACTGACACCTTTGCCGGACAGTTCTTTTTCTCCTTTTACCTTCAGTTTCTTCCTTGAGGTCCCAGTTGCAAAAATCACCGACCTCGCCTGTAAATCTGTCCCGCTTTCTGTTTTTATTAAAAATAATGAGTCATTCTGATCAATGTGAAGTACATCCTCTTCAAGAACTTTGGCACCGAATCTTTTTATCTGATTAATTCCAGTCTCCAACAGCTCTTGTCCCTCTTTAACACCATCTATACATAAGTAGTTCTCAACATGGGCCCAATATAAGCTGCTTCTTTCAATACGACCCAATACTGTCACGCTGGCTTTTTTACGAACCGCGTGGACAGCGGCCTGCAAACCAGCAGGTCCTGCACCTATGATAACAACATCAATTATATTCTGGACCATGTGTTTTCTCCTCTGAAAGCTATATATAAATACAATACAATTATTAATAAAAGATCTTCTAGACAGATAAGTACCTATGGGAACAAGTCCCTATCAAACTCAAATTAATATATGAATTAAAATCAGTAAATAAAGGTTCCCTACAAAATTATCTTCTGTTTAAGCTCATTCTCATACATGTACAAAGATCAATTTAAAAAAATAAACATATCCAATGAAAGAGACGAGATTAAATAAAATTAGTTCTGTAGTCCATATATTTTCAATTCATTATTAATTTCCTTTTCATGGTCGACATTATATAAATTATCGACTATATTAGATCGTTTTTAGCTATTTAAATTCATGTTTTACAATTTGATTTTCTTAAAAAATAAATATCCACTTTAGAAATTATTAGCTGCTAACTGGCAGATTTATTTAATACGAACAAAAGCTTATCGGCTCTGTTATTAATATAGATAATTATAATGACCGAATCTCCTGAAAAGCAGAGGATTGTTATAACCGGTGTTGGTCTGGCATCTCCAAACGCTGACAACTTAATTGAGTTCCGACAAAAAGTGATTGACGGTCAAAGCGGTATCAGCGAAATTGATCTCCGTTACGTTGGCAGAGTTCCAGCAGGAATATGTTCATTTGCTGAAACGAAGTACCGTAAAAAAAAGGAAAATAAAAGAGGAACAAGAGCCGGCTGCCTTGGAGTTTATGTAGCTCATGAAGCAATAAATGATGCCCAAATTGATTTCACTGAGTACGACCCTAATAAAACAGGAGTGTATATTGGACTTACAGAACACGGTACAGTTGAAACTGAAAACGAAATTTATAATATAAGTCAGTTCGATTACAACACTGACTACTGGACACATCACCATAATCCAAGAACAGTATTAAATAATCCCGCCGGAGAAATAACCATGAGTCTGGGAATTACCGGACCACATTATTCTATTGGCGGAGCCTGTGCTGCAGGTAATGCAGCGCTGATCCAGGGTGCACAAATGTTACAGTTGGGTGATGTTGACCTTGCCCTGGCCGGAGGAATCTCAGAAAGTACCGGATCATTTGGAATATTTGCAAGCTTCAAAGCACAGAATGCACTCGCTGCTCATGATGATCCTGCAAAAGCATGCCGCCCTTTTGATATGAACAGAAATGGCATTGTTGTTTCAGAAGGAGCGTGTCTTTATACACTTGAAAGACTGGATGACGCATTAAAGAGAGGCGCCAGAATTTATGGTGAAATTGTCGGTTATGCCATGAACTCTGATGCACGGGATTTTGTCTTGCCTTATGGCAAAAGACAAGCTGAATGTATGATTAAAGCTTTGGATCGCGCAGGCCTTAAACCTGAAGATATTGATATTGTGAACACACATGCCACTGGCACAAAACAAGGTGATATAGAGGAATGTTCAGCGGTAAGAGAAGTATTTGCAAACAGCTCTTCAACGTATATAAATAATACAAAATGTATTATAGGTCACGCTATGGGTGCAGCAGGCGTTCTTGAACTTGCCGGCAACCTGCAAGCTTTTGAAGATAACATCGTTCACCCTACAACAAATCTAGAAAATCTTGACCCAATGTGCAACCTTCCAAATCTTGTACAAAATGAAGCTAAAAAGATAAAAAATGTTAGAACTATTTTGAATAATTCCTTCGGTATGGTAGGAATCAATTCCGTAGTTATAATTAAAAAATACGAATGAGGATTTATATAGCTGCAATGTTAAGGAGAAATACTCAATGACACTTGAAGAAATTAAAAATGTAATTATTGAAATCATACAGGATATAGACGAGGATGCCGACCTCAGTAGCCTCAATCCCAAGGAAGCTCTTCGTGATCAGCTTGATCTTGATTCGATGGACTTTCTTGACATTGTTATGGAACTGCGTAAACGATACAAAATCCAGATACCTGAAGCCGATTATCCTGAGCTAGCCTCACTTGACAGCTGCGTCAACTACCTCGGACCAAGGCTTCAGAGTTCTTAAAAAGGACATTGAGCAGCTATTCCCTCATTATCATTGGTGGCGGCCTTTCAGGGCTCGCCGCCGGTATACGATTCGCCCGGTTTGGTGAAAATGTTCTCATCCTCGAAAAACATTCCAGGATAGGTGGTCTTAATTCGTATTACTATAGAAAAGGATTCCTTCTCGAAACCGGGTTGCATGCCATAACCAATTTTGCCCCACCCGACGTAAAAAGTGCGCCTATTAACAGGTTGTTTCGGCAGTTAAAAATTTCTCGACAACAGGTGGGTTTTCACGAACAGTTCTCAAGTCGTATATATTTCCAAGACCGGCCAACTCTTCATTTTTCAAACGATTTTAATTTGTTGAAAGATGAAATATCAAGACACTTCCCTGAATCCATCGATCGTTTCATCAGTTTCGTTAGTGAAATTGACAGAATCAATGCTTTCGTACCTGGGCCTCACGTTTCTGCCAGGAAAAAAATTCTTGCGGCACTTAACAACAAACTTCTGACAGACATGCTGCTCTGTCCCCTGCTGTTTTATGGGTCCAGCGAAGAAAATGACATGGACTTTAATCAGTTTATAATAATGTTCCGCTCTATCTATCAGGAGGGTTTTTTTCGACCTGATGGAACAATGAAGGATTTTCTGCAACTTCTCAAACAGAAATATATTAATTTTGGGGGAAAGATACGACTTAAAACTGGAGTTAACAACATAATTTCAAGTAGTGAAAATAAAAGTTTTATACAGGGTGTACGCCTACATTCCGGTGAAGAAATAACTGCAGATTTTGTCCTTACTACAATAGGATACCCAGAAACCCTGAAGCTACTTAACAATAATACTTCATTTAAAAAAAATAAAATTGATTCCTTGAAAGGAAAGCTTACTTTTACTGAATCAATTCATATCCTTCCTGCAGAAACCAAAAATAAGATCACCAGCGACCAGACTATAATTTTTTACAACATCAGTGATCATTTTCGCTATGAAAAGCCTGCTGAGGCTGTTGATATCAACAGTGGAGTTATTTGTTTCCCTGAAAATTTTAAAGACCTTCCTGAAAAAGATATTTTTCAGCTTCGCGTCACACACCAGGCAAACTATGATATTTGGAAGCAGGCCTCTATTAATAGAGAATCTGATGAATACGTAAATATGAAAGACAGCTGGAATCAAAAATCTGTTAAAACGGTAAGTAAAATAATTGGGAATTATCAAGAAAACGTTGTATATGAAGACTCCTTTACCCCTGTAACTATTGAAAAGTATACAGGCAGAGCACAAGGCGCTATATACGGTAGCGCCTGCAAGTTAAAGGATGGAAAGATCAGGAATGAATACGGCGCCTATGAAAATTTATATATAGCCGGAACAGATCAGGGATATCTGGGAATTATTGGTTCCATGCTGAGTGGAGTTTCAATTGTTAATCAGCATATCTTGGGAAAAGTTTAAATAGATAAACCTGGTCTAAAATATAGATAACCAGTATATTTTTTCAAATACTCCAAAACCACTCCGGAAGTTTTCCAACTTAATTTATACGAAAAGACAACACCATAAAAAGTATAAATCATTCATTACAATGTCACTTAAATCCTTAGATACCGCTTCAGAAAGTTATGATGCAATAGTTATCGGTTCCGGGCTGGGCGGTCTAACTACTGCAAACCGCTTGGCAAACGCCGGACATAGTATTCTTCTTGTCGAACACCATCATCAGTTGGGCGGTCTGGCAACATGGTTTAAAAGAAAAGGCCATATTTTTGATGTTTCATTGCACGGTTTTCCTTACGGGATGGTCAAAACATGCCGTAAATACTGGAATCGCGCCATAATGGACTCTATTGTACAACTGAAAAACATTGTATTTGACAACCCACAGTTTTCCTTGCAAACAACTTTTGAGCGCCAGGATTTTACCGACATATTGCAGAATAAATTCGGTATTAAGAACGAGGTTATTCAAAATTTCTTCTCAACAATAGGCAGCATGAATTTTTACGATGACCAGTCTATGACCACAAGGGAACTTTTTGAAAAGTTTTTCCCCGGTCGATCCGATGTTCATCGTCTGTTAATGGAACCAATAACATATGCAAATGGTTCCACCATGGAAGACCCAGCTATTACTTATGGTATTGTCTTTTCAAATTTCATGAATAAGGGTGTTTTTACTTTTAAAGGCGGTACTGATCAGCTCATTGGCATGATGGAAGAAGAACTGGTTAAAAACGGTGTGAAAATCTGTACAAGAGCCAAGGTTAACAGAATTGTCATTGAAAAGGGGCAAGTTCGTGGAGTCATGGCCGAGGGAAATGGTGAAGAACGTTTTATACAAGCCCCCTGTGTGATATCCAATAGCGGCATACTTAACACAATCAATAACCTTGCAGGGAAAGATGCCTTTCCAAAAGAATTTCAGGAAGCTACTAACAAAGTCAGAGTCAATAACTCTAGTTGTCAGGTATATATTGGTATAAAGGACGGAGAAATTATTGATGATGTCGGCGACCTTCTTTTCACATCAAAAGCAGAACATTTTTCATCAGAAGAGCTTCTCGACATGCACACAAAAAGTAAAACTTTCTCTGTCTACTACCCCAAAACCAGACCGGGCCATAACCGTTACACAATAGTTGCTTCAATGAACGCACGGTATGATGACTGGGCGCATTTAACCGATGATAATTATCAGCAGGAGAAAGATAATTTGATTAAGCGCACTATGAGCGACCTTGAAAAATACCTTCCTGGAGTTACCGATAAATGCGACTGGCTTGAAGCTGCCACTCCAAAAACCTTTCACAGATATACCTTTCATACGAAAGGTACCTCTTTTGGAACCAAGTTTGAAGGTCTAGACGTTTCCAGATCTATCTCCAAAGTTGTAAAAGGATTGTTTCATGTCGGCTCTGTTGGTATTATCATGTCCGGCTGGCTTGGCGCCATTAACTATGGTGTTATTGTTGCTAACGACGCCGATGCATATTTACGAAGCTGATTAAATATTTGGATCACATATGAAACTCTGTAATATATTTTAATTTTTTGGAGAGAAAATGCCTGATTTCAAAGGACAAAAAGCAATAATTACCGGAGCAACTCGTGGCATCGGTAAAGCGTTGGCAATTTCTTTTCTTGAAGCGGGTGCAACTGTGATTGGCACTTTTGCAGGAAATGATGAAGCTGCCGAAATATTTAAATCTGAAAATTCCCGATTTTCCGATCGCTTTTATCTTTATAAATTTGATGTTGCCGATCACAGTGCTGTTGCAGATTTTTATAAAGAGGTTGAAGAAAAGTTCGATACCATCGATATCCTAGTAAATAATGCAGGAATTCGAAGAGACAAGGTTCTTGCCATGATGCCTCCTGAAGACTGGAATAAGGTTGTGGATGTTAATCTTACCGGCACTTACAACATGAGCAAACATGCTGTTCTTCTCATGATGAAACAAAAATACGGCCGAATAATTCATATTACTTCACCCATGGCGCACCTGGGTTTTGCCGGCCAGTCTAATTATGCAGCATCCAAGGCAGGTCAAATAGGCATCATGCATTCCCTTTCAAAAGAAGTTGCAAAAAGGAAAATAACTGTAAACTGCGTTTCTCCCGGATTTATTGAAACAGGCCTGTTGGACGGGTTGTCAGATGAACAGCTTTCAGAATACCGTAAACAAATACCTTTGAAGCGATTCGGGAAACCTGATGAAGTTGCTTCCGCTGTGTTGTTTCTTGCGGGCCGAGACGCGTCATATATTACAGGGTCTGTTCTTGAGGTTGATGGTGGATTGTAATAATACAACAGGACAAGAAGAAATTTATAAATACATCCCGCATCGTCCACCTTTTCTTTGGGTCGACACAATTCTATCCCTGAAATCCGATAGTATTGAAACAGAAAAAATGTTTCATGATACGCTTGATTTTTTTCAAGGGCATTATCCGAAATATCCCCTGGTTCCTGGAGTTATACTATGTGAGGCTGTTTTTCAGTCCGGTGCCATACTTATATCTTCCCAACTGAAAGAGGGGAAAAATAATGATAATCCTGAGAAGGTACCGGTCCTTACTAGAATCAACTCTGCAAAATTCAAACGTGAAGTTCTTCCAGGAGACATTATACGCATGAAAGTAAATCTTTCAGAAACTATTGGTAATGCATGGTTTCTGAAGGGTACTGTATTGATAAATGACAAGGTAGCAGTAAAAGTTGACTTTGCCTGTGCTGTGACTGCCAATAAGAAGACCTGATGAATATCGGTAGCGCAAACACCACTGCGCAGCAAAACTGTCTATAATAGTGATAATATCGCAGCGGCCTCAGGTTTTTTATCTTAGAATTTCTCAGCACCAAATAAATAAAAACTTTTGCAATACTTAGATAGTTCGATAGAAAATCTTTAATTATATCAATATGTATGAAATGAATATATACGGTTTGTTGACATGCAGAAGACAAACATTATAAAATACATCAATTTATCCAGCTCAAATCAATAATCAAAAAAGAGGATATCATAAGTGCAGCTAGGTATATTAGATATGATCTTGAACGCAGGAGCAATGGTGAAGTTTGTCATGTTCCTCCTGCTAGCCTTTTCAGTTATTTCCTGGACCATAATCCTGATGAAGCACAAATTGTACAGAAAGGCACAAAAAGAATCTCGCGGTTTCCTTGAAACCTTCTGGAAGTGTGCAAATCTTGCCGAAGCAAACAGGGCGGCACGTAAAGTTGACGTAAGCCCTGAAGCCGCTATTTTCAGACTTGGTTATAGTGAGCTTCAGAAAATAAGCAAAAGTTTTACTGCAGAAAACGGTGCTGAAGAAACTCTTGATATGCAGCTGGCAACAATGGATAACCTTAAAAGAACTTTACGTAAAGCTGAGAACATAGAATCCAGCAGGCTAAGCAAAGCCCTCCCATTTCTTGCCACAACAGGCAGCTCAACACCTTTTATCGGCCTTTTTGGAACAGTATGGGGCATTATGACCTCGTTTCAGGAAATAGGTTTGCGTGGATCCGCATCTCTTGCGGTTGTTGCACCAGGTATTTCAGAGGCCCTGGTTGCTACTGCGGCAGGTTTGGCTGTAGCTATACCTGCAGTTATATTTTATAATCACTATTCAAACAGGCTTGCTGCGATTGAAAGTGAAATGCAAAGTTTCTCAGCTGATCTTTTGAACCTAGTGGAAAGAGATCTTATCGCCGGTAACTGACCAGGCAATAAAGGACGGAATCTGTAAAATGGCATTCATACAGGGAAACGGACGAAAAGGACTAGTTTCGGAAATCAATGTAACGCCACTTGTTGACGTTATGCTAGTTCTGTTAATCATTTTTATGGTAACTGCACCGATGATGACACAGGGTGTAGACGTTGATCTTCCTGAAACGACTACGACACCCTTGCGACAGAAGGAAGATCCATTGGTAGTAGCTATCAACAAGAAAGGTGAAATCTATCTGAACAAAATAAAACTTGATCAGACATTGCTCAGACAACAGCTAACGGCAATGCCGAAGACAGATCAACAAAAGCCGATTTTTTTAAAGGCTGACAAAAAAGTACCTTACGGAATAGTTGTATCGGTTATGGCCGATATAAAGGAAGCAGGTTTCGAGAAACTCGGAATGATTACCAAGCCTGCCGACACGAGACCTTGAAGTATGAATGTGCAGTTTATTAATAATCCTGCAGGACATAAAAGATTCGGGCCGGAATATAAAACACCGCTGGCCCAGGCAGTTACAATTCATCTACTTGTTCTGGTAACCGCAATTGCAATGCCGTATTTTGTCCACCGCCGGCCCCATTTTCCCGAAGTTTATACAATTGACCTGGTAAGCGTTCCAGATATAAGCCGGCCGGCACCCAGCAAACAATCGGCACCTGCCCCACAACAACCTGCTAAAAAAGCTGTTTCAATTACAAAGCAAACTGTCCCTCCGGTCCAAACAACGCCTGAAAAAATAATTTCTCTCAAACCACGAAAACAGAAAACACGGATCAAACCAAAACCGGATCTGCAAAAAATAGAAAGGATTAAGCGTGAGAGAGCCCTTGAGAAAGTCCGAGCTGAAGAACAAGCTAAACGCCTGAAACAGGAAGCCAGAAGTGCTGCTCAAAGTGCCTTGTCAACCCTGCAACAGTCTATACGCGCATCCGGCGCTGCTCAAACAGCGGCAGAAGGTATGAAATCAAATGAGAGAGCAGCGAGCAGCGGTCCAGCCGGATCAAACGTAGCACTGGATGAAATAAAGAAAAGATACATTGCTGATGTTTATCAACAAATTCAATTGTACTGGGTACTCCCGGATCTACAGAATTGGGATGATTCACTTAAGTCAGTGTATGTTATTAAAGTTCGTTTTGATGGTATAGTTTCAAAAAGTTATTTTGAAAAAAAATCCGAAAATATTTATTTTAATCAATTTGTAGCAAAAGCAGTTCGAGACGCTTCGCCGCTACCTCCATTCCCTAAAGAAATTGATGAAACTTTTATTGAATTAGGCCTACGGTTTACACCTGGTGGCATATTTTGAAGAGTGACTTAATATAAAATATCAAGAGTCTTAATTATGAAATGCTTTATATCCCTGATGCTTTTGGCATTCAACATCCTTTTTACTGTTTCTATATCTGAAGCTCGGATTTATCTCGATTTTACATCTCCAGATTTTCGCAAAATTCCGGTAGCTGTTCCCTATTTTGTAGAAAAATCACGGCCCGACCAATATATTGAACAGGGCAAAAGTATGGCAGATATACTTTCAAAAGGTTTATCGTTTCATGGTTTTATATCCGTAATTTCACCGGATACATATGGCGGACGGCAGAACACCGACTGGGAGGAGCTAAATGCACATTTTGCTGTTTTGGCCCAATACAGCAATAGTAACGACGGCATAATCCTCGAATTGCGCATACTTGACATCGAAGAAAAACGAATGCTGTTTGGCAGACGTTATAAAGGCCCCTGGAAAAAACACAAACAAATGATCCTCAAATTTTGTGATGAGGTCATTGAGCAACTTACCGGTGAACCTGGTATAAGCCTATCAAAAATCGCTTTTGTATCTGATGCAACAGGTCACAAGGAAATTTACGTTTCAGATATTCTGGGTGATGATATTCGCCAGGTTACACGACATCATAACCTGGCAGTTTCTCCCAGGTTTTCAGCAGATGGTAAAAAAATATCATATTCATCATATCACCGTGGAAATCAGGATCTGTACATTACAGATCTTTCACAAAGCAAAACTACCCGGGCCTTATCAAGACGCCGAGGTATGAACCTTGCTCCTGCCTGGTCTCCTAAAGGTAAAAACATGGTCATTACCTTAAGTAAAGACGGGAATCCGGATCTTTACCTTATGAATGACAGGGGTGAAGTAATTAAAAGGCTTACAGCAAATTCCGGTTTAAATGTTTCACCATCATGGTCACCGGACGGTAGTAAAATTACTTTTGTCTCCGATCGTAGCGGTACACCGCAAATCTATGTGATGGATGTAAAAAGCAGAAGAGTAAAACGTATAACATTTGAGGGTAGCGATAACAGCGAACCATCATGGTCACCCAAAGGTGACTGGATAGCCTACGCCGGATTATATGAGGGCAATTACCATATTTTTATTATCCGCCCAGAGGGAGGAACACCAGTTAGAATTACGAAATACTGGGGAGATCACGAATCTCCATGCTGGTCACCGGACGGGCGGCAATTAGTTTTTACACGAATTCGCAATGGTGAAAAGAAAATCTGCGCGATTTTTAAAAACGGTTCAGGAATGAGAACATTATTTAAAGCCGCAGGGAATCAGAATTCGCCACAATGGTCAAAAAGATTGAATTGAATTTTCAGCGAGGGACTATTTTTTTATTTTCTAAAAAGATATCTTTTGTATATAACAAAAGCGATAATTAACAAAACAGTAAAACCTTGCACTTTAGTTTATAGCTTTTAACAACTATCTGCAAACGAGGGAAACATGAATAAAACCAAATTAAACTTTCTGCTCATAATATGTTTGTCCCCTTTTCTGGTTCAATGCTTTGCAACCACTCAGGACATGCAAAACACTAATATCCGGATGCGTACTATTGATCAAAAAGTCGTTGCCGTGCAAAAAGACTTGAAACAGACAATGGGGAAAACCGTTCAACAGGTCCAATCGCGCCAGGCAAGAGTAAGTGATCAGGTGGATATACAGCAGACCGAAATTCTTGAATTAAAAGCCCAGCTGGAAGAAAGCGCTCATTACAACCGCCTGCTCCAGGAAAGGAACAAAGAATTTGCTACCACACTGAATTCAAGATTTATGTCGATGGAAGACTCATTAAACACAAAGTTTGATCAGCTATCCAGCAGGCTTGATGAGCTTGACCGGAAACTCATTATATCTGAAAACTCTCTCAGAGAAGTTAAAGAGGCCCGAGCTAAGGAAGCTGCTCAGCGTGCCAGGGAAGCTGCCCAGCGTGCCAGGGAAGCCGCAATGGCTGCGGAAAGAAAAGCTCGTGCTGCAAAATCTTCCCGCAAATCAGGACCGGTTGAGATCACTCCCGATAAACGCAAAACAAAACCTTCAGATGAAAAAACCAGTAACACTTCCACCAACAAGAAGAAGAGTTCAGATTCTTCGGAAGCCCTCTATAATAAAGGCCTCTCAGAATTCAAGGGAAAGAATTACAGTAAAGCAATCAATATATTCACAGAGTATCTGAACAATTACCCCAATGGAAATAGAGCTGTAAACTCTATTTTCTGGACGGGAGAGACCTTATATGCTCAAAAAGAATTCGAACTGGCGATTCTTGAATACCAGAAAGTAATAGCCGAACACCCACGACACTCCAAGGTACCTGACGCCTTGCTAAAACAGGCTATGGCTTTTGAAAAAATAAACGATATTGATACGGCCCAAGTAATTTATAATAAGTTAGTAAAAGAGTACCCCTCAAGTGCTCAAGCGCAGACTGCAAAAAAACGAATTAATTAATTGGGCAATACAATCGTATGCTCAGTATCTCTTTTCAGACTGGACAAAATACCTGGTCATAAACAGCAGCATCAGCAGTCCGGGAACTGCGGCAACTGTTGTTACAATGAAAAATGTTGCCCATTCCATGTTGTCCGCAAGCCACCCACCAGAAGATGAAAGCAACGTTCTGCCGAAAGCCATAAATGATGAAAGAAGTGCGTATTGAGTGGCAGTATATGCAACATTGCAGAGGCTCGAAAGATATGCCACGAAAGCAGCAGTTCCCATTCCCCCGCTGAAGTTTTCAATTGCAATTGTAATAGTTAACACCTGCAAATCATGCCCTGCAGCAGCCTGAACAACAAACATTAGGTTAGACACCATCTGAAGGATTCCACATACAAACAAACTTTTCATGATACCCATACGGCTTACGATTACGCCGCCGACAAAGCCACCAACAATTGTAGAGACCAAGCCAAATGCCTTACTTATATTACCAATCTCTATCTTTGTGAAACCAAGTTCTACAAAAAAAGGGTTACTCATCACACCGGCCAATGCATCACCAAATTTAAACAGGAGAATAAAAAGCAGAATAACAATCCATCCTCTGCGGCTCATAAATTCGGCAAAAGGGCTTATTATTGCGTCATACAGCGATTTTATGATTTCTGAACCTATGAGGCCTGAATATTGTTTTTTATTAAAATATTCTGCAATTTTTCTTTCCCGTTCAGCCGCCTCAACACTCTGCTGCCTCTCTGGTTCCGGATTTATAAGTACCGTAAAAATTCCTATGCACATGAATAAAGCCATAATTAAATACGTTTGGGACCACCCGAAAAATGTGGCAAAATAGAGAGCGCCTGCACCTGAAACGAGCATTCCTACTCTATATCCGAGAACAAGCATTGCTGCACCTGCTCCATACTGGCGTTCCTTTAGTATTTCAACCCGGTATGCATCTATCACGATGTCCTGGCTGGCGGAACAAAAGGATACAAGTAAAGCAAAAACAGCTGTGAGAAATGTTTCATTCAGCGGATCAGTTATCCCAAGACCAATAATTGAAAAAATCAAGGCAATCTGTGTGGTAATTGCCCAACCTCTGCGTTGCCCAAGTTTTCTGCAAATAAACGGTAAAGGCAGTCTGTCTATCATTGGGGCCCATAAGAATTTCAATGTATAAGGAGTACCTGCCATTGCAAAAAGGCCGATAGTTGTTTTGCTTACGCCAAGTTCGGCAAGCCAGACTGTCAAAGTCCCAAAGGTAAGGGCAAGGGGCAATCCACTTGAGAAACCCAGAAACATAATGGACAAAACCCGACGATCTGAATAAATAGAGATCATTGATTCCAGACGGTGCAATATTGTTTCAGAATCTACTTCAGTGTCATTTTCATATTTTCGCATGTATTATGCCTAAAATATATGCAACAGTGTTTATTGCTTTATAGTAAGAAGTTACACGTCAAGGTTTAAAGATTAACAATTATTGGCAACAAGCATATTGCGGCCGATTGTATTGCGTAGAAAATTAACAGTCAATGCATTCTATAAAAATCATGAAATCAAGATTGGACAAATTACTGGTAATACAAAAACTGGCACCAACCAGGCAAAAGGCACAAGCAATGATCGGGGCCGGACAGGTCTTTGTAAACGGACATCTTGCTGATAAGGCCGGGAGCAGCTTCCCCATCGATAGTAAAATTGAGTTAAAAGGCAACCTCATACCCTTCGTCAGTCGCGGAGGGTTGAAGCTTGAAAAGGGTCTCAATTATTTTAACATTGATCCAGGCGGATTTATCTGTGCAGACATAGGAGCATCAACAGGTGGATTTACAGATTGTCTATTGCAACGAGGCGCAAGTAAAATATATTCAATCGATGTTGGTTATGGCCAACTGGCCTGGAAGCTGCGCCAGGATCCAAGAGTAGTTGTAATGGAAAGAACCAACGCGAGACATTTAACGAAAAACGACATTCAAGACATTCTGGATCTTGCAGTTGTCGACGCCTCATTTATTTCGCTTAAACTGCTATTACCACCGTTAATTCAATTTTTCAATGACAGTGTTTCAATCCTTGCTCTTATTAAGCCGCAATTTGAAGCTGGTAAGGGGAAGGTCGGTAAAGGTGGAGTGGTTAAGGACCCGAACGTGCATGTGGAAGTGACTTTAGATATAATTAATTTTGCTAAATCGCATCAATTAAAATGTATGGGAGTAACGCCCTCCCCCATTCTTGGCCCCAAGGGCAACATAGAGTTTTTAGTTCATTTCTTGAAGAATTGAGTCAGCACTTTCGCTCTGTTCAGCGATTATATATAATTTTCCTTTCCATTCAAAATCATCCAGCTGTTTGAGTGGAAGCGCATTTCTTGCATATTCTGCTATCAACCCAGACTCAACCACAAAATCGCAAAGGTCACTATCAAGGTGGTTCTGCTTTGTCATGTCAGCTAGAATCCTCATGGATTCAGACATGCGCTTTCCTTTCTTGTAAGGCCGGTCAGTGGCTGTCAGTGCCTCGAAAATATCTGCAATTGCTAATATTCTTGCTTGTAAAGGAATTTCACTGGCCGTTAAACCTTTCGGGTACCCACTTCCATCCAGTTTCTCATGGTGCATACCCGCAAATAACGGAACATTTTTTAATTTTTTGGGAAACGGTAGACCCTCAAGCATTTTTATGGTTGTATTAACGTGATTTTTTATTATACGCCTTTCTCTCGCAGTCAGAGTTCCATTGCTAATCGTCAGGTTTTCGACCTCATCAATATTAAGCAGCGGCGTTGTGTTTCCTTCCAGTTCAAAATAGAGTGAAGAAAGTATTTCAATCTTTTTCATCTTTTCAATAGTTAGATATTCACCGCCATGATTTACATTTTTTAAAAATTCAAGGTGTTCATCAAGTTTGTCTAGTTTCTCCTGTAGTGAATGATCACTGATTATCTCCGAAACTTCGTCGCCCAACCTCTGTTTTAATTGTTCAATTACTAAGTCTCTTTTTAATATTTCTATACGATGAGTTATTAATTCAATACGGTCACAAATAGCCTCAAGCTTGGTAGATTTATCCACAACATGTTCGGGTGTACTTATTTTGCCAATATCATGCATCCATGCCATCATACGAATTTCGGCCAACTCCTCTTGGGAAAAGGTAACATCCGAAAATTTGCCAGTGCTACATTCATTCAACTTCTTTGCAATGCGATCAGTTAAACCGGCAACCCTGAGAATATGGCCAGCTGTATAAGGAGATTTTTCATCAATTGCATCTGCGATAGATTGAACAAATGAATTCAACAGATCTTCAAGGCCCTTGATAAGGCGCATGTTTGTTATCGCAATTGCTGCTTGTGATGAAAGACTGGTTATGATTTCAATTTCGTTCGCCGGGAACTCAGCAACTTCACCCGTTTCATAATTTCTGGCGTTTAATAGCTGCAGAACCCCGATAACTTCACTTTCATGGTTCCGCATAGGAATAACAAGCATGGATTTCGCTCGATAGCCGGTCGTTTTATCAAAATCTTTTGTACCTTGAAAATCAAAACCTTCAGCGTTATACACATCTGGAATATTTACGACTTCGCCAACAAGAGAGCAATACGCCGAAACATTACGATAATTAAGGCTGCCATCAGGGTTGCTTAATGATATCGGGTTCCAGCTGATTGATTTCCCGGTACCTCCCATTCTGATGTTAAGAGTATCATTTTGTATAATAGCAAAGTCCAGCAGCCCTTCCTTTTCCCTCTTGATATAAAGAGTTGCGCCATCTGCGTATGTGAATCTTCGTGCTTCACTAACTATCATTTCCAGAAGTCGATCAAGATTTTTCTCTGCAGACAGTGCAAGTCCAATTTTTACGAGCTCTTGGACATGCGAAATCTGGTGCTCAGAAAAATCTCTAAACTTATCAATAGTCTCTAAATCCATATTTTTATTCGTTGGAACAGTATCAGCACTTTTACTGTCAAATTCTTCAGACATGGTTTCCCTCTGAAAAAATTATGATATATTAAATGATGCTCGTTTGAGCAGATTATACCTTCACATAAACTGGTTCATTTTATAGTGATACTTCTGTAATACAAAATGGGAACTATAGCCATTCGAAAACTAATAATTGTACTGTTTTTTTTCTTTGCTCAATCAATCTTCCCCACTAGCTCGTACTGCGGCAATGAAATCATAATTGATGATTACTCTAATGGATTATCATCTAAATGGACTGAAAAGAGGTTTGTCGGAAGAACAATTTATACCATTATTAATGATAGCGGTCGGACCTGTATAAAGGCTAATAGTAACGACAGTGCCTCAGGACTCGTATACAAAATTAATTATGACCCTGCAGAATATCCTTATATTTCCTGGAGTTGGAAAACAGACAATGTGGTCAAAGGTGGCAATGGGTATATAAAATCGGGTGATGATTATCCTGCGCGAGTTTATGTAATTTTTCCCTCTGTTTTTTTCTGGAATACAACGGTTATCAATTATATTTGGGCAAATAAAATTCCAAGAGGAAAAGCTGTTACCAGTACGTATACCTCAAACGATATTATGGTTGCCGTAGAAAGCGGTAATGAAAATACAGGCAAATGGATTTCTGAAAAAAGAAATGTATTTGAAGATTACAAAAGATATTTTGGAAAAGAACCGGGAAAAGTAGGGGCAATCGCCATTATGACTGACTCGGATAATACTGGAGGAAGTTCATCTGCATGTTATGGCCCAATAATTATTTCTCAATAACAATTTATAATTACATACGTTTTCAAATCACTTCAACATTATAGAACTAATAACATTTACAGACTACTGATTGACATGAGTGATTGATAGTGCTATACATTTCAGAGTTTTTCTGCAAGACCACCGATCAGTTAATAATAAATCATTACATCAATCGAATTTATAAAATAGAGACTAATTGCCATGATTAAAAACGTACTTCATCGAAAAAAAGTTGCTGCTGTTACTATATTTACTTTAGCATTATTACTTTCAACAACCTGCCTCGCTGCAGATTATGTCAGCGTGAAAAAAGATGGGGTCAACATTCGATCCGGGCCAAGTACAAAAAATGCCATCCTTTGGGAAGTGTTTGAGGGATTTCCATTAAAAGTACTGGACACGAAAGGTGAATGGACGCAGGTTGTTGACTTTGAAGGTGATAAAGGATGGATTTATGCGTCACTTCTCAATAAAGAATCAACGGTGATCGTTAAAGTTGATACTGCAAACATGCGAAGCGGACCTGCCAAAGAAAATTCGATCATTGCAACTGTAAAAAAAGGTGTAGTTTTTAAGCCGGTCGACAAAAAAGGTAACTGGATTAAAGTAAGTTACAAAGGGGATATTTCAGGCTGGATGTATAATACTTTACTCTGGCCGAGCAATATAAAGTAACGGTATATTTTTTAACTGTTTCGCACTCTTGAAAAATCAACCGGAAGCCGAACGACCTTCCCCGCCTTGTTACAGAAAAGCAGATAACGGTTTTTGATACCGTACAGATATAAATCCCTTGTGATTTCAACATCTTTACGGCAATAGGTAGTGATGTCGTAAATACGTCCTTCCTTCCACCACTTCAGTGCATCAAGCCCGGTTGCACTTTTTTTCACTCCCAGTGTATGTTCGACAAGTCTGTCAAGACTCAGCCTGTAACCGAGTCTGTTTTTTATCTCTTCAAGAATGTCTAAGGTCGGAAGTAACGAAAGGTTAAACCCTGTGTATGCTGACAGGACCTTATTATCAAACCGCTTATTGTTAAATCCTATGACAAGTTCCAGTTGTTGAAGGTGATCAATAAGTGACGGTATTTCATTCTCAAGAAAAACATGGTATTTGTCATCACCTGAGTCATAAAGAACAGCTACACTGATACCCATTCTCTCCGCCCGGTGCCAACCACCAACTTCAGATGCTGACCGCTGAGTTTCCACATCAAAAACTCCAAAGCGGGCCGGATTAAAGTTTTTAATATTTTTTTGTGTTGATATTACAGGGTGAGGTGAAGGATGCCATACTGCATCATCTTGTATTACATCAATAAGCATTCCTTCCAATATGCGTTTTGCTGATTCTTTATCAATTGGCCGATTACCAGATCCACACTTAGGTGAATGTACGCATGAAGGACATCCTAGTTCGCAGGTACATGAATTAATTGTTTCCAGCGATATCCGCATAAGCTTTTCAATTTTCTCGAAAGCTTTACGGCATAGTCCTACACCCCCCGTATAGCCGTCATAAATAAAAACAGCCGGCCCGGAAATCTGGGGATGAAAAGGGTGAGCTATGCCGCCGACATCATTTCTATCGCACATGACCAGGAGCGGAAATATTCCAATGGCAACATGTTCTAACGCATGTATTCCACCCATGAAATGAAATTTCTCACTTTCAATTTTATGCTGTATGTTCGGTGGAATCTCCAGCCACAACCCTTCCGTTTCAATAATTATAGGCGGCAGATCCAGTTTATGAGTAGACAGTAATTTATGTCCACGAGTCAAACGCTTTTGATATCCAGTAACTTTTTCTGTAACACGGAGATATCCGAATGAGGCTCTGAAATTAAATAATTGGGTACTTTCATACGTTTTAAGTATTTCAGTATGTTTTTCACCGATTGGACGCGTAAAATAGTGTGTATCTTTTCTAACGGCTGAAACTGCATGCCCCTCTAGATCAAGGTCTTTAACAAGCCACGTTTTTCCTCTATGCAAGTAAATTGCACCGGGATGACACTCTTTTATGCACCTATTCCCGTCAATTTCACCAATTACCTGGTCAGTACCATGCTTGTAAATAACAAAACTTTGTCCTCCACCACGAAGATTTACTTCGCGGTGTGGATATTTTCGTGTCCCTGTCCAATAACTGCCATCCGCTGTCAATAAAAGGTCGGCACTGTCCGCCAGATCTTCAACGGATTTCTTTACGGCAAATCCTTTCAACATGGGATCTTTGACATTCAAAGGATGCTCAGAGACTGCACAAATCAGATGCTTTTTAGCAATTGATTTATTTGCCGGGTTCAGCACCGCATCTTCAACCTGACGTATGAAAAAATCTGTTGGATTTCTCATAAAATACTGATCAAGGCTGTCCTCCTGGCCAATAAGAACGACAAGCGAATCTCTGAGTTTTCTCCCAACCCTGCCCCCCCGTTGCCATGTAGACATTATCGTACCTGGATATCCAACAAGTATACAGATATCGAGATCCCCTATATCAATCCCCAGTTCGAGAGCACTTGTAGAAACAACACCCAGCAAATCGCCCTCAACAAGCTGTTTTTCTATCTGCCTGCGCTCTTCGGGAAGATAACCGGCACGATAGGTGCTAAGTGCCTGGGCAAGTTCTCCCAGCCTGCTCTTTGACCACATGGAGACCAATTCGGCAATCTTACGTGACTGTGTATAAATAATAGTCCTCAAACCTCGTTTCATCGCTGCTTCAAGTAACAGGCAAGCTGTGTGTGCGGGGCTTTCCAGAGGATTTATAAAAACAAAATGTCGGCTTCCAGCGGGAGCTCCTGTTTTTGATATGACATTTACTTTTCGCCCTATAAGTTTCAGGGCCAATTCATCAGGGTTACCAATTGTAGCAGAAGATAGAATAAAACAAGGATCACTGCCATATAATCTGCATATTCGTAAAAGCCTTCGTAATACCCAGGCCATATGAGTACCGAAAACTCCTCGATATGTGTGAACTTCATCTATTACTATGAATTTAAGTTGGGCAAAAAAGTGTGCCCAGCTGCTATGATACGCGAGAATGGAAAGGTGCAGCATATCTGGATTGGTAATTAGTATATGTGGTGGATTCTCCCTTAATTTCTTTCTCTTATATGCTGAAGTATCTCCATCATAAACCGCTGCTTTTGGCTGCAAAGGGGTGTTTATAAAAGCGGCAAGATCTTCAGCTGATTTAAGCTGGTCTTGGGCCAGGGCTTTGAGAGGAAACAAATAAAGGGCGTGTGAATTATAGTTGTGAAGGATCTGTTCAAAAACCGGTATATTATAAATTAAGCTTTTCCCGCTTGCTGTAGGAGTTGAAACAATTATATTGTTCCTATGCCTGGCAAGCTCAACAGCCTTAGACTGATGGCTGTAGAGGTTTTTAATACCCAAAGATCTGAGTGCGGAAATAAGTTTTTCAGGTAAAGGAGTTTTCGTTTGAAGATATGTCGGATTTTTTTTCTTTATGATTTCATGATGTACTATTTGTGTCGCAAAATTAGGTGAATCCTTTAATGCTGAAAGATACTCATTAACTCTAGTATCAGTAAATGAAGGCTGACTTCTTCGGTTACCTTGCTTCAACTAATACAAACCCCCATGCTCGAACTCTCAGCTGCAAACTAATAAGTTCTGCTTACCAGCAATCTTTGAAAATTTATTGACCACATGCATGTAAACCACTATAGAAGAGATGAATCAGAAAATGCTAATTAAGGAATATTGTTAGCCTGGATAAATATTCTTGATCTTAATCCAATATACAATATTCCATTGAATGCAATTATACCACAGCAATTAATTGAATTTGATACTGCAGAGTACACTATTTTTTTCTGTTTATACTTGCCCGTAACAACACAAACTAGGATTTTTTTATGACAATAATAGCAACTCTTGGACCCACAGAATCACCTGCATTTCAAGCTGCACGTCATTTTGACCCTCATGCAGAATTGCAGCTTTATCCGCTTATTTCTACAGTTATTAAATCATTTATAAATGGTAATGCGGACTTGGCAGTTATACCTGTTTACAACACCCGTGAAGGAGAAATGAAGGAATACTTCAGGGTTATGAAAAACCTTGAGAAAGGATACTGGGTAGATAATGTAGTCCAACCAATTCAACTTTCACTGGGATCTTTGGATGAAAAACAAGATCTATCCATGCTTGTCGGTAGAGGAGCTGATTTGCGGCAATGTGAGGAGTTTATTGCAAACAAGTTTCCTGAAATCAATATGATGACCGTCGCAGATGTAGGCAAAGCAATTGATACAATCAAGGTAAATAGCTTTTACGATCGAGGGATTATTTCAACAGAAGAAGCCCTTAAAAAACATGGCTTTTTTATTAGGGAAAGGGAAATGGCCCCCCATAACCAAACCCGTTTTGCTGTACTTGGCCCAGAACGTACCAAGCCCACCGGGTACGACGCTACGGCAATGTATACAGTGCCACTCAAGGATAGAGTTGGACTACTTTATGACATCCTGGGCGAATTTACTAGGCGTGGCATCAGTATTATGGATTTTCGCACCGAAAACGATATCAAAACCCAAGAGTTGCAAATTTATATTGAGGCTGAAGGACATTGTGACAACGAATCTTTTACTGAGGCCATAGCTTGTATTGAGGATCAGATTATTCAGGAACCTGGAGCTATTAAACTACTCGGCAGTTTTCCAAGGGTAGATATGCGCACTAAGAATATCCAATCATTTGGATTTATTGGCACGGGAGACATGAGCAAGTGGTTCGCTGAAAAATTGAAAAACGAAGGGTACAGTTCACTGATTTCCGGCAGGTCAACTGAACTCTCCCCAGAGGAAATGATTCCACAGGTAGATGTCGTTGCCATTTGTGTACCTATAAGTGCGACCCCATCAGTTATTGAAAAATACGCACCACTGTTGAAAGACGGACAAGCGCTCGTTCTTTTGGCCGGTGAAGCTGAAAATGCGATCAATACTGCTCTTTCAAATACAAGTCACAGTGTAGAAGTAATGCTGGTGCATAATTTATGGGGTCCTCAAGCAATCAACATGAAAGATAAAAATGTTTCAGTAGTCCGAACTGCACGCAGCGGGATTTTGTGCAGCGAATTTGAGGCATTCATGTACAAACATGGTGCTGATATCAACCATGATACTCCTAAACAGCATGACCTGCTCATGGGGGTGGGTCAAAAGCTGCCAACAACAATTTCGATTGCACTTGCAATGACCCTAAGGGACCTCAGCATCCCATATAATGAAATTGGCAGCCACTCCACGTTAACATCATTATATGGTATATTGGCAATGGCACGGATTCATACTCAGAATCCGAGAACATATGCCGAAATTATTTCAACCATGGGAGATGGCAGAAAAATAGTGAAAAGTTTTGCTGAAAATCTTATCACGATCACTGAGTTGGCTAATGAATGTAAAATTGATAAAATTTGTGAAATAATTACGAATAATAAAGATTATCTGACACCTGATTTTCTAGATTCCCGCATGCAGCAATCGCTTGCTGTAGATGAAACGCTAGGAAAAGTCATAAGAAGATAGTCAGTAATTTGCTCTAAGATGGTTATCTAAATCAACTTTAACTACCTGATACAATAATTGACTTTTATCCTTATATGATTACTTTGCTGTTAATTGAGTTTTAATGTATGGACAATCACATGAGTGTGAGCACTTTTACAAACACTCATATTTTTATTCCTGCAAGGAGAGTTTACTTTAAGGTTTGCATATAAACACCAAGAACAGGCGCAGATTATATCCTGCCATTTACTACTCCCCTTCCCTTAATTCAACTATTGATTCGAATGGAGAACAACATGTTAAATTGTGATCTATCGTCACTTGACGAAAAACATATCTGCCCACACTGTGAACAGGAACTTGCCTGCTGTAACGCCCCTCCTTTTCATATTGGGGATGGCTTGGGATGGGGTTCTGAATTTATGTTTATTTGCCTCAATGATAAATGTTCCCTATATGTCAATGGATGGAAACATATTGAAGAACAGTTTGGCCACATATCTTCATACCGATACATGCTCTTGCCCGGTGAAAAAAAAGGAACTCCCATGATGGTTGGTAGCAGTGATGCATTTAAGGGATGTGAGGTCGATCCAGAAGCTGTTAAATCACAAAACGAGAGATACAAAAGAGAAAAAGAAGCTATTGCTCAGTTGGATACTTGTATTGAACAACAGAACTTGCAACCTATTCTGACTTTGATTCTTGATGAGGCTGCTGAAAAGGCCGCACGAAAACGCGCCTGTGAAATTTTATGCAAAGTCAATGATCTGAGCTGTGTAGATCCTATTCGTAATCATGAATTCAATGATTGCTCCATCGAACAGCTCGCAAATTTATCTATAAGCAAACTTCTTTCCGAAAATTTCAAAAAGGAATGCCCGTATTGTGCTGAGATAATAAAAAGCCAAGCGAAAATATGTCGACATTGCGATAATGAGTTGTAAAAATAATTCAATCTTTATCGCGAAAATTAGACTGCACTAGGGATAAATCCAATGTTTATTCTTGCCAAATGAATATTCATCTATTATAAGATCATCTCAATTTTTGAGCATTTCAATAAATAAAGATTGAGTGGTGAGCGTGGCTCAGTTGGTTAGAGCGCTGGGTTGTGGTCCCGGAGGTCGTGGGTTCGAGTCCCACCGTTCACCCCAATTTTCAAAAAAAGGGATACGGTATTATAACCGTATCCCTTTTTTTATGTAGCCCTGCTAATTTAAAGTTGAAACTTATCACAACATCTCAGGAGACAAAATCAGAATTCTTAAGCCTGGTAATTATTTAACAACTGCTACCTTTTTCTTCTCATGGGCAACATCTGTTGTTGAAGCAGGCTCACATTCCTCTGAATCTTCTGTCTCCTCTTTAGATTCCTCTTCAATTTCATCATCTTCTTCAACACTAGAACTTGTCTTCTGGGCTTCCTTTTCAATTAATTTGACTGTATCAAGAAGCTGGTCGACACCTTCACGCAATATAGACTCTGCACCCTGAAACCAGATTAAATTGATATCGGCCCCTTCAGCAAATGCTATTCCTTTGCATGAATCTCTTAAAATGTATAGTTTCGATAAAGCGTTTTTTAAACCATTGCGTATTTCATTGGCAGATTCATCTTGTGTCTGACCAGTCTCTTTAAGGCTGCTGTCTAGCTGATCTATTCCCTGTTGCAGGATTGCTGTCGCTCCCTCAAACCAGATCCGGTTAGAATAGGATGTTTCTGTATGAAATATCCCGGTGCATGAGTCCCGCAAAACAAAAAGTTTGGAGACAATATCTTTAATTCCATCTTGAATTAACAACTTTTCACTCATTTTCTTCTCCTTGGTCATTTTTCTCGGCACTGACTTATATTGGTTAGTAAAAAATTACTTCAGTTAATTTTTTTAAATACTAAATAAATCAAGCAACATCTCTTAACTTTTTTGAAATTGTTGAGGCCTCAATTATCAAATTATTAACTTCTTTGTAACCAAATGGTTTAAATATCAAAAAATCCACTGCAGAACAGCCATACTTTTCTTCATAGAATTTACTTGGCAGGGTAACCATCATAGCAATAACAGTGGCCATATCTATACTCTCAATATTTTCAACAAAATCTGAAATAGAGAGTTCGGTATTACAATGATCAAATATGAGTAAATTAAATACGTAAACGCTTAATTTTTCTATACAGTCATTCCTATCGAAAGCCAATGTCACATTACAGCCAATCTGATTCAGAATTTCAGCCATTAATGCTCTTTCAGTACTTTGGCTATCAAATAATAATACATCAAATCTGTCTTGAATTGACAAATTAATTATCCTTGGTTTTATTTATTAATAATAATTTTCTGAGTTTTCAGATTCCTTTTCCGGTAAATCATCAAGTTCCAGCAAACTCAAACCATCAAACTTTTTAGTCTTGTAGGACTCAAGTTCTCTGAAGTTGTTAAGTATTGATGCAATTATCTGCAACTGGTCTTTAATTATTAATAGTTTTTCCCTTGTCACTTCCTCCTTTGTACTGGAAAGTAACAAATCTACATATCCTAGTATAATTGTGAATGGGCGACTGAATTGAAATACAATTGTCGCTGCCGTCGTCAAAGCACCTTGCAGAAGATGATTATTTATATTTCCCCACCCGGGCCTCCTATCTTTTCCGCTTCGCCTATCGGTGCTTTTTCTTCTATCTTCCTTTATTCTTCTATTATAATTTTGACGACGCCTGTCACCAGACACAACACTGATACTTTTCTTGTCTATATTGTCTTCCATCAAATTTAATTAATGTCATATGAAAGCGTTACATAAAACTAAATAATTTTATGAGTGAAGTAATATTCTTGATTTATATGTTAATCATTTCGTTTTTATTTATGTTTGAAAAAAAATAAAAACTTAAATATACAACCTTCAGTATCCACAAACTCAATCTTAATTTTGCAATAATCATACCTTGTTCTAATTTAAAAAAATTATATGTGTTTTTAGAATGTTACATATAAAAAAAATGGGGAAATTTAGTAGGACTGAGTCAATATTATAATTTGTCGGAATGTTTTTCCGGCATAAAGGAATACATGTTCGGCTTTTATTATTGGACTTATATTGCTAACTATTAAAAAATAATTAAAATATAACTGCAGTTGCCCACTAAAAAAATATTAAAAAAAATTACCAGAAGCAAAAAAAGCAAACCTGCCTAATTGAATTTAATACAAAATTAACTTACTGTTTTTATGCATTTTAAAAAATAAAATTAAATATGTACAAAGAAAATTTCTGACAGAAAATTTTATATTTAAACACTAATTAGACATGTATAAATAAATAATATTCATTGCTTACTACTTATTAACAAGCTCACATAATTACACTATATCGAAACTTTATAGTTCACATCAAAAATAAACACCTGCTAATATTGTGTATCAACAATTAAACTGGAACCCTTTATTGGTAAAAAGATTTAGTGAGGCATCAACAACCTCCGGATCATAAAGACTTCCTCTGTTCCTGGTAATCTCCTCAAATGCCTGCTCAATCCCTAGCGCTGCCCTGTATGGGCGATGAGATGACATTGCTTCAACGACATCTGCTACTGCAATTACTCTAGCTTCAAGAAGAATATCTTTACCTGAAAGCCCATATGGATACCCTGATCCATCTAAGCGCTCATGATGCTGTAATACAATTTCGGCAATAGGCCATTGAAAATCAATCTCTTTTAATATTTCATATCCGGCACGTGGATGACTTTTAATCAGATTGTATTCTACATCGGTGATTTCACCAGGTTTGCTGAGAATTTCAGATGGAATACAAATTTTGCCAAGATCATGAATAACTCCGGCCATACGTATACCATCCACCTGGTCTTCACTGAGCCCCATTTCCTGCGCAATAGCTCTGGCCAAGTCTGTCGCCCTTCTCTGATGTCCAGCTGTATACAGATCTCGTGTTTCAATTATCAACGACATTGCCTGGATCGTTCCTGCAAGATTTTGGCGAAGTTTTGCCATTGTTTTTTGTAATTCTTCACCAGCTTCTATTTTATTTGTAACATCTTTTGAAATTTTAATTACTGCATCAGGGAAACCGTTCTTATCCCGAGACACGACATTAGATGTGCCTCGCAAATATATTGTTTTTCCGTTTTTTAATTCAACTTTACTCTGATGATTATGGGTTTTTCCATCCATAAAAGTCTGAATTGCTATGCAGGATGAATAATTACAAGGTTCACTTCTTCCACAATAGCTTTCATAGCACTTAGTCCCAACTAGATTGTCACCGAACTGTCTCCTAGCTGTTTCATTGACCCAGATTATATTTAGATTCCTGTCGACCATGCTCATGTGATCATCAACCGATTCTAGAATAATGTTTAATCTGGACTCGCTCTCCTGAAGCATTAGTTGCGCTACATGTTTACACCTTAAAAGCTCCTCTCTTAAACTTTTATTCTGATTCAGTAATTCTTGATACGTTAGTTTGCCGGTCACTTATGAACCTCCAGTAAATAATCAAATAAAACGCATTAACAAACATATAAAGACTATCTTTTACAGTGGTAATTACATGCTCTAAACTTTTTCAATAATTTCAGTTATCGGAAGAGTTGCTATATCAAGAAATTTGCAATATTTCTGATTGTTTTTTTCAAGCAAATCAACTACTCGAGAAAATGAATTTTTTATAAATATTTTACGGTCGTTCTCTTTTCTATAAACACCAAAACGCAAACTATCCCTCTCATTCTGTTCCATTTTGCTGATAACGTTTTTAGTTGTCCAAATGGAACCGTATCTTGCAAAGTCAGACAATCTTCCAGCATAATTAATCGTGTCACCCAATGCTGTGAACTCAACATTTGATGATGAATGTATTGCTCCAAAAAACTCCTGACCCTCGTTAATTGCAGTATTCAGATATATATCGTTCAACCACCCTTTTCTAAGCTTCCAGGCTGCACTGAATTCACGCATCTTATCGCGAAGTTCCAAAGCACAGTTGATTGCATCCATTAAATAATTGGAACCTGGTCGTTTTATAAAATAGTAAAGCATACCGTCACCGGAATGCTTTCCATAAATGCCATTATATTTATCAAATGAATTTCCAACTGTTTTCCAGAGTTCGTTAACAAGCTCAAAATATTCTCCAGGAAGAAGTTCCGAGCTGATTTTCACTGAATCCTGAAGATCAGCTACTAATACACACATAGAATGCAACGATGGCATTCTTTGTTTGAGGAGCTCGTTAATAATGCTTTCTCTATGAGAAAGCATATTAAGGATTTCATGGTTAAGTTTATCAGTAGGAATAAATACGAAGAAAATTCCTTCTCTAAAGGAAAGTGTGTAAATTTGATAAGACTCAGTTTCACCATTACTTAAATCAAACTGTATAGGAATATTATGTACAAGATGCTGGTCATAGGAAGTAATATTGTTATTTATACCATTAATGAAGCTGATTTCGTTTTCGGAAATACCGTTATATAGTGTTGATATTTTGGTGCGGGTTAATTTAGAATGAACAACTTTTAAGTGGGCTTCAACAATGTCTGCCCAATTGTTTATGTGTGAATGAAAATCATAACTGAAAAATAATTTGAAAAGATTTCTAGAATCGACATCTACAACTGAACTAACTGATTTGTTGAAAACATGTTCTTCCGCTTCCTTGTTTATCCATTCAATTTCAAAATTATGATTAATCAAATACGCAGGTGATTGAATATCTTCTAAAGTAAGTTTCAAGTTAGAATCCATAGTTCTTCTGGACTTACGGGAATAAACTACAGGTTCTTTTATTGGAGGGGGAACTTCCTGTCTATCATTCTCAACTTGAGGAGCCTCAGGCACTTCTTTAAAATGCTCCTCAATTTCAGACATGGTCTTGCCTTCTCGTTTTAATCGTTTTACATCTTCAATATTTTGCAGAACAATTTCTGGAAAATATCCAATCTGTTTAATGCCTTTTTGATCTGGTCCGGCTTTTTTAACAACAGGCTTAGGAAGAATACCCATCTTAATGTAATTATTTAATGTCGCTCGTGAGATACCTGTTTTCTTCAGTATCTCCTTACTCGTTAACCAAATGTTACCTGACGAATCTGTCATAGACACTTCCTCTTAAACAGTACAAACAAATTAACAATTATACATGTGCTTAATTGTCCAAATTTAAGCCTGAATAGACATGTATAAAATGCAGGGCCGTTTGTCAAGAAAAAAAGCTGTCTAAATTAAGAAAAAATACGAGTTAAAACATACTTCATTTAATATCAAATACTTATGTTTGTTTTTGATTCTGCTCCATTCATTTTAACGTTGACACATCACAGGATTATTTCAGAAAACTTCCAGGTGTCTATTTTTAGCCTGTAGAATTAGACAAGTTAAAAAAAGAGGGGGGATTAGACAGCATGCATTAAGGTAGGCTGGGCTTGTCCTGTTGGAAAACTACTACGCGAAAAAAGTCTATTAATTTTTTCCTTCGAGAAAATATTTTTATTTGCTCTGGTATTAGATCAGACAGTTCATTTCTCATTATAGACATCTTGTACTCTATATGTGCAGCATGCCTGTTATCAAGATACCAGGCATAAAATAGTCCAAGCAGAAGGCCAGGAGGTGTAAATCCTTCGTTACCATTTACAAGCCTCGTGTACAAATGGTTATTATCAGAGGATCGTAACATTCGAGTCAATTTCAGGTAGGTATCCAGGTCTTCTTCATTGAAGAAACAATTCCTATTCTCTGGTGGTCTTATTGTTAGCCTAAATACCTTGCCAAGCTCCTCTCCGCCCTGCTCTATTGGGATCATTTTTTTCTCATCAGCATAGTTCCCTAAAAGTGATTCTCCCAAAGCAATTAGAAATGCCGTTTCAAAAAGAAATGAATTATCAAGCATATCCTGGCGAATCTTAATCATCATATCTTCAGGATCATAGAAAGAATATATATTGTCCCACTTCTGACTACGATTCCAAACTGATTCTTTAATGAGGAAAATACCTTTAAAGTATTGAAGATGAGATGACAGAATGTCAGGATGATCCCACATTATTTTTGACAGACTTTCTTTAAGAAATGAACAGTTCTCTATTTCATCCGTACAGTTTTCAGATATATACAGTTCGTCAAGACGTCTGTTAATATCTTCAATTCTACGATTTGGATATTTTCTATCAGACCTGACCTGTGGGCTTTCCTGGTTTAAAGAAGATGGCAACTTAATAGACCTTTCATCACGCTCTCTCTTGGTTTGCAGGTAACCTTCAGAATAAGACTTTACAGCCCAGAGAGTACGTACTGCCCTGGCTAGTGAGTCCGGATCATGTTGAACAACCTGACGCTCATCAAGAGCTGATTGAGAAAAGATACCTGCTTCAACAGGTATAAAACCCATATCTGCAACATTATCTCTATCAAGATATATCGGTACTTTTTCTTCTATGGCATAACTCTGTAGAATATTGCCTGGAATATCCTGGAGACCAAGCGCAAGAACTTGATGAAATAGCCCGTGTACACCTCCAGGTATATTGCAATGATAAGCTTTTATAAGATCCGAAACATAAAACCGTCTTGTGGGATCATCGATAACGACATCAGTTTCACCTTTTTGAACCCATAAGTTTGAAATGAGAATTTTAAGAGCATTTTTGTTATTTCTAATTTCATCAGCAAGACCCTGAACCTGAAGTACCGGAATAGTACTTGTATAAAGACTCCCGGGAGCAAGGATTATAATATCTGCTTCTTTAATAATAGTTAATACTTCAGGCGGCACAATGGGATCATCAGCAAACTCAACAAAAATACGATCAACCGGGTATCCCCGGTGAGCATAACTAGATTTATATTCTCCAGTTACAAGCGTACCATTACTATAAAGTACCTTTAGCCTAGCAGGTGTTGTTGCGCATGGAAGGACAGCATCCAGGTCAGTTGCAAGCAACTTTGCAACAGCCCGAATACCATTGATTGTAGCAGTATGTAAAATTGAATTTAAGTCTTTACTATCTACGGAAATTGAATTTTCATCAATATGTTCGTAAATGGATGCTGCAAGTAACAAATTCCCAAGACAGTGAGAACGGTTTAATACCCGCTGGAGATGTTTATCAGTGAAAAGAGATGATATAAGTTTAACTATTATATCTTTTGCCGGAATCGGTAGAAATTGTATGTCAGAACCAACCGCCGCAGATAAAATTTCATGGACATCTGCTGGTTTATTTTCGTAACGATAATTAAACAGAGAATAAAATATATCAGCAATTTTTAATGTTTCATTTTTATTAACTGAATATTTGGCCTGAAGTTTTCTTTCTTGAATTGATGATAAAAGCACATGCCTTATATCACCAAGTGCGATAAGAGGAATATCTTTTAAAAGTTCACCAGTAGAACCACCATCATCTGTTATACAGACGATAGATTTTGTTTTCGGAAATAATCTCTTAAGACCGTTAAAAGGATGAAGCGGCCAACCAACTCTTCTGCTATCACCACCGATCACATTGGAAAGACCGGAGCCACCCCCAAAAACAACCACATTCAAATTTAATGTATCGATATTTGAAATGCAGGAGCTTAACTCTTTCAAGCCGAAAGCAACATCACTATTTATACCTGGAGGGGGTCCTGAGAGGTCAAGTTCAATTAGCTTTTCGACCAGGTCATGATGAGGTAACAAGTCCAAAGGAGTTAACATTGTATTGGCAAGTTTCTTTATGCAAGACCTCATTGCCTCTGTTGTTTCTACATTTTTGTCAATTACCATAAATACTTTCTATGTGGCTGGTATGTTTGTATTTATACTGTCTATCTAGACAGTATATTGCGAAAAGATTAAAGGCCGGTGGCGGTCATTTGTTCTTTTACCGCTTCAACAGATTTAGCAAGAAACTTTATCTCATCATCGTTTAATTCAAACTCCAGAATTCTTTCAACTCCACCTGAGCCGAGTACAACCGGTGCACCAAGAAAGCATCCTGAAATGCCAAACTCCCCTTCCAGATATACGGCACAAGGTAATACTCTTTTGCTATCGGTTAAAATCGCTTCTGCCATTTCTATCGCAGACAGTCCTGGTGTATAAAAAGCACTCCCTGTTTTTAGATGATTTACAATTTCAATACCGCCGTGCTGTGTTCGATTTACAACCTCATCAATCTTCTCAGGTGAAAGAAGATCCGTAATCGGCACCCCTGATACATTCGCCAGACGAACAAGCGGCAGCATGTTATCACCATGTATTCCCATTACCATGGCATTTATATCTCTTGGAGCAACGCCAATAGCCTCGGCCAGAAACGTACGGTAGCGGGCAGAATCCAGAACACCTGCCATGCCAATCACCCTATTCCTTGGTAAACCTGAAACTTTGAAAGCGGTATAAACCATGGCATCAATAGGATTAGTTACAACAATTATAGTACAATCCGGTGAATGCTTAACAACTTCCTCTGAGCAGGATTTTACAATTTCAACATTTTTCGCTAGAAGATCATCTCGTGACATACCAGGCTTTCGTGCAAGACCAGCAGTAATAATTACAACATCCGAATTGGCTGTATCCTTATAATCGTTGCTTCCTGTAATGGAACAAGAAAAGCCATCAACCGGACCGCTTTGCAGCAAATCAAGGGCTTTTCCCTGTGGTATTCCCTCCATAACATCAAGCAGCACCACATCGCCTAAATTACGTGAAACCGCCCAGTGTGCCGCGGTAGCTCCAACATTTCCTGCACCGATAATCGTTATTTTTTTTCTCATGATACTTATTTATCCTGCGTATAAGTTAATGTGAATCATAATATATAAATTTTATTATATTGTATTTAGGCGTTTTTACTGGTTTCGCAATAACGCCTCTACCCTTTTCAGGTCTTTAGGTGTATCGACCTCAATGGAATCATGCTCAGTGAGAATGACCCTGATAGTATACCCATATTCTAGTGCTCTCAATTGTTCCAGTTTTTCAAAATGTTCCCACTCCCCTTCAGGCAGGCTGACAAATGTAAGTAGAAAACCTTTTCTATATGCGTAAAATCCTAAATGCTTATAATATGTTGGCGATATTTTACCGTCGGGATCTCTTTGAAAAGGTATTGGAGAACGGGAAAAGTATAACGCATTGCCGTGTTTATCAAAAACAGTTTTTACATGATTCGGATCTCCGATCTCTTCTTCACGAATTATTTTATAAATAAGAGTTGACATGGATAAAGCCGGGTCATGTAGCAGAGGTGAAGCGACCTGTTCAACAACTTCTGCTGGAAAAAGTGGCTGGTCACCCTGAATATTTACTACAACGTCCTGTTCAGATATATTCATTAACGTCGCTGCTTCAGCAAGCCTGTCGGTTCCAGAAGCATGATCAGGATTGGTCATGACAACTTCACCACCAAAAGACGTAACGCATTCAGCAATACGTTCATCATCTGTGGCGACAGCAACTCTCGACAACATGGCTACTGATTTCGCCCTTTCGTACACATGCTGGATCATTGGTTTACCAAGTATCGCTGCGACAGGCTTGCCTTCAAATCTGTTAGAGTGATACCGTGCGGGTATAATAGCCACAACTTTTGGTTCCGGCTTATGCTGTATATCCATAGTTGTTCATATTTTTTATTTGATAGTAATTTTCTAATTCTAATATTATGGCTACTATAGAAAGATATTATTATAAAAACAACGAAGTTATATACCATTGCAAAAACAGCAATTCTTATTCCATCAATAAATATTTAATCAAATGAGTAATGATCAATCCCGACAAATTGCTGTTGCTCCAGAAATTAAATCACTGGAAAAAAAAGCAGCTTTACTAGCTAACCGTTTGCAATTACCGTTAACTGATGTGACTTCCGGTAAGTATAATTTTCTTCTTACACTAACTGCTAAAAGGCTTGAACTCCGTGCAAGCTGCCTCCAGGAAACGTCAGTTGAAATTTGCGGTCCAGTATTTGTCGATTTTGTAAAAGGCTCAATGGGATACCGTCGTCTTCATGGAGGTGGCCGATCACAGCCCCTGGCAAAGGCCATGGGATTGAAGCATGGCTTTAATCCAACTGTCATTGACGCTACAGCAGGACTTGGCCGTGATGCTTTCGTACTTGCCTGTCTGGGTTGCACTGTTCAAATGATCGAACGATCGCCTGTAATAGCTGCTTTGCTTGAAGACGGCATTAACAGGGCATCCATTAATTCAGACATCGGAACGATTGTTACAAACCGTCTTTCACTCACTGTGGGTGACAGCATTGAATTGCTGGAAAAAATTGCTATAAGGGATGCTCCAGATGCTGTTTATATTGATCCAATGTATCCGCACAGGGACAAAAGCGCCCTGGTTAAAAAAGAAATGCGCATAACACGGTCAATTGTCGGTTGTGATGATGACGCCCCTTCCCTGTTGAAAGCGGCAATTCTTTGCGCAAAAAAAAGGGTCGTAGTAAAACGACCCGATTATGCGCAACAGATAGAAGGCCCAAAAATCAGCCTAACTATAAAGAGTAAAAAAAATCGATACGACGTCTACTTACTATAAAATCCTAAACTTGAGTAGCAGCTTTTTCAAGTGCGTCCGTCATCTGTTTTAACCTGTCCTTAGACAATTTTACAGGCACCTGGTAAACAAGAAGCCTGGACATGATCTCAGCAGACGCCGGCAGAACATCTGCGTCATATACAATACGCCTTTTACCGGAAGCATCATTAAAAGGCCAACCATTGGTAGCGAGAGTAGAACTGTTAATTAAATGCTCCCACTTTGGATAGTAGTGCCATGAATTATCGGCAAAATAGATCGCTGCCGCTCCATTTTCCTTTAAGATGTCGTTAACTTTTCGTGCCTTTTCACTGTCCGGCATAAAGAAGGCAAAAAAAGTAGCAGTGTCGCCCTTTTCATCAACTAATTCTCTGAAGCTGACTCCAGGTATAGCGGATGCCGCCTGTTTCAGTGCAGCTTTACTTTTTTTCTGTTCTTCAATCATCGCGTTCAGTTTGGCAAGCTGCGCTATACCGATTGCACCTTGCAGTTCCATCATGCGATAATTAAAACCGATAAAGCTTCTGCCTTCACCACCGCGACCTCCTGGGTTTGGCACATGATCATGGCCATGATCATGATATTCAGACATGTTTCGCCATGTTCTTTCATCATCGGTAATTACCATCCCCCCCTCGCCAGTAGTCATGGTCTTTACTGCATCAAAGGAAAAAGTCCCGCACTTACCAAAGGTGCCTAAGTATTTACCGTCAATTGTTCCACCGGTTGCCTGGGCCGTATCTTCAATTACAGGTATACCGTGTTTATCGGCAATAGCCTTTATTTCTTTTATTCTTGCCTGAGCACCCAGCATGTGAACAGGAATTATTGCCTTAGTCTGTCCGGTTATTTTTTTCTCGAGATCGGTAGGATCCATATTCAAAGTCTCATCAACCTCGGTAAACACCGGAGTGGCGCCCACATCGAAAATTGCTTCCCAGGTGGCTACAAAAGTAAAACCCTGGGTTATTACCTCATCACCAGGCCCCACTCCAAGAACAGCGAGTGCAACTTTCAGGGCAACGGTGCCGGATGTTACAGCCTGGGCATACTGAGAACCGCAATATGATGCGAATTTCTCTTCAAAAGTCCGTACCTTGTAAATACCTTTACGCTGTTCAGCAAATTCGTAGCGGAACAGTACTCCGGTATCTAGCACATCCTGTATCTCTTTTTTTTCTTCCTCACCAAATACTTCAAATCCCGGCATGACTCTCTCTCCTGTTTTTGACAATTAAGTGAAGGTTTATTTATGCAGCCTTTTTGTAATGCGGTTTTTTCCATCCAGCAGAACAATTTTCGGTTCATAGCCTTCAAGCTCATCATCAGAAAAAAGCGCATAACTAACGATGATAATCAGATCTCCTACAAGCCCTTTTCTAGCGGCTGCACCGTTCAGTCCAATCACTCCCGATCCAGCTTCTCCTTCAATGGCATATGTATCGAAACGTTCTCCATTGTTAATGTTATAGACCTTCACACGTTCAAAAGGTTTTAAACCCACTTCGTGCATGAGGTCTGTATCAATCGTAAGACTTCCTTCATAATTCAAGTCAGATTCTGTTACTGTGGCTCTATGGATTTTTGACTGCAACATATATTTTAGCATCGTTATTCTTTTATACTCCATCATAAAGAAGGCCATTATCAATAAGCCTGGTTTTGCCAATTTTTACAGCCAGCACCAGCAGGGTGTTATCGTCCAGCGCATTAACGTTTTCCAGGGTTTCTTGATTGACCAGTTGAATGTACTCTATATTTACTCCATTAAATCCCTGTATGAATGATTTAATTTCATCCAGTAGCGAAGATGGTGCAACATGTTTATTTTGTGCAAACTTATTCCTGGCATATTGAATTGAGCTAAATAGACAAATCGCTGTTTTTCGTTCACTTGATGTAAGATATGAATTTCGTGAACTCATGGCCAGCCCGTCTTCTTCTCTTACAATAGGGTGACCTATAATACTCACATCCCAATCAAGATCTTGGACCATTTTTCTGATTACAGCCAGCTGCTGGAAATCCTTCCTGCCGAAAACAGCCATATTTGGCTTCACTATGTTGAAAAGTTTAGCCACAACCGTAGTCACACCAATAAAATGACCAGGCCTTGACCTGCCGCATAGTGTTTCGGTTACTCCACTCACCTGAATTTGGGTATTAAACCCTTCGGGATACATGTCCTTAGCGTCCGGAATAAAAAGGGCGTCAACCATTTCTTTGTCGGCCAGCATGCGGTCGCGGTCAAGATCAACAGGGTAACGGGACAAATCCTCACCGGGACCAAACTGAATAGGGTTTACAAAGAGGCTGACCACAACAAAATCCGATTTTGTTTTTGCATAGCGCATCAGTCTCAAATGTCCCTCATGAAAATATCCCATAGTCGGGACCAGAGAAACAATTTTACCCTGAGCGATTTTCTTGTTCGACCAGGCCGTCATTTCGACGGGGGAACAAATAACTTCCATTTGTAATTACGCTAATAAAACGAAAACATGATTGAGGATAACGATTGATGTGATTTTTAGTTCGCACTACCCTGTTCGGAACTTCTCAGCCTGACAAGCTTATCTTTGATTCTGGAAAAAGCTGGAGAAACTGGTAACTGGCCTGCGACAGCATCTCCTTCTGTCAGGCTTAGATATTTTTCATAAATCTGAATTGCTTTGGCATTATCATTTGTTATTTCATATATCCTTCCCATGGCTAAGTAGCCTTCACCTTCAAAACCTGGAATAGATGCAAGGGTTTCAAAATTAGATATCGCGTTGACATAGTCCTGTTTTTGTTCATATGTCTGCGCGATACTGAGTTGAACGATGGGATAAAGAGCATTTTTACTGCCGACTTCACCAAGTACTATATTGTACTTACTTATGGCATCATCATAATTACCAGCATCATAATCTAAATGGGCAAGCTCCAGGGTGCTCCAAGTAGCGGCCTCGGTCCCGGAATATTTTTCAGTTATACTTTTAAAGTTCTGGATGCGTAAACTTTGATCTTCCTGTTGCAAGGCTTCAGTAAGCATTGAAGCGGCTTCCCCTCTGCGGGTTTCTGTATAATGTTGATATGATGTCCAGCCAATTACTGCCAAAACAATACACACTGCTACTATCTGAAATAACCTCGCATTTTCTCTCAAAAAGGAGGTAACCTGTGGCGGCAGGTGCAGTTCGTCCAGAAAATCCCTTTTTGGTTCAGCAGCAGCTTCTATGATATTTTTTTTACTGAAAGAGCTTTGTTCAGACATTATTTACCTTTTCATAATATTATTGTTGGCAATCTAAAAAAGAAAAAATTCTTCTAGAAGTTAAAAATGCTCAAGCAAATTCAAAAATTAAATACAGAAATATTTATAGAACATGTTCGCAAAAACATGAGATTTTAATATTATTTAAGTAAATTTGATATTATAAACTTTTGATAAAATATTATACAAGGATTTTTCATTATTAATAGCTTTGAAACTATTTTTCAGCATCTAAACATTATATTTATATTCATTTAAAATGATCACATGATAGAAATACCCACTCCTAAAATACTTACAGTCAGCGAGTTCACCAAGTCTGTACGGGGTCTCCTGGAAACTGAATTTCCATTTGTTACCATTTCGGGTGAAATATCCAATCTGCGTCGCCCATATTCCGGGCATTTATACCTTACCCTTAAGGATGAATCATCCCAGCTCAAAGCAGTAATATTCAAAACGCAACAGAGATATCTTGTTCAACAACCGGAAGACGGCCTCGAAGTTATCTGCAGAGGACGAATTTCAGTTTATGAACCCAGGGGTGAATATCAACTTGTTATTGACTACATGGAGTTCAAAGGGACCGGGAATCTTCAGTTTGCCTTTGAGCAACTAAAAAGGAAACTATCTGCTGAAGGACTCTTTGACCAGCAGAACAAACAGGAATTACCGTTTGTACCTCAAAAAGTAGCACTTATTACTTCACCCACAGGTGCTGCTGTTCATGATTTTCTTAAAGTAGCGAAAAAGCGATTATCATCTCTACCAATCGAAATATTTCCTGTGAGGGTTCAAGGTGATGCCGCTGCAGGTGAGATCGTGGAGGCAATTAAAATACTAAATGGCAGAAAAAGTTCTGATGTAATTGTCTTGTGCCGCGGAGGTGGGTCGATAGAAGATTTGTGGCCCTTTAATGAAGAAAAAGTTGCAAGGGCGATTTATAACTCTTCAGTTCCAATTGTTTCGGCTGTCGGTCATGAAATAGACATTACAATTGCCGATTTTGCTGCCGACCTTCGTGCCCCTACCCCAAGTGCGGCTGCAGAAACTATTGTCCCAGAAAGAAAAAATCTCTTAGAAAGAATCGATTTTCTCAAAAACCGGCTGCAGACCGAAGCACTGTATATCATTGAAGAAAACAGCCGTCAGATAAAAATTCTCCGGCAGCTGATGGGCGATCCGCGTAGTATTATAGCACAATTCATCATGCGACTTGACCACAACCAATCTAAACTATTGCACTTATTTACAAGCGCCCTGCATCAGCATACCACTCGGCTGAACAGGCTTAAATCAAAATTGAAAAGCGAGAATCCGATCCAAAAGCTGCATTTTAAAAAGCAATGGACGAGGGAACAGGTCAGGCAATTGGAGTTGATGATGCGTTTGAATATTTCAGGCAAACGCCAGAAAGTTGACAGGGCTCTCTCTTTGCTCGAAGTTGTAAATCCTCATTCTGTATTGGAAAGAGGATATGCTGTCGTAAGGTCTGAAACAACTGGTGAAGTAATTCGCTCAAGCAGGCAAACGTATCCCGGAGCTTCACTTAATGTTCAGCTTTCTCAGGGAAGGATTGGTGTTGATGTAACAGATGTGTCCAATGATGAGTAAAGACCTGCTTAGTTTTATTACTAATCCACCATTCAAATAGATGGATGTGTTTACAAGACTATGGTCTCAGAAAAAGCGAATAATACCATTAAATTAAAGGCCGCTTTTTTTGTCGCATTCATAGCTGCTGCTATCCTGCTATTCAGGTATACTCCACTCAGCAGCTACCTTCATCCACAAACTTTACAGGAAATTGTCGGTAGGGGCGGCAAACTAGCACCGTTGCTGTTTATTATTTTGTACGGCGTCGGCATTTGCCTGTTTCTGCCTGCGACTCTGTTTATGGGCATAGGAGCGGTGCTCTTCGGTCCATTCTGGGGATATCTTTATAATATTTCAGGGGCCATGCTGGGTGCATCTGCTGCTTTTATTATCGGACGCTACCTTGGTCGGGACTTTGCGGCATCATTAATTGGAGACCGTCTAAAAAGGTATGATAAAAAAATAGCTGAAAACGGATTTGCTGTAACGCTATACCTGCGACTGCTTTTCTTCCCTTTCACACCTTTGAATTTCGGCATGGGCCTTACCCGCACATCATTTAACCATTATTTCTGGGGTACATTTTTTGGTATACTTGCCGGCGGTTTTGTCATGACATTCTTTGTCGCCAACCTTGCCGAGGTCTGGAGTGACGGACAATTGGAAAAACTATGGGGCTGGAAAAGCCTGCTATCACTGGTCCTGTTTATCGGATCTTTCTTTATCCCTAAAGCAGTAAAAAAAATCAAACCGGAAATCTAGCCTGGATATTTCACTGTAGAATCCGAAAAAGAACCGTTTAGGGTTAAATAAGGTGACCCGGAAAGTATTAATCCCGCCAATAATACTTCATTGCATTCGAAAAGAAGATGGGCACTTCCCTCTTATTGTCTGTTAAGTTTAATGCAATTGCTTTCGATGGTGATAAGTCTTTTTTTGTAGAGAGCGCCAATTGCCTTTTTAAAAACTTTTTTACTTACCCCGAAAAGTGAATAAATATCATCCGGTGGGCTTTTATCGGTAACTGAAATTCTGCCGCCATGTTCTTTAATGGTGTTAAGGATGGTCTGCGAAATATTATCAACTTTTTGATAACCCGCTTTTTGAAGTGTAACATCTATTTTATTGTCTTCTCGTATTTTTTTAACATATCCTTTCAAGTGCTGACCCATGGAAAGCTTCTGAAATACTTCATTTTTATAGACCATACCCACATGCGCATTATTAATAATTGCTTTGTATCCTCTATCTGTTTCATCATAGACAAAAAGATCTACCTTTAATCCTATCTCGTATTCAGGAGGTTTCGAATCTAGAAATTTGTCCAGTTTTGAAGATGCAGTTATGCGGTTTGATTTTTCATCAAGAAAAACAAAAACAATATACGATTTGCCTTCCACCATTCTTTGATGCTGCTCCCTCTTTGGAACAAGCAGATCTTTTTGCAGCCCCCAGTCAAGGTATGCACCTGCCGAAGTATTAGCAACAACCCTTAATTTTGCAAACTGACCGGCACTTGCATAAGGTTTCTTGATGGTCGCCCGCAGCCGGTCTCCTCTATCTGAATAAACAAAAACCTCAAGAAATTCCCCCTGCTGACATTTCTTTGGAACATATTTTTTCGGCAGGAGAATATCACCAGATTCACCACCATCAAGATGGGCTCCATAATCCCGCAATCTTTTTATCTTAAGCTTATTTATCCTTCCAATTTGTGCCATTAACTTTCCTTTGAATCATGTTGCTAGAAGTCTTGTTCTTGTATGAGGTAATCATAGTTGGAAAAAGAAAGAGATGTTAGAACAACAAACATTATGAACACACAGAGCCATGCCATTATTACCAAACTTCGGCAGGACAATCGTTGGCACATTCACCACACTGAATGCAGCGCTTTTCGTCAATTTTGAACTGGACCATGATAAACCTCCTATTATTTTTTAACATTTAAGGGGAAAATCAAGACAATATCTATTAGGTCAAAAATGGAAAAAATAAATATACCAGAGGAAGTATTGTCTGCAAAATTTAGAATTAATTGTCTGTTATCAGATAGAAAAGTTAGCTGCTAAATAAATTTCTCATGAAATCATGGCAACAATTTCTTTTGCCGATCGAATAGTTGCTCCAGGACCACCCAGCTTTGCTTTTACATCATCCAGTGCTTCCACTGCCCTCGAATAATATTTTCCATCTGTAAAATACTTATAGAGGACATCTGATATAGCATCCGGTGTTGCACTATCCTGAACAAACTCTGGGACGACTTGGTTGCCAGCTACAATATTGACAATGCCAATATTGTTTAACTTAATCAGCCTTCTGCCGATGAAGTATGTCAGTGGTGAAAGCTTGTAAATGATCACCATTGGTTTCTTGCGTAGAGCCATCTCGAGGGTGGCGGTGCCCGAGGCGACAGCTGCTGAATCTACAATATCCATTACAGCCGATGTTTGATTTTCAACAAGTTTAATATCTGTATGCTCACCAAGATGTTTTTCTAAATCCTCCATACCAAGAGTATCGGCCACTGGAATAATGCCCTGAAGATCAGGAAGCTTCTCTTTTAACTGTTTATATGCCTGCAGCATTACCGGTAGATTATATGCCAGTTCTTTTTTTCTGCTGCCCGGCAGAATCCCCATTACAGGGCTTTTGGGTTTCAGACCGAATTTTTCCGCCAAAGAGGCGCGATCGAAATCCTCTACATTTATGTCTAACAACGGATGTCCTACAAAACGGCAGTCGACACCGGCATCCTTGTATAGTTCTTCCTCAAAAGGAAAAACCACTAGCATCTTATTAACGAGTCTAGCTATGGTCTTAATTCTGGCACGACGCCAGGCCCATACCTGGGGACTTATGAAATATACAACTGGCACTCCGGATTTTTTTGCTACTTTCGCAAGTCGAAGGTTGAAATCAGGATAGTCTATCAGCACTATAACGTCAGGAGGATCATCAAGAAGGATTTCTTTCATGGTAAGGAAAGCCTTTTTAATCACCTTGAAATGGGACAACACTTCCCAAAGACCTACAACTGCCAGTTCGGATATATCGACGAGTGTATCCACACCAGCACTGCGCATGCTCTTTCCACCGATGCCGAATATCTTAAGATCGGGGTGAAGAATAAACAGGGCTTGAGCAAGATTTCCACCATACATATCGCCGGATGCTTCCCCGGTAACAATCATTATTTTTTTCTTCGGTGACATCATTTACAAAAACAAGCCATAATAGTAGCACAGATCTCATCAACCTTGTCTATCCCAAGTTCAGGATAAATGGGCAGGGATAGAACACTCTTTGCTAGGTTTTCTGCTCGAGGTAAATCACCTTCCCGATAACCAAGATATGAAAAGGTTTTCTGGAGATGAAGTGGGAGGGGGTAATATATTGCTGAAGCAATACCTGCACTAGCCAGAGCATTCCGAATTTTATCCCGGGAAGGAGAGACAATAGTATAATGATTATAAACATGGCCATATTCGTCGAGTTCAACCGGCACCTGAACCATTGGCAATTCCCCAAGGTGTTGAGTATATCTGCATGCCAGATTTCTTCGCAATAGATTATATGAATCTATCATCTTTAGCTTTACTCGTAGAATACCTGCCTGGATTTCATCCAGACGGCTGTTATAACCAATCACATCATGGCAGTAAGGTTTACTGATGCCATGGTTGCGGTACATTCTTAAGGCTTCAGCTATTTTATAGCTGTTGGTGGTGACAAGCCCGCCGTCACCAAAACAACCCAGGTTCTTGGTGGGGAAAAAGGAAAAGCAACCAGCATCACCAAAAGTACCTGTATACTTCGACCTGAAGTGAGCACCAAAACTCTGAGCGCAGTCCTCAATGACCTTCAAGTTATTAATGATAGCAAAATCCATTATTTCGTCAATCCTTGCAGGATGCCCAAAAAGATGTACCGGTAGAATAGCACAGGTTTTCTCAGTTAGGCTGTCAGAAATCCGGCTAACATCAAGGTTGAATGTTTCCTTCTCCACATCAGCAAATACCGGAACAGCTCCAACGTAAACAATTGCTTCAACCGTTGCTGCAAAAGTGAAAGGAGTTGTAATTACCTCGTCTCCGGGCTTAATACCTGCAGAAAGAAGTGCAAGGTGAAGCGCATCGGTTCCGGAATTTACTGCAACCGAATGCCTGGCACCGATATATTGGGATACTTCCTGCTCAAATGCTTCAACATTCTCACCGAGTATATAAGAACCGGATGTCAGAATGGCGCCTACCTTTTCTTCAACTTCATCCTGTACCGAAAGATAGTTTGTTTTCAAGTCTACTAGAGGTATTCTCATCTGCTGAATTGAATTCTTGTAATATATTATTTTTTCAATATCAGTTTTCAGGAGTAACTGTAATGTTCTTTTTCTTCTCAACAATATTCTGCTGAATCATTTCTGCAACCCTCAACGCTTCCCTACCATGCATTCCTGCCACTATTGGTTCACGTCTGGTAGCAACAGAATCCAGAAAAGATGACAACTGACTTCTAAGGGGCTCTACTTTGTTTACTTTTACCTTACCGCCTTTAATCTTAGGATAACCTTCTGCATCAACTTCATCGGTTGCCTTGTGGTATGCATGAACGCTCTGCTTAATATAATCAAGAGATATATAACTTCCGGGTGTTTGAAAAATCCTTATTTTGCGTTCATTTTTCATGGAAATTCTGCTGGCGGTAACATTTGCAACGCAACCGTTTTCAAACTGAATTCTGGCATTTACAATATCGAATTCCTTGGTCAGAACCGGAACACCAACAGCCTGAATTCTTATAACATTTGATTTTACTAAACAGAGAATGATATCAATATCGTGTATCATCAGGTCCATAATAACATCGACATCGGTAGACCTGTTTTTGAATGATGAAAGACGGTTGCATTCAATAAATTTCGGTTCAGTCATCATATTCACAACTTCCTGAACAGCACCGTTAAATCGCTCAAGGTGTCCAACCTGAAGGATACGATTTTTTTGTTCAGCTAACCTGATCAGCCCGTCAGCTTCTTTGACGCTGGCTGTTATAGGTTTTTCCACAAGGACATCCACGCCTGCATCGAGAAAAGCCTCGGCAATCCGGTAATGTTCAAATGTTGGTGTTGCTATGGAAACAGCCTGAACTTTATCGATTTGCTCGCGAAAGTCTGTGCAAGCCTGCGTTCCTGTTGTTCCAGCAATCTTACATGCCTTTTTACTGTCAATGTCAACCACACAGGCCAGGTGTGCATTTTCCAGCTGAGAGAATATCTTTGCATGGATTTCCCCTATGTACCCGACACCTATCACGCCAACCTTAATTTTATCCATTGAAAACTCCTCTGTAATTTTTGATCACCCATTAAAATTATAGACGGGTTCAACAGGCCTTGTGATTCAAACCGGCAAGTTTTGAGCAGTGATTAAAACGAAAAAACCTCCGGCAGGGCGAATACCCTGTGGAGGCATTTAAAAAGCATTATCAGAATAACCTCTTTCAAAATGATATACTCCAGAGTCAATAAAAGAAGTTAATACCAAAAGATAGATTAATAATTAAATGAATTTACAGAATAATAATACGCAAACTGAGAAGCAAGAGAAATTTATAACTATCCTGGATATTTCACGAGTCAAGTTGGTTGAAGATACGAGGTTCAAAGTGATTCGCTATACTGAAGTATGCACCCAAAGGGCACTAAGTTCAGTCCCCCCTTGAGGGAGGTAAACGAATTGCTTTTAACAGAAGTAGATTCGGCCTGATTGGCTCGCCCTTTGGGTGAGTAATTTTGAATATTATAATTCTTCACCTGTTTAACACAAATTGGATTTCAAAAACATTTTGGCAATGTGCTGTAACAGTCGATAAATTAAGATGTTATACAAACATTTCAAAATTACTCATGAAATATTCGTGCTATGAGCTGATTAGTGATAAAGAAAATTACATGGTGGTCTGGTTTGATACCGGATTTGAGATACAGTGGAATTACACGGAAACGTAATCAGTTTTTTTATCGTTTTATTAAATTTTTATCAAATGATGACCGAAAGATGATATATATTTAAGGTTGAGAATCTACTCCTGAATCTTTTGATTTAATAATTAAACCTTTGCGGCTTTTACTTTCCAACATATATGTCATTCAACCAATATCTAGTTTTTCCTTCGCCAAACATATATCCTTCATCACCTCTTCCGTGCCTTCCCCCGTCTTTCCAATCGTAAACATAATTTTCAATCAAGTTGAGTAAATGTACTCTTACTGATTACACAAATATCTGCGTTACATTCAGATCCTTCACAAAATGCTGCGTTTGAATATAAACTTATATTTTACACAAGACACAATTAGAGAAAATTCTTTATTGAATCATCCAAAACATATAAAATATTACTCCATTTATTACAATTTCTGTAATCGAATCAATTTGAACAAAGCCAGATTTGAAACATTTCGGATTAATTACTATATATAACTATAATATCGTCGTAAATAATTAGTTTTCAGAATGTATCCATTGTTTATAAAA
>CALZHP010000002.1 GCA_945787325.1 uncultured Desulfobulbaceae bacterium
ACTTTCAGTTGTGGGAAGTCAGGGGAGACAGCTATGAGGCAAGGACAAATTAATTTGAACATGATACTTTCAATGCAATAAAATTTTCAAATCAATTATTCAATTCCTTCTTGCCTGAAATATTGGGATAGATATTTTTCTACACTAACTTGTATTTACTCTCTGATATTGCTACTCTTCTCACCGCTTGCTGCATATTATAGTAATGAAATATACGACAGGAGATAGAATGGTTAGTAGTTTGATACTGGCAGCCGGCAAGGGGACACGCATGAAGTCCGACCTTGCCAAGGTTCTGCATGAAGTCTTTTATGTGCCTATGATCTACCATGTCCTAGATGCGGTCAATACTTTGTCAGTTGACCGGACAGTGGTTGTTGTCGGACACCAAAAAGACAGGGTAGAAGATTCTTTGCAGGATTATTCAGTGTCATTTGTTGAACAGAGAGAGCAGCTCGGTACGGGGCATGCGGTGATGTGCGCGCGTGAACAGCTTCTTAAAAAACCGGGAACAGTACTTATTCTCTGTGGAGATATACCCTTGATCAAGCCGCAAACGCTATCCAAAATGTTGGAAAAGCATCATGCAACTTCATTTCCATTAACAGTGATGACAACAAAGCTGGAAGATCCAACGAACTATGGAAGGATCGTTTGTGACAGTGATGGTAAGGTTTTGCGAATTGTCGAAGAAAAGGATGCAAGCCCTCAGGAGAAAATGATAAACGAGATTAATGCTGGCATTTATTGCGCAGATACAAAATTTCTTTTTGAGGCACTTGATCAGGTCGGCAGTGATAACAGCCAGGGTGAGATTTATCTTACTGATATTGTCGATATTGCCAACAAGAGTGGACACCTGGTGAATGCATTTGTTGCGCAAGAACCACTGGAAGTCCTTGGTGTAAATTCGAGAATAGAGCTTGCCTTAGCTCATAAAAGCATGCAGCAAAATAGAAACGAAGAATTGATGGCCTCCGGAGTTACCCTCATCGATCCCGATTCAACATATGTTCGCATGCAGGTCTCAATTGAGAACGATACGGTTATTCATCCCGGGGTTCACATCTCAGGAGATACCAAAATTGGTAAACACTGCATAATAGAACCTTATACACAAATAATTGACTGTTGCATTGGTGACAACGTTACCATCGGCCCTTTTTGCCACCTGATAAACTGTAGACTGGAGCCCGGAGAAAAGGTGAACTCTTATACAGTGCGCAGCGGATATTGATGAACGTTTTATGTTTGGTGGTGTAGTTTCGTCCAAAGTACTTCAGCAGAAAGACCTTGTATTTTTCTAAATACATTTCTACTTCAGCTTCTATCGCTGTCTCAAATTCAATGATTTGAAAAAAACAACTTTAACAAGCAAATTTTGTGTAATTTTGCTATAAATTCCTTTTTGTTTTTAAAGGATTATGCTCCTGCTTTTCGGATTGATTATTGCCATAATAATTTGGAAATTTTCACATTACGGAGCAGTAATCTATAGCAGTTACACAAGGTTTTAATTCTTAAAAATACAGTTGACCAAATGGATGAAATTGGAAACATGCCGGAAAGTAGAGATATGCTGACCATTGCCGGAAAACAATTCCGCTCCCGTCTCTTTCTGGGAACAGGAAAATTTGCTTCCTCGAAAATCTTGAAAGAAACAATTGAGGCATCCGGCAGTGAGATGATAACGGTGGCCCTCAGAAGGGTGGATCTCAATGATCCCGCCGACGATATCATGAGTGTTCTTGACCGCAATAAGTATGTATTTCTGCCCAATACTTCCGGTGCCAGGGATGCGGAAGAGGCTGTCCGCCTGGCAATGCTTTCTCGAGCTGCCAGCGGATCAGAATGGCTGAAGCTGGAGGTGACTCCAGACCCCAGGACATTGTTGCCCGACCCTGTGGAAACTCTCAAAGCTACAGAAGTTCTGGTTAAGGAAGGCTTTAAGGTCTTACCGTACATGAATGCCGATCCCATGCTGGCTCTTCGGTTGCAGGATGTTGGTGCAGCCGCTGTTATGCCGCTTGGTTCGCCCATAGGCACCAACCAGGGCATGCTTACCTCGTTTCAGGTTGAAATTATTATTGAACAGGCCCACGTACCCGTAGTTGTTGATGCGGGCTTGGGGGCACCTTCGCACGCAGCCGAGGCTATGGAACTTGGGGCCGATGCAGTTCTTGTAAATACAGCTATTTCAGTGGCCGGCGACCCGGCTCGTATGGCACGTGCTTTTGCAATGGCTGTCGAGGCCGGCCGCGAAGCATATGAGGCAGGTCTTGGCCCAAGCGGTAAGCAGGCCTCCGCATCTACACCCCAGACCGGTCTCGATTTTATCAAATAAATGTCATGAAAGAGTTGCCCAATTTTACAGTTCCGGATACTGCCCAGCTTGGCAAATGGCTAGAAGACTGCCAGCCACGGGAGGTTGAAAATGCCCTGCGTGTTAATCGCCCGGAAGGGTGCAATCTCGGTGGGCTTGCAGCACTTCTGTCACCGGTGGCCGATACATTTCTTCAGGAGATGGCTGCCCGTTCATCCGATATAACGTTACAGCGTTTTGGGCGCACCACCCAGGTTTACGCGCCACTGTATCTTTCCAACCTTTGTACTAATAGATGCCTTTATTGCGGATTTTCGGCGGATAACCGTATCGATCGCCGCCTGCTTACCATAGAAGAAGCAGAAGCAGAAGCGATGATCCTTAATGCCAGAGGATTTAATCATATACTGCTGGTTTCAGGTGAAGCGCCTCATGCAATGGGTGTGGACTATTTAGAAGAAATCACACTTCGTCTTCGTGGTAAGTTTGCAGCCATATCAATCGAAGTACAGCCCCTTGAAACTGAAGAATATAAAAGGCTTTTCGCAGCTGGTGTCACGGCTGTAGCTATATATCAGGAAACATATGATCGGGCAGTCTACAAGGAAATGCATATGTCCGGTAATAAAACGGATTTTGATTATAGACTGCAGACGCCTGCTAGGGCTGCTGCTGCAGGTATGCGGGAAGTTGGTATAGGCTCCCTGCTTGGCCTTGCAGACTGGCGCATCGAGGGGCTTGCCCTGGGCATGCATCTGGCCTGGCTGCGTAAAAATTTTTGGCGAACGGCTTTAACGGTATCATTTCCGAGGCTGCGACCAGCAGCCGGCAATTTTTCACCGCTCGTTGATGTTTCTGAAAGAGACCTGGCCCAACTGATTTTTGCCTTGCGCATTTTCGATCCCGATGTGGGTCTGTTATTATCTACCCGTGAAGAACCGCGATATCGGGACGGTATGATCGGGTTGGGTCCCACTCGTTACTCTGCCGGCTCTTGCACTGCACCTGGTGGCTACGGTAGTGAAGATAACAGCGGTGAGCAGTTCAGTGTAGGAGACCATCGATCAAGAGAGGAAGTATGCCAGGCTATCAGGCAAAAAGGCTTTGACCCAGTTTGTAAGGACTGGGACAGTACTTTTCAAATTGCAAGTAACGGATGAGTGGGATATATTTTCAATTCTTTTGACAGCAGAACACCTTATCCAGCTATTTTATTTACTTTTCCCATCTGGTAGGATGCACTACTAATAAACGAAAAAGGAGTGAGAACATGGCAGATCTGAAAAAAATGTACACGACGATTCTAGGCGACCATTTTCCCATGGAAATGAAAATTTCCTTCGGTGAGCAGACCCTTGTCTATCGAAAACGGACCTGGAAGATTACCATGGAAGATGGTTCAGTTGACGAACGCGGTGTGCGTTACGGTGAAAACCCGGACCAGGAAGCTGCCCTGTACGAGCTGGTCAACGGTAACCTGACGCTTGGTGATTGCAAGTTTATTGAGCCCGGACACGGTCTGGTCAGCAACATCGCAGTGGAAGACATGCTGCAGGTCGGCAAGCACCCCGGTAAAATCAACCTTACCGACGTGGATAATGGACTCAATATTATCAAGTATATGATGGATAGACCTGCCGCGGTCATTCTCAAGCATAATAATCCCTGCGGTGCCGCCATTGATGACTCTCTTGTCAACGCCTACAACCGGGCAAACAGGGCTGACCGTATTGCGGCCTTTGGTGGGGCTCTGATAATGAATCGCTCCTGCGACAGAGATACCGCGGAACTTATCAAGGATAACTATCTCGAAGTTGTATGTGCGCCGGATTTTGAAGACGGTACGCTTGATATCCTGAAGAGTAGAAAAAACCTGCGTATAATTAAAGTTGACCGCATTGACAGACTAGCCGATTACGAAAATTACAGGTTTGTTGATTTTAAAAGCCTGATAGACGGTGGTATCATTATTCAGCAATCTGCAGTCAACTCAATCCGATCCCGTGCAGACCTTACTCCGGCTGTTTCAACATATAAAGATAAAGAATATCGGGCAGAACGTGAAGCAACAGACCGTGAAATTGATGATATGCTTTTTGGTTGGGCGGTAGAACACGGCGTAACCTCCAACTCGGTTCTTTACATTAAAGACGGATGTACAGTGGGCATCGGTACCGGCGAGCAGGACAGAGTCGGGGTTGCCGAAATCGCGGTGCACAAAGCATATATCAAGTATGCCGACATCATCTGTTTTGACAAATTCGGCATACCCTATGCTGACATGGCCCTTGAGATTGAAAAGGGCAAGCGTGACAAGGCGGATAAAGAAGAAATTGATGCCAAAACACAGGCAGACAGGGCAGGATTGCCGGGATCAGTTATGATTTCAGACGCATTCTTCCCATTCCGAGACGGTGCTGATGTCGGTATAAGCCAGGGTGCTTCGGCTATTCTGCAGGCTGGCGGTTCCATGAATGATTACCAGACTATTGAGGCCTGTAATGAAGCTGATCCGAAGGTTGCTATGATGTTTACCGGACAGCGTTCTTTCAAACATTGATGGCGTCGTAAAATTGTCCGATCTACTTTGTCGTAGAGGATTATGGAATGCTCAGAATACCTGGTGTATGCTTCCGCTTCCAAAATCCTTTACTCCTCGGATATCGAAAATTTTACTTAGCCATCCTTTGTTAATGATTCTAAAGATTTTATAACGATGCTAAACATTGATGGCGTCTAAAAAAAGATACTGTTTTCTCAACCCTATTGCCTATGAATACCATTCTTTTCGCAAGTGAGGGTTCATCCCTAAAGCCGGCTATGGCAGCTGCCTGTGCCCGTGCTTATGAGATGCCCTCTTTGCGGATAGAAATCGCGGCAGGTGAACATGATGTCAACAAGGTTGTAAAGTGTTTGGCGGAAATTTATCTACCCCTGCCGCAAACTGTAATTCCCTTCGATTCGATAATTCTTTCCGAATACGATCTCGTCGTATGTTTTTCAACCCAAAACAAACCTGTTTTTCCCGATATGCCAGGAAACCCGGCAGTCGTTTATTGGAGTCTTCCCAGTTTTCTAGGTAAAAGTGACAGTATACCTAATAAGCATGAATGTCGTTCACTGTATGAAAAAATCAGAGGATTAGTTGAAAATCTTATGAAGCAGGGGTATCTGCCAGCCCTGAGCCAGGCAAGAAAAAATGCCGAACTGGTCATGGATAATCTCCATGAAGGCATAATAGCACATGACATCAACCGCAAAATATTCTTTTTTAACAGGGCCGCTGAACGGATTACAGGATATGACCGCTCTGAGATCCTGGGCCGAGACTGCCATGATGTTTTTCCGGACAGGTTCTGTAAAAGTGAATGCTCATTTTGCGATATAAGTGAAGAACCCGTTGAAATCCAAAAACAGTACCCCGTTGTTATAAGTTCAAAATCCGGCGAGACAAAACACATTGAGATGTCTGTTGTCTCCATAAAAAACTTTCTGGATAATCCAGTTGGAGTTGTCGCATCATTTCGTGACGTTTCCCGTGAGTATGAGCTAGCCTCCCGCTTGGAAGGAGTTGAACAGTTTGCCGGTATCATAGGGAAAGATGCCGCTATGCAGGAAATATTCAGAACAATTAAAGATTTAGGCAAAAGCAATGTATCTGTTCTGTTGCAGGGAGAATCGGGAACCGGTAAAGAGCTGGTGGCCGCTGCCATTCACAACAAAGGGGACCGGGCTGATAAGCTGTTTGTACCAGTAAATTGCGGAGCGCTTCCTGAAAACCTTCTCGAATCTGAACTTTTCGGACATGTCAAAGGCGCTTTTACCGGCGCTATACGCGACAAGAAAGGGCGTTTTGAACTGGCCGATGGCGGTACAATATTTCTCGATGAAATTGGCGATATAACTCCGTCTATGCAAGTAAAACTCCTGCGGATTCTTCAGGACGGAATCTTCCAGAGGGTGGGGGATGAAAAGAACTGCAAGGTTGATGTTCGTGTTATTTCTGCAACTCACAAAAACCTTAAAAAGGAAATAGCCGAAGGCCGATTCCGAGAGGATCTCTATTACAGATTATGTGTAGTGCCGGTCAATTTGCCCCCACTAAGGGAGAGGCGAAGCGATATACCGCTTCTGGCCCGACATTTTCTAAACAAAGCCATCCAGGAAGAAGGGAGGGGGCAGGTGTTGTTTTCTCCGGACACGATGGATCAGCTCGTATCTTACAACTGGCCCGGCAATGTGCGGGAACTGCAGAACGTTGTACGTTATCTCCTTGTGCAGTGCCAGGAGGACTTTATTAAACCGGCCCATCTGCCTCCAGCATTGCAGGAGGTAGCCAAAAGAAAAGTCCGTGTGCTTCCGTCCGTAAAGCGCAAAAGCAAACTTACTCCTGAATCCGTTCGGGAAGCGATCGATGCCGCCGGAGGCAACCGGGCCAAGGCGGCACGTAATCTAGGGGTTGGGCGAGCAACCCTTTATCGTTTTCTTGCCAAACACCCTCTCAACTAACATTCTGTCACTTTTACCATTATTAATTGTATCCTCAGCAGCACTGAAATCTTAAATCAATAACAAATAACATGTCTCATGGTGTCTCTTTTTCCATTGTGTCTCGTTTTGTCATATGAGACACAATGGAAGGGGGACTGTTTAAGGATTACTGTACTGAGGATAGGCCATTGGTTAAATAAGGGTTTGCTTACTTTCCGGAATTGATATGGATCAATACTGGAAAGTGTCTCATTATTTGCTATAGAGAGACACTTTAGTTCTATAACAATTTCATACTACTTCCTAAAGTTTATCCGCATAACTAATCGTTATTAATGATAAAATAATTATTTCTGAAATATTTGAAGCTTTGTTTTGAGTATGGCATGGCCATTGCTTTTTTCTAAGCATGGAAAAGAACAATGCACTCATACAACGAGTTTATGCCCTGACCAGGGACATGATTGTCCTTGCCGACGAGGGGCATGCTGTTGCCAATGATGACGGCTGCCGACTACTGTTCGGAGTTGTTCAGGATTGTGCCTACAAAATCCGTATGGAACTGGAGCGTGAGAAAGAGGCACATGGCAAAGCGGCATCTGCAGGTGAGTAATATTTTAAGTTGAGAGAATAAAAAATAATAAAACAAATATTGAGGAGAAAACAATCATGTGCACACTGGTAACTAAAGAGGCGCCGGATTTCACAGCCCAGGCTGTTATGCCTGATAATTCAATTGATGAACTTACCCTATCATCATACAGAGGGAAATACGTAGTCATCTTTTTTTATCCGCTCGATTTCACCTTTGTCTGCCCATCAGAGATCCTGGCTTTTAACAGGGCTTTAAATGAATTCAAGAAGAAAAATACTGAAGTTATCGGTATTTCGGTGGATTCACAATTCACTCATTTAGCCTGGAAGAATACCCCGATTAATCAGGGTGGAATCGGTGATATCCAGTTCCCACTTGTCGCTGATCTCGATAAGAAAATATCGGACGAATACGGCGTTCTGATAGAGGACGGTATTTCCCTGCGGGGACTTTTTCTGATCGATAAAGAAGGCGTCATAAGGCACGAAGTTGTTAACGACTTGCCCTTGGGAAGAAATACAGAAGAAGCCCTGCGCATGGTAGACGCTTTACAGTTTTTTGAAGAGTACGGCGATGTGTGCCCAGCCAATTGGAAGCAGGGCGAAGAGGCAATGACACCAACGGCAGAAGGCGTTGCCGACTATCTGGCCAAACATACAAACTGAGACAAGTAAATACTTTCAGGAGGTATTCTTATGATGAACTTAGAAGAGCTGAAGGCTGACAGAAAGTTAGTCAATCAGATAGATTGGGACATGACCCAGGAAAAGGCCATTGAGATGTATCTTGAATGGGGGTCCGGTTGGGGGCGTGGTAATGATTTCGTGAGCCATCACGGTCAGGAGGCCATATACTTCGTCCTTTATGATTGGGACGATCCTCCCCAGGTTACGCTGATTAGAAGAGACATGAAGGACGCGGTCGAGATTGCCAAGATACCTGTCCCGAATGATCTTTTTCTACAGGCCATAAAAGATGACGGTTCAAGGCCGGGTGTTGGCGTGCATTCATTGAACCTGAAGCTCAAGGAATGGGTCTGTGAGTCCATTGCCGGGCCGAAATTTGACTGCAAATTTGGCAGCCCGCATTACGTTGAGGAGTTAATGCGCTCAGAAGTAAACTGACATTCATAAAGCTCTTTCCCCGAACAGGTAAGTTACTCTCATGCGGAATTCCCCTTCCTTATTTTATAGTAGCTTACCTGTTCTCCTCCTTATTACTGAAAGATGTTAATATAAATGGTCGGAGTCATACCTGATACCGGCCTTATTTTTTCAGGATTTCCGGCCAGTTACGGTCGGCCATTTTAATGTTCCCATTCATGTCCTGCGACCAGCTTTCCTGCACTTTCTCGTTAAGATTCAGGTACAGTCTGCCATCAACTATCGACCAAAGTGATGGATCTATATCAGCCGTGGTCCCACGGCTCACAGCGAAGGCTCAGTAGCCTCCGTAGCGGGGCGCATATTTTTCAGGGTCATTTTTAAAAAGGCTTAGATGCTCTGCATTGACAAAATGCCATTTGGCTCCGTTCCATTTATGCTCAAATTCACTGCTACCTTTTACCGGTTTTCCCTGTGTAAAATAAGCGACAGTGTCATAACCCTTCATAGCTACTCCATTAGAATCTACATTAACTGGCTGTAGGGTTTTTGGCGAACAGCCCATAAGATTGAACAAAAAAAAGCCTAAAGTAACAAGAAAAGCTCTGGTGTACATTTGTCTCTTTTTCATTTTTCACCTCCACATTTTTATTTTCACTGGTTAATCAATTATGTGTTTCCTGTATTTCTTTATCCGTAACTCTTTACGCCTCCTCTTTCCGTCCTTTTTCATTTTCTCTGCACGAACGGCAGCGAACAGCAAGTGAATTTATATTACCCTTAGCAACTTCATACCACCATTTCTGGTTTTCTGCAGTCCACACCTCTTCTTTTCCACAATCACGGCAAGTAACAAGTTTATCAGCATAAAAGTAAGGGAGTGGGCCATAGGTATTATTGTGCTTAAGTTGAGAATGGTCTGCGCTGATTGCTCCGGCAGGGGGTTGAATAGTATTATCGCAAGTATCTATCCCGGCCATCGCCCTGGCTCTTTTAAGATGCGCCTCATACAGGCTTTTTTGTTTTGATTTTTTACTGGGCATTTCTTTACAGCACCGAAACAGAGGAGTTCTACTTCAACCATTTATATTTGTTATTTTTTTCTTTGGCAAGAATTTCAGCACCCGTTTGGTAGTCACAGCAAAAAATGTAAACTGTTTGCAAGTTGGCAACAGAGTTTCTAATTTCCGGCACTGAATCAAGCAACTCTTTGAGGACTACTTTTGAGAATTGTATTTTCTCTAATCCCATCTTTTCTGTAGTTTTTTGAGTTGGGTAGTCAGAGTATGAATAAACGTGTAGCATTTTTTTTTGTTCGCGAAAAACAATGCCTTTGTAACAGAGGGATGTTTTTTCTTCCAGAAATCCCCCAAGCGCGACTTCATATCTTTTCCCGGAGAGGGCTTCTATCTTCATTTGTTTCAGATAACAATGAGTTGAGTTCAATCACCCAAACACATTTAATTAAATTATTGCTCTGTCAGAGCAAGCTTAATACCAAGGGCAGCAAATGTGGCAGCAAATGATCGTTGCAGCCAGACAATCAGCCTTGGGGAATTAACAACATATCTGCGAACGCCATTTGCAGAAATGCCATACAAAATAAAAATTACCAAGGTCATTGTCATAAACAAGGCGCTCAACAAAAACATATCAAACATTGGTGAGGAAGTATCTGGTGAAACAAATAGAGGTAGGAAGGCCAGGAAAAATATTGAAAGTTTGGGATTAAGAATATTGATTAAAAAACCTCGCATCACTATCTGCCATAGACCTTTACTGGTAGAGGATGAGTTGAACTTTAATGCACCAGTTTCACGCCACATTGACCAGGCTAAGTATAGTAAATAAGCAGCGCCGGCAAATTTAACAGCCTGAAAGGCGACAGCACTTACATGAAGAATGGCAGATAATCCCAAAATACTGGCAGTAAGGTGGGGGATTATTCCTGCCGTGCAGCCGACCGCTGCTGCAATGCTTGCGCGCCAGCCGAGAAAAAGACCTGTTGATACCGTATATATCACTCCTGTCCCAGGTACAAGAACAACTACCAGAGAAGTTATCAAGAACTCGGTACTGAACATTATCATCTCCCGTTAAAAGTATTTCTCAACTATCTGCTTAACTTCATTCAGCCATTCATTTCGTTGGTCTTCAGTACTTACAACGATGATGTTGAACATTCTACGATAAAATTTTTTCACACCACAAAGGTCAAATATACAGTTTTTCCAAAGAGTTTCGAGAGGGTCGCCAAAAACCTTGTGTTCTCTTCCAGTTTCAGTATTCGAAGTGTTGAGTACGATCGCCGTTCCGGCTTTTAATAATCCGTATGGTACACCTTCACCATTATCCTCTTCAATAAACTCATAGGCTATACCTGGGCGAATAACTCTGTCAATCCATCCTTTCAGGATTGCCGGAGGCTGGCCCCACCAGTTTGGATGGATAATGATAATCCCATCCGCACCGGCTATTTCTCTGCAATGTTGAGCAATTACTGGTGGCAGAACAGCTTCTTTTAGTATTTCCTCTTTTGGAAGAATCGGGTCAAACTCTTCCTCATATAAATCATGGAAAAATGTTTCATGACTTGCTTTTTTGAGTTGGGTCAGAACAGTTTCAGCTATAGCGTGGTTAAAGCTTTTATTATCTGGGTGCGCAAGGATTACAGATATTTTCATTGTGGATAGAATTCGTTTTGAATTAGGGGGGGAATCTCCATGGTGATTACAGGTTGTTGAAGAATTCAGCAGACCTGGTAGACAGGCAAGCCATATCTAGTTGAAATAATATCCGACCTCAATAACTTGTTTGCTGCCTTCTTGTGAATAAAGGATGCCAAGGGAGATTATATATTCTTTGCCATTATGTATTGAATAGTAATCTCCGACACTGAGCTTTTCGTAACTGTATTTGCCGCTTTGAAGTAAGTTTTCAATTTCAGAACCTGAAACAAAGTCTCTAAAAAACTCCTTAGTCAATATGACCGCCTGCCTGAACAAATCATCTTTATTTAAAATTCCGGTATCACTTGTTGACGTATACGTGACGTTCTCCCCAAAATGAATACATCCTCCTCTTTTGTAAATCACTGTTCCATTTTCCCAAGGTAACTCGAGAGCTTTCTCGTTTAGGGATACTTTAGAGCCTACGTAATTCTTTTGAAGTTTTAGAAGCATTTCATCCTGGGGTACAGGGTCAAAGATACATTCTTCTTCAGCATTAGCAGGATTAGTGATGAAGCATAATAGGAAAAAAAACAAAAGATGTTTCATATCATTCTTCTAAGTCTGCAATTTTCTTTTTAAGAATTTTTATTTCCTCACGTAGTTCAATTCGCGGATCATCACTGAATGAAACACTAACGGTTCTATTGGCACATTTTGGCCGGGCATTATTTACAATATCTGCCATGCGAGTTTCAATTATGGCTAAAAATTCTTCTTTCGCTTTTAATTCTGATTTAAGTTCAGTTAACTCACCTTCCCGCCCAGGTTTATGTTTATTCCACCAATTTTTTGCTTTTTGAAAATATGATAACTCGCTTTCTTGGTGATCATACCTAATATCATCATTTGAAGCTGATTCAGCTTTGTGGGGATAAACAGAAAATGAAACAAAGTATAGTACAATGATTGTTAATATAATGTTTTTTCTGGGCCTACACATATATAACTCCATAGTTAAATTTTAAATTAAGAGTCATCTGGGCCGTAAAACTGGATGCCCCGGTTTTGTTGATTATTGGAAACACATCTTATATACACGCTATTGTCAAGCATTTGTACTACTTGATGAATTCGCATAAGTTATGAATTCTTTTGAACTCTCGGGAGTTATGATTACCTTGGTTACGGGAGTTTCAATCAGAATTAAATTCGACTTTTTCCCTGTTGAAACATAGGCCTTGAAAATACAGTACTTTTTATTCCAGAAAATACCGGTGGCGGCAAAAAATCCTCCATTTCCCCATAGACGGAGGCTGAATGAAGGTTTCTCATCTGTAATTAGAGAACATTTAATACAGGGCCAAATACTTTCTTGTTCATGCGCGAAACAATAGTTAATTGCCTGCTATTTAACTCGTAGGCAATTGGAGCAGACAAATAACAGTATAGGGCGATCAAAGCCAATAAGATTCCAGCCCATAAAAGTTCAAGATAGAAAAAAGCTCCAATGAGCATTCCTATTGTAAGAATTAATATTAAAGATGCGATAATTTGTATAGATAAGCTAGGCGCTATATTTTGTCTCATATTATCTACTATGCTTTATTGCCAATGCTGCGACGAACCCCCACACCCAGTTAAAAAACAATACAAACAGCGGAGTGTATAGCCCCAATTCAAGGCCTGCCATCCCTTTATGCGCTTTCAAAGGAAACACGATGAATAATTGAACAGCGGTGGGGAATAGACTAAGGATTGTGCCTTTCAATAGTAACCTTGATTTCAACATTGGCAGTACAAAAAACAGCCCCCATATACCTCCCCATACAATTCGAGGATAAAGCCAATTTGGTGTTAAGGATGGTGCAATTGAAACACCAAGTGACGAAGTAATACCGAAGTGTCCAAACAACCATACTGCTAAGCTATTTGCTAAAGCACCTAAACAACCAGCTGCAAAGAAAATTAGTATTTTATTCATATTTTTTCCCCCTGAAAAAGGAGTTTATAAGAGATCATATTGTTTTTCATAATCCCATGGAGATACCTTCCAGTTCCATTAAATAATGGATAAACACTTTATATGAAAAAATAAAATAGGAGTGCGCCTTGAGACTTAAAGATTATGGCAGAATTCATCAAAAACGCAAATTATTTGTTAATCACTATGGCCTGCTTTTTGTGGTTTTAGCGATAGTCAGTAATGCAATAATGCAAGTCTGGCCCGGTTTTGCTAAAAATACCACTAGGGCTCACGGCCCCACGCAAAAGTCTTCTCCCTGAACAACATTGAAGAAATCATATTGCGATGCGAGGGTATATGAGAAGTTCACTGGCTGGCTGATGGTTTCTGTCTTTTGGAATGATCCACCAGCGAACTTAAAACCGGCAATTTGAAGTCGGTTTTGGGTTGGCACGTAGAGTGTTGTGCCGCTAACCGTTTTGGTTACAACTGAGAGACATTGATTTCTTTCACCAATGGAGTGGTTGCTGTAGTTGGATAACTCAGACAAGGCTTCAAGTTTGCCCGCCATTATTGTTGTCACTTTTAAAATACCCCCAATGTGAGGAGTCTGGACCCAGGCCAACTCTATAGTCCCATCTCCATCTAGGTCGTAGATGGCCACTATGTTAAGCCATCTGTATGGTTTCCCTATCTCCTCGACCCAAGCATATTCGGTTAGCACGTTGTTCACAATTTTGTAGATCATGATGCCGGCGCCCTTCTTCACATGGGTTCGGATCGTAACTATCTCCATCTGTCCATCGTTGTCAACATCGTAGAGACGAGGCTTGATATCCTCGAAGACATAATCATCGCTAACAGTCTGTGTATAGGTGATTCCATCCCTTAAAACTACCAATTGCTCAGCATCAATTGTATCACCCAATATGTTATGATTATATTTTGCAGTAGGTTGGGCATACTGAGCATAAACGGTGTTAGTTTTACTTCTGGTAATCTGTTTTTCTGGGAGTTGATCGAAGTTATCCGTCAGGAATTTGATTGCCAAGTTACTTTCCATTGAGGGGTTCACTGCCAAAACATTAGTTGTCTCAAAAGTATTGTTGCTGGCAAAGGTACAGGAAAGAAGAATACACGGTGATAGTAGCCCCAGAAGGAATAGAATAATCCATTGTTTGGTGTGTGACTGATTTCGATGCCAAGAGAATGTTTTCGTGGGTTGCATCTTTGATACTATCCAAACCATAATATAGTGAAGTAGACATAAGCCTGGAATAACGTTCCGGTTCAGCGGTGGCATTACGCCTTCCGCTGGAACCGGATGTTAGCTAACCGTATGTTCGCCACTCTGCCAGGAGCACAAAAAGGCGTTTATGCTACGATCAGGCGAGGTCGAAACGGTCAAGGTTCATTACCTTGTTCCACGCCGCTACAAAGTCGTGTTGAAATTTCTCCCGGGAGTCCTCACTGCCATAGACTTCGGCCAAGGCCCGGAGCTGGGAATTCGAACCGAAAATGAGGTCGACACGGGTGCCTGTCCACTTAAGTTCGCCCGTTGCGCGATCACGACCCTCGTACACGTCTTCGTCTTCTGAGGTAGCCTTCCACGTCGTATTCATATCGAGCAGATTCACGAAAAAGTCATTGGTGAGCGTCTCTAGCTGCTTGGTGAAGACGCCTTGCTTTGATTGTCCGAAGTTGGCATTCAAGACTCGCATGCCGCCGACGAGAACTGTCATCTCAGGAGCGCTCAGCGTCAGCAATTGCGCCCGATCAACCAACAGCTCCTCTGCTGATACGGAGTATTTGGTTTTGAGGTAGTTACGGAACCCGTCTGCCTCCGGTTCGAGTATGGCGAATGAATTCACGTGGGTTTGTTCCTGTGACGCATCACTGCGTCCTGGCGTGAAGGGAACGATAACATCGTGATCGGCATTCTTTGCAGCCTGTTCGACACCAACGCAGCCGCCAAGGACAATCAAATCGGCGAGCGAAACCATCTTCCCTCCAGTCTGAGTATCATTGAATTCCTTTTGGATTCCTTCAAGGGTCTGCAGCACGGTCGAAAGTTGGGCCGGCTGGTTGACATCCCAATCCTTTTGCGGCTCAAGACGAATGCGCGCTCCGTTCGCACCACCGCGCTTATCGGAGCCGCGGAACGTGGATGCTGACGCCCAGGCGGTCGAGACCAGTTGAGAGATAGACAGGCCTGAGGCAAGGATCTTGCCCTTGAGGTTTGCGATATCCTGCGAGTCGACCAGTTCATGATCGACCGAGGGCACCGGGTCTTGCCAAATCAGCTCTTCTGCCGGGACCTCGGAGCCCAGATAGCGTGTGCGGGGGCCCATGTCGCGGTGTGTCAGTTTGAACCACGCCCTGGCGAAAGCATCCGCAAATTCCTCGTAGTTCTCGTGGAAGCGCCGCGAAATTGGCTCGTAGATCGGGTCAAATCGCAGCGAGAGATCCGCCGTGGTCATCATCGGCCGGTGCTTCTTCGACAGGTCGTGTGCGTCAACCACCATGTCGTCTTCGGCTACGTCCTTGGCCAGCCACTGATTGGCGCCGGCCGGGCTCTTGACCAGCTCCCACTCGTATTTGAACAGTACTTTCAGATAGCCCATGTCCCATTTTGTCGGGTTTGGCTTCCAGGCGCCCTCAATGCCGCTGGTGATCGTGTCGCCGCCTTTGCCACTACCGAAGCTGCTTTTCCAGCCGAGACCCTGCTCTTCAATTTCGGCGGCCTCAGGTTCCGGACCGACATTCGCGGCATCGCCCGCGCCGTGACATTTGCCGAATGTGTGCCCGCCGGCGACGAGAGCGACGGTTTCCTCATCATTCATGCCCATACGTCCGAAGGTTTCGCGAACGTCACGGCCCGATGCGACAGGGTCAGGATTACCGTTCGGTCCTTCCGGGTTCACGTAGATCAGACCCATCTGCACGGCGGCGAGGGGATTCTCGAGTTCCCGGTCACCGGAGTAGCGCTTGTCGCCAAGCCACTCTGTCTCTGCCCCCCAGTAAATGTCCTCTTCCGGCTCCCAGACGTCTTCGCGCCCACCGCCGAAACCGAACGTTTTGAATCCCATAGACTCCAGCGCGCAGTTTCCGGCGAGGATCATGAGATCGGCCCAGGAGATCTTGTTGCCGTATTTCTGTTTGATCGGCCAAAGCAGCCGGCGCGCCTTGTCGAGGTTGGCATTGTCCGGCCAGCTGTTCACAGGTGCAAAACGCTGATTGCCTGACCCTGCTCCGCCTCGGCCATCGCCTGTACGGTAGGTGCCTGCACTGTGCCACGCCATACGGATGAAGAGTCCCCCGTAGTGACCGTAGTCGGCCGGCCACCAATCCTGCGAGTCGGTCATCAGCGCATAGAGATCCTTTTTCAGGGCCTCAAGGTCAAGTTTCTTGAATTCTTCAGCATAGTTGAAACCCTCACCCATCGGATTGGATAAAGAGGAATGCTGGTGCAGAATGTTAAGATTTAACTGGTTTGGCCACCATTTTCGGTTCGACGTACCACCGGCGGCAGTGGGTTTGTTTGCTTCGCCCGTTACCGGGCATTTGCTGTTTTCACTCATAAAGTTTCCTCCTTTCGTTATTTAAACTTATGCGCTGTACTGTATGAAAATAGTGCCTTGGTGCCCATCTAGTTCAAATGAGAGATCAGGTAGTTTTGATAAAGTCCATGGGGTTATTTTTCCAAACCCATTACTTATTTGATAACCATTTAAATTCAAAAAAAAAAGGAGGGTAACTCATGAAATTTATGGAAAGCAAGAAAAAAATAAATGGGATCAAAAAGTTAGACTAATAAATCATGTTATGGATGTTTTGCCTTGCTATCATTACGCTCCTCTTTAGAAGTACTCATAACACCACAGAGGATAAGGAGTATTTATTGCATTGATATGAAGACTTTGAAGGACCTTGGATTGAATAGTGAAAAATAAATAGTCTAGAGGTGGGGGAGTTATCGGAATACGAACCTGCCAATGATTACTAGACGAGATGGTGTCCAATAATCATTGGCAAAACACGATTACTTTTTCATTTCAGACATCTGTTCCGCGCTGTCGTCTGGCGAGCCGTTGTTATTATTCAGCGGGAAAGATTCCTGGAAAATCTCGAGCAGTTTGAGGTTCTGCTTACTGAGCATTATGCAGTTGCCGACCAGGGCGTAAAAGAGGATGCTGAGGCGTGTTTTCGAGGTATTGTCCTGGATGCGCTCAATCTGGAGTGAATGGAATTCATCGGCCAGGACACGCATTTCCTCAATTTCCCTTGCTATAATGTCTGGGGTGAAGGCCTTCCTTTTTTCGAAGGCAGCTTCCACAGAAGTGAGTATATTAAGGATAGTCGTTTTGACCATCCTTAACTCCTGAATCTGGTCATCCAGAAGACCCCTGTGATTATTGCTTACATGAACCCACGAACGCAGAACAATGTCACGATGACCGTCTGAAAGTTTTTGGATCCTCCTGATAGTCTGTGCGTATTTGTAGGAAACACCATCTTTATCTTTTTGTTGTACGCGCAATACTTTGAATATATTTGCAGTTATGATGTTGGCCCACTGCTGGATCTGCTTTGTTTTCTTCCTCTGATTTCCAAGCGCATCCACATCACCAATGAAAAGGGCCTCGAAGGTGATATCGAGTGACTCCCGAATTTCCCTGATGAGATTGGCCATGTGCTCGAAGGTATGAACCCTTGACTCTTTGGCGTTTGTAACGTTTCTCAAAATATAAACTTTGTCTTGCTCGACTTTCTTGGCACGTTCGCCATGTGAACGGTGTGATCTGATGATGGCGAACGCACAGAAGAAAATCATAAGCAGAACGCCTACCCACTGGAGATAATGAATAATATTGGCGAAAACAAAAGCGACGGTAAAGGCGATTAGTGCCGTCATAAACCAGCCGCCTATAACGGTGAGCACACCTGTAATCCTGTAGACGGCAGTATCCCGGCCCCAGGCACGATCTGAAAAAGAGGTGCCCATTGATACCATAAAAGTGACATATGTGGTGGAAAGGGGCAGTTTCAATGATGTTGCAAAGGAGATAACGGCTGAGGCCACCATCAGGTTTACCGCGGCACGAATCAGATCGAAGGATTGCAATCCTTCTTTTTCGGCAGGTTTATAGGCCTCCGAGTCTAAACGACGTTCAACAAAGTTACGAACGCTAAGAGGGAATATTTGTTTTGCTGATGTGAAAAATGAGTCTACTCCGCGGACGATGACACGGGAAAGGCCCGTTGATTCAAATACCTCGGTTCCTTCACTCTGGCTGCTCAGGCCCAATTCAGTCTGGGATACGGTTCTTGCCTTGCGTGAAAACCAAAGGGTTACGACCATAATAGCGCCGGCGATCAGCAGCAGATAGGTTTCCGAAGGTACTTTTTTGCTGAGCGCTCCCATGGTGACTGTAAGCGGATTGGCCGTTTCCATGGCTGCTTTAAAGGCATGCAAACCGGCCAGGGGCACTCCGATGAAATTGACCAGGTCATTGGCCGCAAATGCCATAGCCAGAGAAAAGGTGCCCATCAGGATAATGGGTTTTAAGATATTGACACGAAAGAAGGTTATCAGAACTTGTAAGGTCACTGCCGAAACTGAAAACACTATCAAAAGGATGAGCCCGGAGTTGGATTTGATCCAGCTATATGTTTCAGGTGTTATAAATGATGCGCCCTTAGCTCCTTTAATGAGAATAAAAAAGACAATAGAGGCCAGCGCAACACCACCCCAAAGGGCCCCGTAACGCTTGAGCGTTTTTTCGTAATCAAAGGTAAAAATGATACGAGTGATAAACTGGACGATGGCGCCAAGTATGAAAGAGATTACAACGGACAACAGGATGCCCATTGTAATCATCATTGCTTTACTGGAGTTAATGTATTGGGAGAGATTAGAAAGACCCTGGTCAGATGCCATGACCTTGACCAGCGATAAGGCCACCGCCGCACCCAGTAGCTCAAAAACGATCGATACAGTTGTTGAAGTTGGCAGACCCAGAGTATTGAATGTGTCGAGCAGTAGAATATCCGTCAACATGACAGCCAGAAAAATGGTAATCAGCTCAGGCATGGTGAAAAACTGCGGATGAAAAATTCCCTTACGGGCAACTTCCATCATGCCGCTTGAAAACATAACCCCTGCAATGATACCAAAACTGGCAATTATCAGAATAATATAGCGAGGTGCCACCCGGCAGCCGATGGAAGAATTGAGAAAGTTGACGGCGTCATTGCTTACGCCGACAATAAGATCAAATGCGGCGCAAAACATCAGGATGGCGACAGCTATTATAAAAAATTCGGGGGCCATAATTCACCTGTTATTTTTGTAAATATGAGTAAAGATGAAGTATTTTTTTGGGGGAAGAAAAGAAATTCGGACAAGCCATTTTGTTTAGAAATTTAATCATGATGGTGATGCATTTACATGATAAAAGTGATGGCGTCAAGCACTAATTATGTGAAATAAAACGGCCCCATGAAACATGTTGAATTTTTCTGTAATTCCATCTGTTTACTGGTCTGAAAAATTATACTTCGGACAGGTTGGCGCCCACCTCCATATTGACCACCAGCGGCACATCAAGCGTCATCACAGATTCCATGGATTTCTTCACCAGTTCGCCGGTTATTTCCACCTCTTTTTCAGGCACTTCAAAGACAAGCTCATCGTGAATCTGCAATAACATTTTTGCCTTAAGATCCGCTTTTTTCATTTCTTCATCCACCCTGATCATGGCCAGCTTAATAATGTCGGCAGCCGTTCCCTGAATCGGTGTGTTGATGGCGGTGCGTTCGGCAAACTCACGCTGGTTGCGATTGGGGCTTTTAATATCGGGGAGGTAGCGGCGGCGGTTGAGCAAAGTGGTGACATAGCCATCTGCTTTGGCTTGTTCCACAATCTCCTTCATAAATCTTTTGACGCCCGCATAATGGTCGAAATATCGGTCGATAAAAGTCTGGGCCTCCCTGCGGCTAAGATTTAACTGGCTGGCGAGACCGAAGCTGCTCATACCGTAAACAATGCCAAAGTTGATGGTTTTAGCCACACGCCTCATTTGTGAAGTTATAAGAAGGGGTGAAACGGTGAATATTTCAGCAGCAGTTCGATTATGGATGTCCTCACCCGAGCGGAAAGCTTCCAGCAGGGCAGGGTCCTGTGAATAGTGGGCCAGTACCCGTAGATCTATCTGTGAATAGTCACCCGCGATAAAACGATACCCTTTTTCCGGTATAAATGCCTGACGGATACGCTGGCCCTCATCAGTTCGAATGGGAATATTCTGCAGATTCGGGTTGCTGCTGCTCAGGCGTCCAGTCGTAGTGACCGTCTGATTAAAGGAGGTGTGGACCCGACCGGTCTTCGGATGTATAAGCCCGGCCAGCTTGTCGATATACGTAGTTTTCAATTTGGTAAGAGTGCGGTGAGCTATAACTGTTCTGGGCAATTCGTGAAATGAAAGCTGCTCCAGAACCTTTGCGTCGGTAGAATAACCGGTTTTAGTTTTGCGGCCGTGCGGCAATTTCAGCTTTTCGAATAGAATATCTCCCAGTTGCCGCGGCGAATTAATATTGAATTCTTCCCCGGCAATACTGTAAATCTCCGATTCAAGTTCGGTGAGATTTCTGCTGAATTCATCCGACAGCTTTTTGAGCAGGCCATGGTCCACCTTGATGCCGGCAAGCTCCATATCGGCGAGAATGGGTACCAGCGGCATTTCCATTTTAGTGAATAGTTTGGCAAGATCATGTTCTTCCAGTTGCGGCCGAAAAAGATCCCACAAACGGCTGGTTCCGTAAACATCTTCACAGGAGTAGTCTTTGGCGGATTCCAGAGGAACGTACATAAAGCTGTCGTCACGCTTATCGCCTTTTGTCACTTCAGCAAAACTGGTCATGCTGATATCGAGTAATTCATGGCACAGGTCGTCCAGCTTGTGGGACCTGCGGGCCGGGTCCAGCAGGTAGGAGGCGATCATTGAGTCACACAGAATGCCGGAAAGCCGGATGTTCTCACTTGAAAGAAGCACACTGTAGTCATATTTCAGGTTGTGACCGACCTTGGTGGTTTTGTTACCTTCCAGAATGGGGCGTAATTTTTTAAGCACTTTGTTTTTGTCCGGCTGACCTTTCAGGAGATTTCCTTCATGGTCTTTATGGGCCAGGGGAATATAGAAAGCCTGCTTCTCACTGACGCAAAGTGAGATCCCGACAAGTTCCGCTTTCAGTGGATCAAGTGAAGATGTTTCGGTATCGATAGTTATCGAGGTCGCTTTTTTAAGTATGTCGATCAAATGATCCAACTCGTCTTCGGTCTGTACAAGTTCAAAACCTTTTTTGTCGACTGCGGGCGCGGCAGGTACTTCAGATTTGAGCAGCCTGGTAAAACCAAGCTCCGTGTAAAGTTCCTTAAGTTTATCTGTATCCGATTCCTGCATCTGATAGTCATCGGGTAAAGCCGGTACTTTTATATCATCTTTAAGCCTGATAAGCCTTCTGGCCATGAAGGCATCATCTTTGTGGGCCGCGAGTTTTTCCTTCAGTTTTTTCTGTTTGACGTTATCCAGCTTTTCATAAAGTCCTTCTAGAGATTTGTATTCGTTAATCAGTTTTTCTGCCGTTTTGGGCCCAACACCAGGGACGCCGGGTATATTGTCCGAGCTGTCTCCGATGAGGGCAAACAAGTCCAGGAGGTGGTCAGGGGAGACATTGTATTTCTTTTCTACAGCACCACTATCAAGAACAACGTCTTTCATAGGTTCCCAGACGGTAATTTTATCGTCTATCAACTGCAGCAGGTCTTTGTCGCCTGATAGAATAACGACCTTGTGACCGTTTCGGGCAAGTGTTTTAGCGGCGGATGCTATAAGATCGTCCGCTTCGACACCAGCCTGCTCAAAGGCAAGAATATTATAGGCATTGACGATCTGCTTTATATATGGGATCTGGACGGAGAGGTCATCCGGCATTGGCGGTCGGTTGGCTTTATAGTCTGAATAGAGGTCATGCCGGAAGTTTGGGCCCCGGGCATCAAATGCTACGGCGAGATATTGAGGATTTTTCTCTCTTAAAAGTCTCAGGAGAATATTGGTAAAACCATAGGCTGCATGAGTGGGAAGACCGCTTTTGTTTGACAGGGGAGTGATCGCGTGATATGCCCTGTAAATGTATGCGCTTCCGTCAATTATGTAAACAGGTTCTGTGTTCGGCATGCGCGCATACTAACAGCTGCGCGAGGATTTGGCAATTGATGAACAGAGGGGGGAGAGACTCCCCCCTCTGCGAAATTCCGTAGTTATTTCACCGCTCTGATCCAGGATGCACACGGACCTTTGTCTCCATGAGACTCGCTAAAGCGGACTTCATCACCTTCATTTAGGTTATCCAGTGTTAGATCCTTCAGAGCATTTTCATGAAAGTAGATTTCCCTGCCGTCTGGTGTGGCCAGAAATCCGTAAGATTCAAAAGGGTAAACGTGTTTTATTGTTGCCGTGTTGTTTTTAGAAAAGTCGTACTCCTGGATTTTCACCCTTTTTTGCGCTTTTTTCCGGCGCTGCATTTCTTTGAGCTGCATGCCCAAGACATCGAATGCTTCAACCAGAAGTGGGCCGCCGCCTTCACCTTTGCGTTTGACAACAACAGTGTCATTGGGGACGGTTGCTACAAGTCTGAGTTCGTAGCCCCCTTCTTTGTGGTGGGGTGTACGTTCAAATGATACCCGGAGATGATGAACAATTCCGGGGTGATGACGAATGAGTCTTTCTTTCTCCTTTTCAATTTTATTTTGCCAAGTGGTCCTGATTCCCATGTTACGAGCTTCGACCTGAAGTTCCATTAAGCACTCCTTGAAAAATATAATCTGATTTTGTTACTGATTGGCAAAAAATAAATGTTAAGCAGAATATTATTCGAAAATAGCTGTTCACCTCCTCTTCATTTGATTGCAGGAGCAATCGGCAGGTTTATAAGAGAAATTCGGGCTGCTTCAGCATTGCCTTGACGCAACGCATTGTAATATGTAACTATTCAGCCCGAGAGCCTTTGCCACAAATACATTATAACTGTTCTCAGGGTGATAATCAAATTTAAAGGTAAAAAAAATGAGTGAAAAAACCGGTGTTATATTGCTGAATCTAGGAGGACCTGAGCAATTACAGGATGTTGAACCATTCCTTTATAATCTTTTTTCAGACAGAAAAATTATCCGCCTTGGCCCCCGTTTTTTACAAAAACCCATAGCCCGAATGATCGCTAAAAGGCGTGCGCCGAAAAGTCGTGAATCCTATCGCCTCATCGGCGGCTCTCCACTTAATCGAATTACAGCCGAACAGGGTAAAGCCCTGGAAAATGAACTGAACAAACATGGAAACTTTCGTGTTGGAATGGCTATGCGATACTGGCCGCCATATGCTAAGGAAATCCTTGATGAAATGAGAAGGGAAGGCATCAGTAGAATCATTGCCTTAACCCTTTACCCGCATTATTCTGTTGCAACCACCGGCTCTTCTTTGGACGACCTTAAAAAAGCAGCCCGCAGATTTGATCCCTCTTTCGAAATTATCGAAATACAACAGTGGCCGTCACATGCGGGGTATGTGCAATGCTTAGCCGATAACATTGTCACAGCCCGGCAGCGCTTTACTGCCGAAGAAGAGGTACAGGTGGTATACAGCGCCCACAGTCTGCCGGTTAAGTTCATTGAAGAAGGTGATCCATATGTTGATCACCTGCAGATAACCATACAGGCCGTAGAAGCAATTACCGGTATGGTGGGGAAATTATGTTACCAGAGCCGCAGCGGTCCGGTAGAGTGGCTGGCCCCTTCAACCCCTGAAATGCTGGAGGAACTTGCAGAGTCTGGTTGTAAAAATATAGTAATGGTGCCGATAAGTTTTGTTTCCGACCATGTGGAGACTCTTTACGAAGTGGATATGCTCTACCGTGATATGGCAAAAGACCTTGGCATGCGACTGGAACGCAGTGAATCATTCAATACCCAGCCAGTGTTTATAGAGGTCTTGAAGGACCTGGTCCTTGGGATTGAAGATTGAAGATTGTAAATTGTATAAAAAATAAAGAATACACCTTCGTATTTATTACTCACTTTTCAATTTCAATTCTTAAATTACTGATCCCTTCGCGTCTTAAGCTGTTATCTTTTCATTCTTCAATTTTCATTCTACAATCTTAATTTTCAATGTCAGGGCGTCGTTCTTCCCATAAAGCGTCTCATACGAATATTCATAAGAATACCGATACCCAGCATGGTTGTGAACAGTGAAGAACCGCCATAGCTGAAAAGCGGCAGAGGTATACCGACCACGGGCAGAAAACCCATGACCATGAAAAGGTTGATAATGGCTTGCCAGAAGATGAGCGAAACTATGCCGAAAGCAAGCAGCAGGCCGAATTTGTCGCGTGATGAAATGCCTATATTGAGTCCCCAGAGTATCAGGAAAAAATAGCAGGCCAGAAAGAAGAGACAGCCAGCGAAGCCCCACTCTTCGCTCCAAACGGAAAAGGCAAAGTCAGTATGCCGTTCCGGAAGAAAGTGCAGATGTCCCTGTGTTCCTTTCAGATACCCCTTGCCAACCATATGTCCACTACCAACCGCAATTTTAGATTGCATTATATGATAACCAGTGTTCATAGGATCACTTTCCGGATTAAGAAAAGTTTCTATTCTCTGGCGCTGGTATGGTTTCAGGAAATATTTCCAGCCGATTGGTATTACTGTTAAACAGGTGCCCATCAGGATAGCCAGAGTTGACCACCTTAATTTGACGAACAGTGTCATCGATATAAAAATAACACAGAACATAAGGGCTGTACCCAGGTCCGGCTGCTTAAGGACCAGCACGAAGGGGATTAAGGTAAGAATTATAGGTACGAAAAGTTCCTGCAGAGTGAAGCCCTTGCCGGTATCTTTTCGATAATAATAACTGGCCAGGGTAATAACAAGTATGAGCTTAGCGGGTTCGGAAGGCTGTAACCGAAAGAAACCGAGGTTTATCCAGCGCTGGGTTCCAGCAACTGTCCCGCCGAAAAGAAATACCGCAATGAGAAGAAAAATAATACAGACGTAAAGTGGGTAGTTCCAGGTGATCAACTGTTTGTAATCAAAAGATATTATAAAAAATATAAGCCCAAAACTGAAAACGTAATAATAGAGTTGTTTGGTAAATGGAGAAATGCCGTAAGTGCTTCCCGGGAATGTAGCACTATACAGGTTTGTAAGTCCCATTATTGCCACTAACAGGACTGCAAGCAGCATTATCCAGTCAAAATTAAATAGGAGTCGGCGGTCAAATCGGAACATCTGTTTTTCTCTTATTCTTGAAACATGTGATTTATATTTCGACTTAAAGCCCGGACATAAGAGCCGGCTGCTCAGTTTCGGTTTCTCTGTTAAAATACTTAGTCATAACTTCTTTTGCTATAGGACCAGCTTCAGAACCGCCGTGCATTCCATGCTCTACCAGGACGGTTACTGCTATCTCCGGTTTTTCGGCCGGTGCAAAACTGGTGAACCAGGCATGATCCCTGTATTTATAGGGTATTTTTTCCTCTGGGATTCCTTTCAGGTGTGCCAGGCGTACCACCTGTGCTGTCCCGGTTTTGCCTCCTACGGTAATGTTTTCCATTTTAGCTGCACCACCGGTGCCATGCTTATCGTTTACAGCGGCAACCAGGGCCTTTCGAACAAATAGCAGTGTTCTTTTCGAAGCAGAAACCTTACCTTCAACAACTGGAGAAAACTCTTCAATAATATTGCCGTCAGGATCAATTACAGCATTAATGAGTTGCGGACGGTAAAGGATCCCCCCATTTACAGTGGCAGCCGTCATCTGGGCAATCTGCAAGGGGGTTGTGAGGTTAAAGCCCTGGCCGATGACAACTGACATGGTTTCCCCTTTTTGCCATGGTTCCTTGTGTTTTCGTTCCTTCCATGCGGAGGTCGGCACCAGTCCTCCTTTTTCATTCTGGAGTTCGATACCTGTTTTATTACCTAGTCCCATACTTTTTGCATATCGGGCCAATGTGTCCACGCCCAGTTTCTGACCAACCTGGTAAAAATATACATCACAGGATTCCGCCAGGGCTTTTTTCAGATTGACAGCACCATGGCCGGATTTTTTCCAGCACCCGTATCTTCTGTTGCCAAAAGAAAGTGATCCAGCACAGTATAATACTGATTCCGTGTTGATGACTTTTTCGGAAAGCGCGGCAAGAGCGGAAACGATTTTATATGTGGACCCAGGTGGATACTGGCCCATGATGGATTTGTTGACCAGAGGATGTAAAGGGTTATCAAGCAGCGATTTCCACGACTTCGAAGAGATACCGCCAACGAACTCTTCGAGCTTAAGAGGTGGAGAGCTGGCCAGGGCCAGAATGCGCCCTGTATTAACTTCCATGGCGACAACGGCACCAGCTCTACCCTCAATAGCTTTTTCTGCTGTCTGCTGAAGTGCGAGGTCTATATTAAGGCGGATGTCGTTACCGGGCAACGGTTTCTGGCCTTTGAGACGGCGCTGTTCAAAGCCGCGGGCGTCTACTTCCATATAATGGCGTCCTTTTTCACCTTTCAGGCTTTGTTCGTATAGCTTTTCAAGGCCGGTTTTGCCGATCTGGTCGCCTATCTCGTAGTTGTCCCAGCGTAGTTTATTCAGTTCGTTCTTATTTATTTCTCCCAGGTATCCGACTATATGAGATGATAAATTATTAAAGAGATAATCTCTTCTCGGCAGAACCTCTATACTTATTCCGGGAAGCTTGAACCTGCTGTTTTCAACATAGGCCAGCATCTGCCAGCCAATGTCTTCTTCGATGCGTATCGGTACATGCCGCGGATTGTCTGCAGAGGCCCTGATTTTCTGGATAAGATATGTCATTTCTTTGCTCATTATATGAGCCAGTCTTTTTAATACTCCATCGGGATCAGGGGCGTCCTCCTTTGTCCATATGATATTGAAAGAAGGACGATTTGTGACCAGTATTCGGTCGTTTCGGTCAAGAATGTTTCCCCTTGGCGCGACAATATCAAGGATACGCACCCTGTTGTTTTCGGCCATCTTTTCATATTTACTGCCATTATGGATCTGCAGGAACCACAGGCGGGCTATAAGCACTGCAATAAATATGATGATGATAGTTGTAGCAACATCGACACGTTTTTTGAGCGCGGCCAGTTCATCTTCGTCCAGCTTTTTTATTTTAACTATGGGTTGTTGTATAGGCAGCATGAATACTTGATGTCCCCGTTAAGTTCTGAACCTGTTCCCGGATTTTTTTGTAAATGGTTGCCATCCCGATATTTTTTTGGGTGTTTTCATCCTGACATAGTCGAACAGTCCAAAAAGCGGGATAGAAATAACCGAAATAAGAAGAACCTGTAGAAGTATAATACCCCATGACCACGATGGAGGATTATCCGGAGAAAGGATGGTGACAAAAAGAAAAAGGCCTGTAGCGGCAAAGAGGTAACTTGCGGCAACCATCGGACCCTGGTAGGCAGATTCGCCAATGGCCAATTGCCTTGAGATTGCCTTCAGGAAAAAAAAGATAAGCAGGTACACCACCGGGTAGAGCCCCAGGAATATCCCAGAAAATATATCCATCAACAGTCCCAGCATGAAAGTAAGAGCAGCCCCTCGGATAATATCGATTCGATATGCCAGGAAGATGACAAGCAGAAAAACCAGGTCCGGCCTGCCGAGCCAATTTGGCATCAGCTGGAAAAGAGTTGTCTGGATAGTGAGCAGGACAACGCCAAGTAAAAGAAAGTTTAGAAGCAGCATAATCCTTGCGATCGCTAATCTGTAAGTGAACTTTTTTTCATGACTATCAAAAGAGTCTCAAGCTGTGAAAAGTCAACAGAAGGCTCCACCTCAATCTGCTGAAACATGCCCCGCCTGTCTTTCTGCACCATTGATACAGTACCGACAAGCAGGCCTTTTGGGAAAACCCCGCTTAATTCAGAAGTGACGACACGTTCTCCCTTCTTCACGTCACTGTTTTTAAGTACGTAATGCAACTGGTAAGAATTTGCTCCTTTGCCCTTAACAATCCCCCTCACGCGAGTTTTTTGGAGCAGGACATCGATAGCGCTGTTAGGATCATTAGCAAGCAACACCTTGGAATAATGAGGGGAAGTGTCCAATATCTGTCCAACTATGCCTTCAACTGTAACAACAGGCATGCCTTTTTCAACACCGTCACTGCTGCCCCTGTTAATTATTACCGTACGGAACCACAGTGACGGATCTTTTCCTATGATTTCAGCGGTAAGGGTTGGAGAAGGAAGGGTTTCTTTAAACTCCAGTAGTTTACGTAACCGGACATTGGTGGCAACAGCTTCACGGTATTCATTATTGAGTGCTTTGGTTTCTTTCAACTCATACCAGAGGCGTTTGTTTTCTTCCCGGACATCCCAGAGAGCAGTATAGTCCTCCCATATATCCTTGAAATAGTCCGTTACATGTGTGACTCCCGATTGAACAGGGCCGATTATTTCCAGGGCAAGTTTGTGCGAAGAACCGAATTCCTGTCTCCCAACCGTTGAAATTATAATAATGAGGAGAAAGGTTAAAAGGCAGCCAAGAAGAACGAAAAAACTGAAATTTTGTGTTCGTTTGCCGCTTTTTTTCATTGAATATACATTGCGGGAGTGCTCGCCAATGTGTGTTGGCCAGTATCCCTGAAAATATGATTAATTAAAAGTCGTTGCATACAGAGATGCCCCTTTATTAATGATCGGGAGCATGGATATTTTTGGTTGTGCATTCGTGATGATATAACTGCTGTACATGAAAATCTTGTAAGGAAGGCATACAGTACCGGGAGGCCCTGTAAAGTTGTATTACCAGTTAATCATGACCTCTTTCAATATATCGATATTGTCAAGAGCGCTTCCTGAACCAAGAACAACTGAGGAAAGAGGGTCTTCAGCAATAATAATCGGCAGCCCAGTTTCTTTATTGAGGCGCTTATCCAGGTTGCGCAGCAAAGCACCCCCGCCGGTTAAAACGATACCCTGATCCACAATGTCTGCAGATAGTTCAGGAGGCGTCAGTTCCAGGGCCATCTTTACCGCTTCAATAATAGCATCTACCTGTTCGGAAATGGCAGTGCGAATTTCCCCGGAGTTTATAATCAGCGTTTTCGGGACTCCAGATACTAAATCCCGGCCTTTTACTTCCATAGTTTCAAATGGATCATCAGGCATGACGTCGCCGATATTAATCTTAATCAATTCAGCCGAACGCTCTCCGATAGCCATATTGTGTTTTCTTTTAATATACTGGAGTATGGCTTCGTCCATTTTATCCCCGGCCACACGAACAGACCTGGAATATACGATGCCGGCCAAGGAAATAACTGCCACTTCAGTAGTACCGCCGCCGATATCTACAATCATGTTGGCAGTGGGTTCAGTAATGGGTAGGCCGGCTCCTATGGCAGCTGCCATAGGTTCTTCAATAAGATAAATAGCCCTGGCGCCGGCGGACTCGGCAGATTCTTTTACCGCCCGTTTCTCAACCTGGGTGATGCCTGAAGGAACGCTGATTATAATCCTGGGATGAACAAATGTGCGGCGATTGTGCACCTTGTTGATAAAATAACGAAGCATAGCTTCGGTAACTTCAAAGTCTGCGATAACACCATCTTTTATCGGTCTGGTCGCTACAATGTTACCAGGTGTTCGGCCAACCATCATTTTGGCCTCTTTACCAACGGCCAGAACTTTATTCACCCTGGCATCGGTACGGATTGCCACAACAGAGGGCTCACGAAGTACAATTCCTTTACCCTTCATATAAACAAGGGTGTTCGCAGTGCCGAGATCAATGGCAAGATCATTGGATAGCAAGCCGAGTAGTGCGTCGAGAGGGGAAAGCATATATTAATCACCTTTCTGTTAAAGGAATGCTGACTTAATCCGAAAAAATTATTTTGCTATGAATAAACCATGCCCTGCAAGATGTCAAACCTTTCGGGAGGGAAGAATAAAACCGAAAAAGGTTTTTAACGCAAGAACTGCACAACACACTGTTAAACCGTTATAATTTTTTTGAATCGGCGTTACTCTAACAGAGGAGACTTTCATTGGCAAGATATATGGTATTGCAGTAAGATACGCGGGAGAAAAAACTTGACATATTGCCGGAAAACATGGTATCCAAGGCCAGAATCCGCCGCCGTTTGCGGCGGATTTTTCGTCTTATAAAAGGATGGGGCTATAGCTCAGCTGGGAGAGCGCTTGAATGGCATTCAAGAGGTCAGCGGTTCGATCCCGCTTAGCTCCACCATTTCTTATTACAGATGCGGGTGTAAGTTAATAACCGTTTAATAGTTCTTTAGGGAGGGCCTGGTCGGTTTTTCCTACGAGAAGCAAAGCCTCTCCTGTCCCGGTAAAGAACTGGCCTTCTTCCGACAGGAGAGGTTTTTTGTGAGAAATACATGACTGCGAAAAAATCCACCAAAAATGAACAGGACAACTCTCTGAAACCTGTTTCCGAGGAAGCAATTCTCAAAGTGGCAAAAGAAATTGTTGTCAAGTTTATTGAGGTGGGCCGTCTTTCTCCCGGCAACTTCGGCGAGACCTTTGATTCTATCTATAAATCGGTACGGGAAACCGTACGATCTTAGCGCGTACCGATGCCGTCCGCGAACCTACTTGACCCTTCCTTAAATATTTTTCCTGAACATCCGCGTCATATTCACATAATGGGTATATGTGGCACCGGTATGGCGTCGCTGGCTGGTATGCTGAAAAGCAGGGGTTATCATGTCAGCGGTTCGGACCAGAATGTTTATCCGCCCATGAGTGATTTTCTGGAAGAGTCTGCAATTGCAGTGCAGAGCGGATATTCCCCTGATAACCTGCATCCGCGTCCTGACCTAGTGGTGGTTGGCAATGTTATAACTCGTAAGAATCCCGAAGCGATTGAATTGGCGGCTTTGGGAATCCCCTATGTCTCTTTTCCTCAGGCGCTCAGACACTATTTTCTGAATGGCAAGACTTCGCTGGTTGTTGCTGGGACCCATGGAAAAACTACAACTTCATCGCTGCTGGCTACTGCGCTGTATGAGGTTGGACTTTATCCCGGCTTCATGATAGGGGGGCTGGTCCAGAAATTCGGCCGCAACTTTAACATCAGTGAAGGGGATTATTTTGTAGTGGAAGGGGATGAATATGATACAGCCTTTTTTGACAAAGGACCGAAATTTCTTCATTACCAACCACATATAGCAATAATCACCAGTATTGAGTTTGATCATGCTGACATTTATGCAGATCTGGAGGCGGTCAAGAACTCTTTTCGCAGCCTGGTTGGTATAATGCCGCAAGACGGCAGCCTTATCGCCTGTTTTGATGATCCGGTTGTTCGTGAAGTGGTCAGCGAGGCTCAGTGCCAGGTGTTGGGTTATGGCCTTAGGAGTGATCTGGACTGGTCTCTGTCAGAACTGAGTGTTTCACCAAATGGTACAGATTTTACAGTTTCACGCAAAGGAGAGGCATATGGGAAATTTCACAGCGTACTGCCAGGCAGGCATAACGCCCTCAATGCTCTGGCGGTTATTGCGGTAATGCATGAACTTGGGGTAGAACTGCAGCAGATCGATAGAGGAATCAGCAGCTTTCAAGGGGTGAAAAGACGCCAGGAAGTTCGTGGTGAAGTTGGCGGAATCATCGTAATCGACGACTTTGCCCATCATCCCACCGCTGTACGTGAAACTGTGGAAGCGTTGGGGGTCGCATATGAAAGCCGCAGGCTGGTGATTGTTTTTGAACCTCGCACCAACACAAGCCGCCGTAAGGTGTTTCAGGATGCCTATGTTGAAGTATTTGATCCAGCAGATGAAGTGATTATCAAGGAGGCTGAACCTTTAAAGAATGTACCCGCTGAAGAGTTGTTCTCATGCCCGAAACTTGTGGACGAATTGAATGGGCGGGGTCAGAAGGCTCTCTACTTTCCAGTGACTGATCAAATAATTGAACACATTGCAGCTACAGCACGCCAAGGTGACGTTGTAGCTATTCTCTCCAACGGAGGTTTTGATAATATTCATTCACGTCTTATAGAAAGGCTTAACCTGAATATTTCATGAGTAATTTTGAAAAATTTTTATAACTGATTGATTTGTCCATAGTTCCTTACCTTTGCCATGTAGTATTTCAAATCCAATTTGTACCGAGTCGGTTCCGTATTTTTTCATTCAAAATTACTCACCCAAAGGGCGAGCCAATTAAGCCGAATCTATTTCGGTTCAAAACAATACGCATACTTCAGTATGGCGAATCACTTTGAACCTCGTATCTTCAACCTGCTAGACTCGTGAAATATCCGGGTTAAATAGCAATCATAAAGTATACAGACTAACCAAGCTGGTTGTTTGCTGAAATAAAAAACCCGCAGGTCGTTTTATACGATCTACGGGTTTTTTTGTCTCTTGCAGATTCTGCCGTATCAGGTCAGTCGCCCTTGAACTCTGCAACCAGTGCTTGTATGGAGGCCTTTGCATCCCCAAAGTACATACGTGTATTCGGATAGAAGAACAAGGCGTTCTGAATACCTGCAAAACCAGGATTCATAGAGCGTTTAAGCACGATAACGGTCTTGGCCCGATGAGTTTCGATAATGGGCATACCGTAAATGGGACTGGTTTCTTCATCGAGAGCAGCAGGGTTAACAACGTCATTAGCACCGATTACTACACATACATCCACGGAATCCATTCTGGGATTGATGTCATCCATTTCCACCAGCTGATCATAGGGGACATTCGCTTCTGCAAGCAGAACGTTCATATGGCCAGGCATTCGTCCGGCAACAGGGTGGATCGCATAGGAAACTTCAGTGCCGTTTTCCTCCAGCAGTTCGCCAAGTTCCTGGACAACATGCTGTGCCTGTGCAACTGCCAGTCCATATCCTGGAACAAATGCGACCGAATCGGCTGCTTCCAAAATATAGTATACGTCTTCCGCGTTGGCCGGCCTAACTTCACCTTGAGGCCCTGTACCTGCGGCCTGAGTAGTTGCTCCGAAGCCTGAGAATAGTACGTTTGTCAGGGAACGGTTCATGGCCTTGCACATAATGTTAGTCAAGATAATACCGCTAGCACCGACCAATGCGCCAGCCACAATAAGTATATTGTTGCTGATTACGAACCCGGCGGCACATGCTGCCAGACCGGAATAGCTGTTAAGCAGGGAAATAACAACCGGCATGTCTGCTCCGCCAATGGGGATAACGGAGGTAACTCCGAATATAAGGGCGACGACTACAATTAAAAGGAAAATGGCGTAGCTGTCAGCCGGATTGATAGCGAAAATCGCGGCGGAAGCAACAGCCGTCAACAGTATAATAGCATTAATGATATGCTGTCCGTTGAAGACTATGGCCTTGCTGGGCATTATCTCGCTCAGTTTTCCAAATGCGATCATACTTCCTGAAAATGTGATACCGCCGATAAATGCAGAAAGGAAGGTTACGATCGCGATAAAAGCTGTCAGTTCAGGATGCTGATGATATTCACCCCAGGCAAGGAGTAGACTTGCTATACCACCAAAACCGTTAAAGAGAGCGACCATTTCTGGCATGGATGTCATCTGTACCCTATATGCTGCAAAGAGGCCAATAACAGTTCCGATGGCTACACCAGCTGCAATCCATTTGTAGTCGAGCCCCTGGTTTGCAAGGGTAACAATGATGGCCAGCAGCATACCAGTTGCGGACAGGAAATTACCGCGCCGAGCTGTTGCAGGAGAGCTCAACATTTTCAGGCCGAAGATAAATAGGCTGGCCGAAATAATGTAGGCAAAGTTAATAGCTATTACATTCATTTGGAGCCCCCTTCATCTTTCTTCTTGAACATTCCCAGCATTCTGTCGGTTACCGCATAGCCGCCAACAACGTTAATTGTAGCAAAGGCAACCGCCAGGGTTCCCAGGACTATAGCTACTTTCATGTTGTCTGCTTTCAGCGATGCCAAAGAACCGATGAGAGTAATGCCTGAAATGGCATTTGAACCGGACATTAGCGGTGTATGCAGGGTAGAAGGCACCTTGGAAATGAGTTCAAATCCCAGAAAAATAGACAGGGCGAATACAAAAGTCAGGAATACAGGTTCCATTTTGTCCCCTCATTTGTTGATAATATTTTTATATGTTTCGCTGAAGATTTCACCGTCATGTGTAATAAGAGCACCCATGATAATGTCGTCATCAAGTTTCAGATCGAATTCCTTATTGTCTTTGTCCCAGAAATGATCAATAAAATTGCCAAGGTTTGCCGAGTACATCTGGCTGGCGGCTGAGGCAACACGGCCGGGCAAGTTGGCAAGGCCAATAATTTTAACGCCTTCAACTTCAGTGACCTTGTCAAGTTCCGAACCTTCAACATTGCCGCCTGTTTCCACAGCCATATCGACAATTACACTGCCGGGCTGCATCTGGGCAATAATGGCGTGATCTACAATCCTGGGAGCTTTCCTTCCGAAAACCTGGGCCGTTGTTATAACTACATCGGCTTGGGCACAGGCTTTGGCCATCCCCTCTTTTTGCTTGTGGAGCTGCTCCGGTGTGAGCTGCTTGGCATAACCGTCTTTAGTCTGGCCGGTTTCGCCGAGATCAATTTTGACGAATTTTGCTCCAAGTGATTTAACCTGTTCTTCAACAACCGGCCTGGTGTCAAATGCCTCAACCCGCGCTCCCATGCGCCTGGCAGTAGCAATAGCCTGCAAACCGGCAACACCAACGCCTATAATGAAGACACGGGCCGGTTTAATTGTACCAGACGGAGTTGTCATCATGGGGAAGATTTTGTCCAACTGCTCGCATGCTTGAATGACGGCAACGTATCCTCCCAGGTTGGCCTGTGAACTCAAGACATCCATCTTCTGAGCAATGGTGGAACGGGGAATCATTTCAAGACTGATTGCATTGATGCCGTTTGTTTTGAGTTTTTCAACCAGTTCATTTTCATTAAACGGATCAAGATAGCTGACATGAATACAACCATTCTTCATCAGTTCAATCTCATCAATGGGAGGTTTGCGTAAACGCAGAACAATATCTGCAGATTTGAGGAGCGCCTGGCGATCGCTATTGATCTTTGCGCCGGCATTTAAGTAATCCTCGTCTTCAAACCTGCATGTAACACCCAAGCCTGACTCAACTTCAACCTCGGCACCTAGTTTTACTAGTTTATCTACAGTGGCCGGGATGAGCGGGACACGCTTTTCGCCCTCATAAGTTTCTTTCATTGCAGCAATTTTCATGACTGCGGCTCCTTATTAATGCAATTAAATTGTTTCCTTCCCGGACAAGCCAAACCGGAAAAAATACATAAAATTGTTGTATGTGCTTTCACACATTTTAGAATTCAGAACGACTGATTCAGCTCTTAAAAAATCAATACGGCAAAAAACTGCCTTGTTGTAACACGGAAGTTATGTGTTATCAACCTGTAAGAATAATTTTGAAGAGTTGCTCCAATTACCATAATTAAATAATTATTGCATCCCTTAATTGGAACTTTTAAGTACCTGATGATAAAGACTTACCCGAATATTTCATGAGTAAATTTGAAAGTATTATAGGACATAGTATATTTTCAGATTGTTCCAAAAATATTCATTGTAGTTTTTCGATATCCAATTTGCACCTATAAGTTCAGCATCTCATATTCAAAATTACTCACCCAAGGGCGAGTCAATCAGTCCAAACCTACCTCGGTTAAAAGCAATTCACATACTTCAGTATAGCGAATCGCTTTTAACCTCGTATCTTTAACCTGCTTGGCTCGTGAAATATCCGGTCAAAGTTCCGGTCATTTCGTCTTTTGAAGTACATTTGCCAATTTTTCAAAAAAAAAGGCCGGCTGAAAGCCGGCCTTTTTTGAAACTGTGCAAGAGCTGGTTTAGTAACTAAATCTTACTCCAAACATAATATTGCTACTTTTGTATTCACTTTCCGTGGGACCAAAATCAGGATCAGTTGTAGCAAAATATCTGTATGAAAGGTCAAAAACGGTTGTACTTGATATAGCATAACTGGCCCCCAGGCAGAACTGATATGCCAAGACGGTGTCATCTTCATTGCCAACTGTTACTGGTCCTACTGATAAACTGTCTACATCTATATTAGCAAATCCGATTCCAATTCCGAGGTAGGGAGCAAGTGGTGATTGGCTAACAAAATCATAATATCCGTTGATTAAAAAACTGAGGGCAGTTGTATCACCTGATGCGCCAACTGTATCAAAGTCGTTAGTCCGGTATGCTATTTCCAGCTCGGAGCGGAAGTCACCGTAATCGTGACCGAAAGCACCGCTGATTGCAAATCCAGGGTCGTATTCCGTTGAAACCGAGCCGCTGGAATCGGTGAGGGTTCCATCATGCAGAAAGACGAGACCCAGGTTGCCGCTTAAATAATAATTAGGTTGTGCGCCAAATGCTGAAGTTGAAAAAATACAAAAGATGATACCAACCGAAAATGTCAGGATTACTCTCTTCATTTTTTTACCCTCCTTATTTATTCATTAGTTATTGGCCATGAAGTTGAGTGAGCTGAAATGTTGACCTATAATACAGAAACTTATAGAAAAATATTATAAATGGAGTGTCCCGCTTCACATTGAAATGGGACACTCCAAGCAGTGAACTGTAGCGTGATAGCATTTAGATGTTTATCAATATTTCCAATGCTATAATGACTGTACGTACATTTTTAGAGATCGCATATCCACGGATCTGCCGTCGATTTTATCTGCTTCGAGAGCTCCGGTCAAACACTTATTAATTGCCTTGCTGAGTTTTTTGTTCTCAGCAGCTTTTTCAAGCCCTTTTCCATTAGCATGACAGGAGTTGCAGGATTTATTGTTAGCGGAGCCGGACAAAGATGCGTTATGAAACATCTGTTTGCCCAATTCAGTAGATGATTTACCTGCCGCCATTGCTAAGCCTCCTACCAATATTACTGCAAGAAAAGCACAAAATACCAATTTAAATTTATTCATTTTTTTCTCCTTTTAGTTCATCATTTATTTTTTTCAATTACAGTTCACAGCAATTCAATTTATCGCAAAGTTACACCCATGCTCATGAAGAACAGGATCTTCTTCAAGAATCTTCGAAAGTCCTAATTGTTTAGAATAATACAAATATTCCTTGCAGGTAGTGTGGAAAAATAATTTAAAATTTGCGGTATATGTGTGGCAGGCCCACATATAACTTTAGGTTCAATTTCACAGTGTGGCGGTTACGTTACATAATAACTTTAACAGCCGCTTCTGTCATAGCAACTATCTTTGCAGGCACCACTCCCATGATAATGATGAATACCAGCAATGCACAACTGACTACCTTGGTAATGGTATCCACTTCTACAGCAGGCCGATCTTCCGAGTCTGTACAGAAACTAATCCTTACAACAGAAAGGTAATAGTATATGGAAATTGCGGTATTAAGGGCCGCAAGGATAACCAGGGTAAGATAACCTTCTTTCAAGGCACCGGCCAACAACATGAACTTACCCATAAAGCCGACAAACGGAGGTATGCCCGCCAGTGCGAACATGCCAATAAGCAATGTGACGGCAAGAAAGGGAGCGCGCTTGTGAAGCCCGGTCAGATCGTCAATGGCTACATTTTCGCCGTTTCTGGATACTGAACAGATGACCAGAAAGCAGGCGAGGTTCATCAGCATATAACCGATAATATAATACATGGCTGTTGCATAGCCGGTTCCTTTAAGGGTAACGAGACCAAGAAGTACATATCCGGCATGAGCGATACCTGAAAAACCAAGCATCCTTTTGATATCTTTCTGAACCAATGCGATGAGGTTGCCGTAAAACATCGAGGCAATTGATAGTATGGTGAGAAGAGTAACTATAGTGCTGTTTCCCGGTGCAGCCATTGAGGTAATTCTTATCAGCAGAGCAACCGCTGCGATTTTAGGGACTGAAGCAATAAAAGCTGTTGTTTCGTTGGATGAGCCTTCATAGACATCCGGAACCCAGAAATGGAACGGCGCAACGCCTAATTTGAAGAAAAAGCCCCCCATGACCATTGCCAGCCCAACTATTGCTGCCGGTGTGCTGGAAAGATTGTGCATTGCCGGGACGAGTTCCGAGAGATATGTGGTTCCAGTGAGGCCAAACAGATAACTCATGCCAAAAAGCATAACACCAGTGGCGACAACTCCGAACAGTATATATTTGATACCTGCTTCCATTTGGCTTCGATCACCGGTTTCATCGTTGCGCATTGGTACCAGCAGGTAGAGTGAATAAGAAGACAGCTCGAGAGCAACAAATAGAGTAAGCAGTTCAGTGCTGCTGACCAGCATGACCAGGCCCAGCACACTGAGAGTCAGAAAGAGATAATATTCAGGCCGGACTTCATCTCTGATACCTTTCAACTCCTTTCCGAAAAGCAGAACAACCGCAAAACCAATACCGATGAGCAGCTTAAAAATCTGGGAAAAAAGATCGACATGATAGGCTGCAAAAAACAAATCCCCGTTAAGCTTTAAGCAGAAGAGATTGATGAAGACATTAATAACTGCCAGAACGGCGGTGACATTCCTTGCCTTGCTGCCTTTAGAGGAATTAATGCACATCGTAAATATAACAAGGCAGCTGAACAGGAGAAATAATTCAGGGATGAATAATACTGTTTTCATCTTTGATCCTTTAGGGATTCGTTAATTAGTTACACTCTACGTTCGTCTTTATATCAAGGCAGGAGAAGCTTTGCCAGTTCAGTACTTTGAGGAGCAGCATCTCCCACCTGGGTAAGCAAGTGGTTGACACTGGTGCTCAGAACATCGATAAATGGAGCTGGTTTCAGGCCTATCCAGAAAACAAATATCAACAACGGCGCCAGGGTTACAATTTCGCGCATGCTAAGATCAGTAAGATAGCTCTGGTCCGGATTGCTGGTGCCTCCCCACACAACTTTCTGCAGCATACGCAACATGTATGCCGCGGCCAGCACAGCACCTGGTATGGCAAAGGCTGCGACCACCTTTGTTTTAGCAAAAGCACCGACTAGGATGAGGAACTCACCTATGAAGCTGTTAGTACCCGGAAATGCAAGAGAAGATAGCGAGAAAAAGGCAAGAAACGTCACATAAATCGGCATATATCTGCCGACCCCCGTGGCCATGGCCAGTTCCCTGCTGTGGGTACGTTCGTATATCATGCCGACGCAAAGGAAGAGTGCGCCGGTTGTTACACCGTGGTTGATCATTTGCAGAATAGCACCTTCAATACCATTTTTATTCAGAACAAAAATTCCGAGGGTAACAAAGCCCATGTGTCCCACACTTGAGTAGGCAACAAGCTTTTTCATGTCGCTCTGGGCCAGGGCAGTAAAACCGCCATATAATATACCGGCAATGGATAGCCAGAGAATATATGGCATGAAAATAAACGTTGCCTCGGGTGTGATGGGCAGACAGAAACGCAGAAATCCATACGTGCCCATCTTTAGCAGGACACTGGCCAGAACAACACTGCCGGCTGTTGGGGCTTCAACGTGGGCGGCAGGTAACCAGGTATGGAACGGAAACATGGGAACCTTGATGGCAAAAGCCAGAAAGAAAGCCAGGAACACCCATATCTGAAAGACAGATGAATAATCCTGTCCCATCATCTGCGGGATGCTGAAACTGCCGTCATTATGGAGATAGAGAGCGATTATGGCAACAAGGAGCATAACCGAGCCGGCCAGGGTGTAAAGAAAGAATTTAATGGAGGCGTATGTTTTGCGTGGACCGCCCCACACTGCTATGAGCAGGAACATGGGGATAAGCATTGCTTCCCACAGGATGTAAAAAAGAACAAAGTCCAGAGCCATGAACACGCCTAGCATGGATGTTTCCATGACCAACAGGCAGATCATGAATGGCTTTACCCTTTTGGTGATATACCGCCATGAACCCAGCACACAAAGCGGCATAAGCAGGGTGGTCATCAGGACGAGCAGCAGGCTGATGCCGTCAATCCCCAGAGTATAATGGATATTAAGAGATGGGATCCAGGCATGATGTTCGCCGAACTGATACTTGGCGGTGTTCATATCAAATTTGGTATAGAGAGGTAGTGATAAAAGTGCCGTCAGTAACGTGACCACCAGGCTCCAGATTTTTGCCGCGTTATCGTTCGGCAGCAGCAATAAAACAGCGGCACCTGCCAGCGGCAGAAAAATCACCACGCTCAAGATCTCGTAACCCAAGCTGTTCATGATCAGAAAGTCTTGCATTCCTTCTATATCCTCTTACGCTTTACTTAGCATTTTAGCCTAGGAAAGAACGTAGGCAACAATCACTATGGCGACAGCCGTTGCGGCAAAGTAAATGCCGTATTGTAGCTGGCCGCTCTGCAGGGCCCTGGCCTTGCCGCCAACACCCCTGACCGACCGGGCGATACCGTCAACGACTCCATCAATGGCATGCCAGTCAAACCACGACCAGAATTTCGCTGTCGTCATCAGCGGAATAAGGCCGATGCCCTGGTATCCTTCACTTACTTTATCATCTACCCACTGGATCGGCTTCTTGGCAATCCACATAAAGCCGCGGCCGCCCATCCTGTAAAACCAGTCCATATCGATACTGATGGTTGGTTCCGGTGCGAGTTTCTTGGTGAACATAAAGAAACCCAATGCAGTAAACAGCAGAATCTGGAGGGATTCCGAGACGTGATAACTGCTGTAAACATGGTGAGCGTACTCACTGGCCGCATGCTGAAAGGGAAGCAGGTCATAGAGGTACGGCAGGTAGCAGCCGATGAAGACGCAAAGGAATGATGCGGCTATCATGGCTATTTCCATGTTCACCGGTGGTTCCGCCGCCTTCTCCCAGGTCTCGTTGGTGCAGTTGTTTTTGCCGAACCAGATAAAGTACGGAACCTTGAGGCCGGTATGCAGAAATGTCCCCGCCGAAGCCAGAGTTAGCAGAAATGCCGGCCACAGCATATGTTCTTCAAATCCGGCCGCAACGATCATTGACTTACTGACAAAGCCGGAGAAAAGCGGGAAGGCGGAGATCGACAACCCTCCAATCAGGGTATAGATAAACGCACGGGGCATCTTCTTGTAGAGCCCTCCCAGTTCGGTGAATTTGCTCTGTCCGGTCATCTGCAGGACGGAACCACACCCCATGAACAGGAGCCCTTTATATAGGATATGCGCGAACGCGTGGGCGCAGGTGCCGTTGATGGCCATTTCGGTGCCGATGCCGACACCGGTGACCATGTACCCGACCTGACTAATAATGTGGTAGGCAAGCAGCCGCCGGCAGTCGTTTTCCAGTACAGCGTAAACAACACCGTAGAGGGCCATGAATACTCCCAGTGGGATGAGTATATCCATACCGGCGCAGCCGCGGACCAGGGCATAAACTGCTGTTTTGGTAGTAAAGGCGCACATGAAGACGGCACCGCTGACGGTTGCTTCTCCGTAAGCGTCAGGCAGCCAGGCGTGGAATGGCGGTACCGCGGCATTCAGAATGAAGCCGATCATGATCAGGTATGTATATAACGTGGGGTTTGTGACATCCATAAGAGTAAATGCCAGGTCGCCGCCGGTCGCCTTGTAACGGAGGATGATACCGGCCAGCAGAAAAAGGCCGCCAGCGGTATGCACCAGCAGATACCTGTATCCTGTCCACAACGACTCTTTGCGTTTGCGGAACCAGACCAGAAAGACCGATGTGAAAGCCATGAGTTCCCAGAAGAGGAACAAGGTAATGTAATCACCACAGTAAATAACACCAAGGGATCCTGCAACATAGAGCCAGGCCGCCATATGTTCTTTAACATCCTTGACGTGCAGGCCATATACCGTTCCTATGAGGCACATCAATGTCATAATATGACCAAAGATGTTACTTAAGGAATCAACTCTTCCAAAAGTAAGCTGCCAATCCAAGAATTGAAACTGGCCGTGGATAAAAGCGGGGTCCCCATGCGCCGGTACATTCATGAACAGCACGCTCATAAAAGCCAGGGCCGGGACCGTGACCAGATAGCTTTTGAGAACAGCCGCGCTGCGTGGTATAAACGGCAGGAGACAAGCTCCGGCCATCATGATTATTGCGGGATGAATCCACATATTATTCATCGTAATAATCCTCCCGCGTCATAATACCCAGGTGGCCATACCATTTGGAGAGAAAGATAATCAGCAGACAGGCGATAAAGCCGAATGCCGCCCAGAAAAAAAACAGGTGTTCCATTTTTGTATGGGCGCTGTGCTTGTCTACAAAAAACCAGTAGTGGACAATCAACAGGGCAAGGACAACATAGCTGATTCGAATTACCGTCTTCAGCCTGTCTCGTAAGAAATCTATAATTTTAACAAGGTCCATGGGATCACCAGCCGTTTATTGGGATTGCCAGTTGAATAAATTTCATCAAAAAATCAGGATATATGCCAATAACAACAGATATTATCGCAGTCAGAAACAGCGGAATGACCATGGATAGCGGTGCCTCCTTGACCCCTTCATAAACCTCGCCTTCCGGAGGTTTACCGAAAAATGCCTTGAAAGTGACCGGCGCAAAGTAACCGACATTGAGTAAAGTACTGGCCAGCAGCACCAGAAGAATACCAATGTAATGGGGGGACGGCATGTCCATGGTCCCGACCAGGAGTTTCCACTTTGTCACAAATCCCGCGACAGGCGGTGCACCGATCATGGAAAGAGAGGCGATGCCAAATGCTGCGAATGTAAAAGGCATGACTTTTCCTAAACCACCCATTTCGGAGATCGATTTTTTGTGGCTGGCTACATATATGGCGCCGGCGCAGAAGAACAGTGTGATTTTGGAAAAAGCGTGGTTGGCGATATGTATAATGCCGCCCTGAACGCCGCTAGGAGTGAGAAGAGCAACACCGAGAATAATATAAGAGAGCTGGCTTACAGTGGAATAGGCAAGCCTCGCCTTCAGGTTGTCCTTAGTGAGGGCGATAATTGAAGCGGTAAGAATTGTAAATGAGACAAAGTATGCGGTCGGTATCCCGAGATTCAGACGGGTCATGGTTTCAACACCGAAGACATACAACATGACGCGGGTAGTGGCGAAGACGCCGATCTTTACAACGGCAACAGCGTGCAGCAGGGCGCTGACAGGAGTTGGTGCAACCATGGCGCCAGGCAGCCAGTTATGAAATGGCATAACACCGTTTTTAGCAAAACCGAGTATGCAGCAGATAAAGAGTATCGTAACCAGGGTTGGGTTGGCATCCACAGGGAAAATACCGGTCATGATATTGTCCGGGAATTCCAGGGTGCCGCACAGCACGTAGGTAAGGATCATGGCCGGCAGTATCAGGCCTTTGGCTGTGGTTGTCAAGTAAACGATATATTTTTTGCCGCCTTCATAGCCTTCCTCGTCCTGGTGGTGGGCAACCAGCGGGTAGGTGCAGATGCTGACGATTTCATAAAACAGATAGAGGGTGAAAAAGTTTCCTGCCATGGCACCACCGACTGCGCCGAAAAGAGCCAACGCAAAGCAGGAATTAAATCGGGTCTGGGCATGCTCCTCCAGGCCGCGCATGTAACCCGCTGAATAAAATACGGCCAAAATCCACAGGAAAGAAGCAACCAGCGCGAACACCATTCCGAAAGCGTCCACAATGAATTTTACACTGATTCCGGGCAGGACCTGGAAAAGTGTATACTCTATGCGTGAGCCGCCCAGGATTTCTGGTACCATTGAGGCAATAATCGCAAACTTGATGATTGCGGCGAAAAGGGCCCACCCTTCTCTGACATTCGGCTTGTTGCGAGATACCATGATGAACAGAACGCAAACAAGTGACGCAAGTATTGCCAGAACCGGCTTTATGGAGATGATGGTTTGCATATTTCTCTTTCCTTCTCCGATTTTACCGGCTTATACGGCCTGCCGGCATTAAGGGGTGTGATTGACCTGTCAGACAGCCCCTGAAATAATCAGCTTCTTTTATTATCCTTTCATGTCCACCAGGTCTTCAGCATCGATGGACCTGTAATTTCTGTAAACGGCAATTACTATACTCAGGGCTATTGCTGCTTCGGCGGCAGCTATGCCCATTATAAACAGGGTGAAAATCTGCCCGACAGTGGGGTCTGGAGCCAGGAAGCGGTTAAAGGCCATAAAGTTTATAGAAGCACCGGACAAGACGAGTTCCGCGGAAATCAACATGCCAATCAGGGTCCGGCGCTGCACCAGTCCGTAAAAGCCAAAGGCAAATAACAGGGCGCCCAATATAAGGTATGTGGAAAGGCTGTTTTGCAGGGCTGGTATCATCATGATTCTGTCTCCGTCCTGGTTCTGCCTGCTCGTGCCAGGACCAGTGATCCTATAATTGCTACCAGCAGTACAAGCGATATGAGCTCGAAAACCATGCTGTAAGTGGTTAAGAGAGATTTACCAATTTCAACTACCGAGCCATTATTTATAACTGACGCTGCTGGGGTCCATTCTGTTTTTAGGGCCAAAGCAGCAAGCCCCCAGAAAAGAATAACTCCCAGACCTATGCTGAATGGCCCTGCCAGTATATTGCCTTTGCCGTGTTGTCCTTCTTCCGGATCGGCAAGCATTACAGCAAAAACTATGGTTACGCAGACCGCCCCCACGTAAATGAGCATTTCCATGACAGCCACGAAGGGGCTTTGCAGGAAATAATAGAGGGCTGCAACTCCGATGAAACAGATAGCAAGCCCTGCGACGGCGCGGATAAGCCGTTCAGTATTTGTGGCAATAATTGCGCCGACAACGGTAACGCCGATCATTGCCATAAAAACGACACTTGTGAGTCCTTCAGCTGTGAAAAGAGGTACCATCAGCTTTTTTCCCCTAACCTTTTTTTCAGATCGAAGATGAAATCATTCTTATTGGTACTAGCGAGATTGTAATCCTTGGAAAACGCAATCGCCCCGAATTTGCAGCTCTCGACACAAATCCCGCAGAGACTGCACGTGGTAAAATTCAGAACATAACTGGTCAGCACCTTTTTTTTGGCCCCTTCAGGTTTTTCGCCAGCCATAGTTATGCATCCAGTCGGGCAGTTTCTCTGGCACATGCCGCAGACGATGCATTTCGATTCTCCGGTCTCATCATCTCCCACCAGTTCGATGTGCCCCCGGAATCTGGGTGTCATCTTCAGGCTTTCGTGAGGATACTGGAGCGTAACAACCGGATCAAAGAAGGCCTTGATTGTAATGCCGAGCCCGACAAGCAGGCTCTGAAAACCACCGAATATTTCACCAAAATAATTGCTCATTGCTAAAACACCTTTAACATGGCAGCAGTTAGGATCAGATTGACCAGGGAAATTGGAATCAGTATTTTCCAGGACAGGTTTAACAGACCGTAAAATGTTGTACGTGGATACGTCCAGCGAATCCAGATCACCGTGAAAACAATGGCATAGAGTTTGAGTAGGAACCAGATGACACCGGGGACAAAAGTCTCACCGAATGGTGACTGCCAGCCTCCCAGAAAAAGAATTACTGTAAGGGCGCAACCGATAAGAATATTGGCATATTCACCCATGAAAAAGACACCAAAGCCCATGCCGGGATATTCGGTATAAATTCCGGCGATTAACTCGCTTTCCGCTTCGGCCATGTCAAAGGGCGCCCGGTTAGTTTCCGCCAGGGTACAGATGAAGAATATGATAAACATTACCGGCATCAGAAGACTTGCTTTCAAGTTCAAAACATTCCAATGCCAGAAACCGCCCGCCTGCTGTATTACAATTTCATTGAGGTTCAATGTGCCGTAAACCATGACAACGCCTATCACTGTAATCAGCATGGGGATTTCGTAGGCGACATTCTGAGAGACCGTACGGGCAGCGGCAATTATTGCGTACTTGTTACCAGAGCCCCATCCACCCAGAAGAAGCCCCAGAACGTTGATTGATGCAAAGGCAAAGATCATCAGCAGGCCGATATTGATGTCACGGGCCACCAGAGTCTCGGAAAACGGGATGGTCACGAAACTCATAATGGCAGGCACCATGACCATGAGTGGAGCGATCATAAACAGGATAGGATCGCAGCCTTTAGGCAGAAAGAGCTGTTTGCTCATTAGCTTGATGCCGTCAACAATTGGCTGCAGAAGTCCGAACGGTCCAACTTCCTTGGGACCTATCCTGCGCTGCATGTGACCGGCCTCTTTCCTTTCCAGCCACACCAGGTATGCAGCATTCAAGGCGGCAAAGGCAATAATTCCCACCAGAAAAGCGAGAACGCGGATGGGTTCAGATTGTAATAAACTCATAGAACTGCTCCTTACCGATCAATTTCGGGAATAACCAGATCCAAGCTGCCCATCAGAGCCAGAGCATCAGGTAGCAGCATACCCTTGGCGACCTCGCCGAAGAGGCTCAGGTTGGAATAGGTAGGCGAACGGAGTTTCAGCCGATACGGACTGTTGGTGCCGTCGCTGACAACGCGCACCCCGAATGTGCCGCGAGCTGCTTCCACCGCTGCATAATAGTCGCCTGCCGGCGCTTTGATTATTTTGGGGGCCTTTTTGACAATAGTTTCTCCCTCAGGTAATTTGGCCAGCGCCTGCTCGATAATTCGCATGCTCTGCTCCATTTCATCCATGCGCACCATATAGCGCGCCATGGAGTCGCATTCAGTGTAAACAGGAACATCAAAATCGAACTCAGGGTAGACGGAATATGGTTCATTCTTGCGTATATCATAATTCACCCCTGAACCTCTGAGAACAGGGCCGGTAGCGCCATAACGCCTTGCCATTTCCTTGGAAATGGGACCTATTTCTTTAAGCCGTTTCATCAAGATGATGTTTTTGGTAACCAGGTCGTGATACATGGGCATCCGTGAGCGCAGCCTTTTGATGAAGGCCAGGGTGGCGGGTGCGAAATCATCGTCAATGTCGTTATAGACGCCGCCGAAGCGGAAATAACTGAAGGTAAGTCTGGCGCCGGTCACCGATTCCAGGATGTCCAGGATGTGCTCACGGTCATCGAAAGCGTACAGCAGAGGGGTGAACCCACCGAGATCTAGAACAAAGGCACCGAACCACAGAAGGTGACTGGCTATGCGGTTCAGTTCAACTGTAATAACCCGCAGATATTCGGCACGTTCCGGGACCTCGATACCGGCCGCCCTTTCAACGGTAAGCACGTATCCATGGTTATATGCCAGGGCATGGAGGTAGTCCATCCGGGCCGTGTTGGGCATGAACTGGAGCCAGGTCTTGCTCTCCCCCATCTTTTCGTGCATCCGGTGTATATAGCCCAACACCGGCTCGGCTTTATAAATATACTCGCCATCCATAGTGAGTATAACCCGTAAAACCCCATGGGTAGCGGGATGTTGGGGGCCCAGGTTGATCTCGAAAGTTTCGTAATTCTGATCCTGTAATAAAACGCTCATGCCACAAAGTCCTTCAATAGAGGGTGGAAATCAGCATCCTCGGGCAACAGCAGTGGTTTTAGGTCCGGATGCCCGGTAAATTTAATTCCGAAAAAGTCGTGAGTTTCGCGTTCATGCCAGTTAGCACCGGAATATACTTCGGAAATGGTGGGGATTTCAGGAGTGTCCCTAGGAATCCTGGCTCTGATGACTACCCGGCAGAGTTCATCCCAGTGGCTGAAATCATAGACCACCTCCATCTGTGGTGCGGATTTTTCTTCAGGTTCGGTTTCTTCCTGAGGCTCAGCTTCTTCTTCTGTTTTCTTCGCAGGCTTTTTGGCCGCCTTAGCAAAGGTAAGAAGGTCGACACCGGTAACTGCTTCCAGAGTAAAGAGCTCTTCGTTCAGAACTTCTGCTGCCTGCATAACCTGTTCGGGGGCCACTTGTACGTCCAGATGGAACCCTTTGGCGGCATAGTCAGTTTCTGCCATATTTATGGGTTCCAGGGCGGCCATTGCCTTTTTGACATTGTCAAGAATCATTAAAACGGCCTCATAAATTAACTGGGTTCCACTCGGGGCCACCTGCGTGAGCCCGTAATTTTTTCTTCTAGCTCCAGTATGCCTTCGATCAGGGCCTCTGGCCTGGGTGGACAGCCCGGGATATAGATATCAACCGGAAGGAACTTGTCAGCCCCCTCCACCACGCAGTAATTGCCGTCGAAGACGAATGGGCCTCCCGAGATGGCGCAATTGCCCATGGCAATTACCCATTTAGGCTCCGGCATCTGGTCGTACAACGTTTTGATGGCGGGCTCCATCTTTTTTGAAATAGTGCCTGCAACAATCATGACGTCACACTGTCGAGGTGACGGCCTGAATACCTCGGCCCCGAAACGGGCCAGGTCGAAGCGCGCAGCGCCGGTTGCCATCATTTCAATGGCACAGCAGGCGAGCCCGAAAGTCATGGGCCACAGGGAATTGGCCCTGCCGATCCCAAGAATTTTTTCCAGGGTGGAGAAATGAACTATTGGGGGTTGTATGTTTTCCGTTCCCACTTAAACACTCCCTTTTTCCATGCGTAAAAAATGGCCAGCGACAGAATTCCAACAAACATCAATACCTCGATAAACACACGGATACCAGGGGTAAAATCTCTGTAGGCTACTGCCACCGGAAACAAAAACAGGACATCAACGTCAAAGGCGAGAAACATCAAGGCATAAAGATAATAGACGATCCCGAATCGAATCCATGCAGGGCCGATTGGATCGACGCCGCATTCTATGGCTTGAGTTGTTTTTTGGTGAATGTTGCGAGTACCCCGGGCGGCGAGAAGGTGAGCTGCTATGAATGGACCGATAGCGAAGCCAAGACCGCCCAGGAAAAAGGCGACTACGTAAAGAATATCGAGGAGAGGCTGTTGTTCCACGATGGAGCTCCTTATGGTTAAGGTAGCAGGATCAGGTAATATATTGCCGCGTTATATAATTCCCTCTTAGTTTCTTGTCAAGGAAATACTGAATGGGTGTTCAGAAAATATTCATTTTTTTTTGCTGGCGCGGGTATGCGGCCTGCGCTAAGACTGACACGATGTGGTACAAGGTTGTCAGGCAAAAACGAAAAATTAATGTTAATTACTGTTTAACACAGGTGATTTTTTGATTTAAGATAGGTTGTTCAAAGCATCTTTTAAACGATGCAGACCCTCTTGAATAATTTCAAGAGATGTGGCAAATGAAAACCTGATAAAGTCATCGGCACCGAATGCTATTCCCGGAACACCAGCAAGCAATGCTTCGTCAAGCAGATAATCGGCCAGGTCCAGCGAATTCTCTATTGGCTTGCCGTCGAATGAGCGACCATAATAAGAAGACATGTTTGGGAATACATAAAATGCTCCCATAGGATTGACACAGGTAACGCCGGGTATGGAACGAAGTTCCTTTACGAAGTAGTCACGTCTCTCAAGAAACGCTTTGCACATTTCAGCGGGAAAATCCTGAGGGCCGGTAACAGCACACAAAGCGGCTTTCTGCGCCACGGAAGATGGATTTGAGGTGCTCTGGCTCTGGATCTTATTCATTGCGGCAATAATATGCTGAGGGCCAGCGGTGTAACCGATGCGCCAGCCGGTCATTGCAAATGACTTTGAGACTCCATTCAAGATGAGGGTCTGGCCTTTGAGTTTTGGTTCTATCTTGAGGATGTGTGGGAGAGCACCATCAATGTAGGTTATGGTGTCGTAAATGTCGTCACTGATAATGACCCAGCCGCGTTCAAGGGCCAACTTCGCAACAGCCTGGAGCGCCTCTTCAGAAAATAGGGAGCCGGTGGGGTTGGAAGGGCTGTTCAGAATAATCGCTTTGGTCTTGCTCGTAACATATTGCGAAAGAGTGGAGGGATCGAGATCGAAATCTCTTTTATCGGAGAGCGGGACAAGAACCGGTGTCCCCCCCGCCAACTGGATTATTGCCGGGTATGAAACCCAGTAAGGTGTAGGGACAAGTACTTCGTCTCCCGGATTGAGAAGTGCCTGGGCCATATTGTAGAGGCCATGTTTGCCGCCACAGGAAACCTGAATCTGATCTGGATCATACTGCCAACCGTGGTCTTCGGCAAAACGCCTGGCAATTGCTTCCCTGAGTTCCGGTATTCCAGGAACAGCAGTATACCTGGTGAAACCTTCATCAATGGCTGCTTTTCCTGCTTCACGAACATGCAAAGGAGTGTCAAAGTCTGGCTCTCCAACGCTGAAATTTAGGATATCGGCACCAGATGCTTTTAAAGCTTTCGCCTTGGCGTTTACAGCCAGGGTAGGGGAAGGTTTGATCTGGGTTACTCTATCTGCCAATGAAATAGCCGGGGCTGACATGTAAGTTCACCTTGTGTTTCTATTAATAATTAGGATTTACGTTTTATGATTGAAGGGGACTTTTATTACACAGTCTCTATCATTTTGCAAGTTGAATCGTCAACATTTTTACGTTGGGGGAAACAATCTTTTTCATAGTATATTTTTTTCAGGTATAGACCATGTGCCGGAGCTGTGGGACCGCACTTTAATCGATCTTTTGATACAAGGGCATCTTCAAAAGCAGCCACAGTTTTTACTCCCTTGCCGGTTTCAATAAGAGTGCTCACAATATTTCTTACCATGTGCCGAAGAAACCCATCCCCGGTAATTTCAATAGTAATCTTATTTGGATGTTGTTTATTCTGATTCAATGTGGCGGAAAATATCCTGCGGACAGAGCCGCGCTTGCCTGGATTTTCCAGATCTCTTGATCCTTTTGCCTCAAAAGTGGCAAAATCATGTTCCCCTTGGATGAATGTCAGGCAGTTTTTCATGGCCGCCAAGTCGAGTGGAGTTTTTACATGGTAAACATACAACCTTTCAGAAGGATCCTGTACTGGAGAGTTGTCAAGATAATATATGTATGTCTTGCCCATTGCGCTGAAGCGTGCATGAAAATCAGGTGCAGCTTCCACTGCATGCATAATACGGATATCTTTGGGAAGCATGCTGTTAAGACCCTTCAGGAATCCGTCACAGGGAATTGTTGTGTTGGTATGAAAATTTGCAACCATACCATAAGCGTGAACTCCGGCATCGGTTCGCCCAGCTCCATGAAGCACAGGACTTTCACTGGTCATCCTTGAGATGTCTTTTTCAACCACTTCCTGAATGGAAAGTTGATTCAGTTGCTTCTGCCAGCCACAATAGGCTGTACCATCATAGGATATGACCAGTTTTATGTTGCGTAATTCTAATCCTTTCAAAGCACTGCGGATAATCTAAATTAATTGAATAATTATTTGAGAAAAAGCTTTTCGATCTCAAGGAAACAGAGCAATTGCTTCAAGTCCTTGAGTTTCATTTAAGCCGCACATCAGGTTCATATTCTGGACAGCCTGTCCAGCGGCACCTTTTACAATATTATCAATAGCTGAAAGAACAACAACCCGGTTTGTTCGACTGTCTGTCTTGATACCTATATCACAGAAATTGCTGCCACGTACAAACTGAGTCGCAGGGTAAAAACCTATATCGTTAAGCCGAACAAAAAAATCGTTTTTGTAAAAATCACTGTACAACCCGTGAATTTCATCATCTCCAGCCGGTTGATCAAGTGTTGCATAGATTGTGCTCAGTATGCCCCGCGACATTGGCAGCAGGTGTGGAGTAAAGGAAACATTGACCTCACTGCCGCAAAGTTTATTAATTTCCTGCTCCATTTCCGGAGTATGCCGGTGCACACCGACATTATATGCTTTGAATCCTTCAGAAACTTCGCAAAACAGTGTTGCCGTATTTGCTGCGCGGCCCGCTCCTGAGGCGCCCGACTTTGAGTCTACAACAATGGTGGACGGGTTAATTTTGCCTGCTTTCAGCAGAGGTGCAAGCCCCAATATAACACTGGTCGGGTAACAGCCTGGATTAGCAACAAGGCGGGCATTCTTAATACTGTTCCGGTATATTTCAGGAAGACCGTAAACCGCCTCGTTCAAATATTTTTTAGCGGTATGAGGCTGGTACCATTTTTCATAGGTACCTGCATCATTAAGGCGGAAGTCGGCGCTCAGGTCCACCACTTTCTTGCCGGCTTCCAGCAAATCGGGGACGATTGCCATAGCAGTTTTATGCGGGACCGCCGTAAAAAAGAAATCGGCCCGTTTTACTAGATCAGAGACAGACAAGTTTTCGCAAATAATATCTGTAATGTTTTTGAGGCTTGGGAAAACAGTGGATAGTGGTTGGCCATCATATTGACGTGATGTTACAACTTTTAAGTCAACATTGGGGCAATTGCTCAGGATTCTGGCAAGTTCTACCCCGGTATAACCTGATACTCCTATAATGCCAACTTTAATCATATCTTCACCCATTTTTCATTATATAGCTTATAAACTGACCACTCATTTCTCAGCTTGCATATATTGTGCAACAAAAAAAGGGGAAGACAATTCAGCGAATTGTCTTCCCCTTTTGAAAATTTCTTGATTGGAGCTGAAATTATCGTTTTGAGAACTGGAACTTCGCTCTTGCTCCTTTCTGACCATATTTCTTTCTTTCTTTGCAACGTGGATCCCTGGTAAGCAGGCCTGACTTTTTCAACGAGAGGCGATATTCAGGATCTACTTCAAGGAGCGCCCTGGAAATTCCATGACGGAGCGCTTCAGCCTGGGCAGATTTGCCGCCGCCCCGGAGGGTAGCGATTACATCAAATTTTCCACTGGTCTCGGTTACATAAAAAGGGGTTTCAATTTTCTGCTGAGCAATACCAGCACCACCGAAATATTCTTCAGGGGTCAGGTTATTTACCTTATATGTCCCTTTACCCGGTGTGATCCAAACTCTGGCGACTGCTGTTTTTCTTTTGCCTGTTGCGTAATGTCGGTTGTCTGCCATTAGCTTTCTCCATCAGCACTGTTGCTGTTAAATATCTAGTTTTTCAGGTTGTTGAGCTTCGTGCGGATGCTCACCGCCTGCATATATTTTAAGTTTTTTCAACTGTTGACGGCCCATGGTGTTTTTGGAGAGCATTCCTTTAACCGCAAGCCTGAGAAGATTTTCCGGTTTTTTCTCAAGGACTTCCTTAGCGGTTTGTTCTGTAATGCCGCCAATGTAACCGCTATGACGGTAATACATTTTGTTGTCAAGTTTGGCACCGGTAAGTTTCACTTTCTCGGCGTTAACCACAACAATGAAATCTCCAACATCCATAAAAGGAGAATAGTTTGGTTTATGCTTTCCCCTTAAAATGGTAGCAATTTCCGAGGCCAGGCGCCCTAGGACTTTACCCTCGGCATCAACGACATACCATTTTTTTTCAATCTCTTTGACCGGGGTATAGTAAGTCTTCATCGTTTGTTATCCTCAACATATATAATGATGTATCAAATGAAATTCTGCTTATTCCTGAAACAGCGCAACTTATAGTGAACAGCTCAATATGTCAACAAAAAAGGCCCGATTACAAGTCGAACCTTTCTCGTGACTTATACGAAATCAATAGGTGGAGCGGGAAACGAGATTCGAACTCGCGACTTCAACCTTGGCAAGGTTACACTCTACCACTGAGTTATTCCCGCTCGTTTTTTTCTTGTAAAGAAAGGCGCGAATATAACGAGCCGGGCAATTATTGTCAACAAAAAACATAGCGGAAGCTACTTCTAAAAGTAAGTGATACCAGCATAACGAATATAGAAAAATTAACATATGGCTATTGCCACCAAACCGGGGAAATTGTATAGATAGTAATTTGATTGATGCGAGGGTGTATTGATACCCTCTTGTAAGAGTGATTGCTCTCAAAAAGAAATGTAATCAATGCAATTCGGAGAATTCATGGAATCTTCAAGTGAAAGAAAGGCGCAGGTCCAGAGAAAAACAAAAGAAACAGACATTAACCTGGCATTGAACCTTGACGGCAGAGGTAAGGCGGACATAGCAACCGGTGTTTCATTTATGGACCATATGCTGACGCTTTTTACCGTTCATGGTTTTTTCGACCTGACAATATCCGGAAAAGGAGATGTTGAGGTGGATGACCATCATACCGTGGAAGACCTTGGTATTTGCCTTGGCCAGGCACTTAAGTCTGCCCTTGGAGATTTCAGTGGCATCTGTAGATACGGCCACAGTATAATCCCAATGGACGAAGCGTTGGCGAGAGTTACAGTCGATATTTCCAATCGCCCCTACCTGAATTACGATGTATCCATTGCAGACCAGAAAGTGGGAAGATTTGATACAGCTTTAACCAAGGAGTTCTTACGGGCGTTTTCTTTGCATGGCGGCCTGACTCTTCACGTCGATCTTCTGCATGGTGAAAATACGCATCATATAATTGAGGCGATTTTCAAAGCAATGGGCCGTGCTATACGGCAAGGATGTACTGTTGATTCCAAGATCAGTGGACCGCTTTCATCAAAAGGATCGCTGTAGATAAAAAAAATTGCACGAAAAAAGGAGGCCCATTCGTGAAAACATTTCCTTCCGTGTCCTGTTTCATTGCCACCATGGCATTAATTTTTACATTGTATGCCTGCGCTACTATTACTCCTGGCGATCAAGTCGAAAAGATTGAGGATAATCTTCTGCCAATAAATTCAATTGTAGTAATGCCGGCAGAGATGCTGCTTGATCATGACCACAGCGGTCTGGATATTGAAACGCACCAGCTGGAAGAAGGATTGCAGGTGTTTGATGGACTTCTTGCAGAATTTTTTGCAGATGTTGAGGGGGTTACAATTTTAACACCCGGAAGAAAAGAGAGTATGGAGGGTGAACTTACCGGCAGCAGGTTGGATGTTGCTAGGGGGATTGGGAAAAAACTTCAGAGTGATGCTGTGCTTATTACGACAATAAATCGATATTTTCCCAGGAAAGGCACGCAATACTCCATTGATCGCCCCGCATCTGTTGCCTTTGATTACAAGCTTGTTTCTGTTAAGACAGGTCAGACGTTGTGCGCTGGGGTTTACGATCAGACGCAGCAAACAGTCATGGAGAATATATTTGCGTTACCAAAGGCTTTTGGCAGGGGGTTCAAGTGGATCAGTGCTGAACAGCTTGCCAGGGAGGGAATTGGAGAAAAATTTAACAAATGTCACTATCTGAAACGCAAAAAAAAATAGGTCTATGAGTGTACTCTCTAAACCTGTCAATCGCCGGATCGGGCAGGCTATGCATCTTTACAAGATGTTGCAGGACGGCGACCGGGTAATAATCGCTGTCTCCGGTGGCGTAGACAGCCTTGTGCTTACCTGGCTTCTCGCCAACTGGAAAAAGAAGGCACCCATTAACTACGAACTGCTGGCCGTTCATATTGATAACGGCTTTGGCGAGCCGGAGAACAGAACATCTATAAAAGTGGGTGAACAGCTGGAACGGTTGTCTGTGCCCTACCTTGTTGAAGAGACTGATTTCGGGAAAAAAGCTCAGGAAGCTGAAGATGGCAAAAGCACATGTTATCATTGTGCACGTCAGAGGAGAAATCGGCTGTTTGAACTAGCTCAGGAAAAGGATTTTTCTTCCATTGCTTTCGGTCATCACAAGGATGACCTGCTAGAAACCTTTTTCCTTAATCTGCTATACGGGGGTAACTTAAGCACCATGGTGCCGCGGCAGGATCTTTTTGAGGGAAAGATGAAGATTATCCGGCCTATGGCTTTTATTGATAAAATAGAAGTTCAGGAAATAGCTGCTGCGCTCGATCTTGTTCCCGTGAAGAATCCATGCCCGATGGACAGCGACTCCAAACGTCAGGATGTAAGAAGTTTGCTCGCATCATTGTATGACAAAAACCCATCACTAAAGGCCAACATTTTTTCTGCACTGAGTAACGTTAGAGAAGGGTATCTCCTGAAACCCTACACGATGAAGCAAAACCCAGAAAAAGTAATCAATTTTCATGCGGACAGCCCTTGAATGTCTGCCGTGTTTTCTTATGCAGACCCTCCATACAGTCAGGCTCAGTACTTCTGATCCTTCCCTGCAATTCGAGGTAATGGCGCAGGTTTCGCGACTTCTTTCCCGGATCGACCTTGATTTGTCTCCTCCCGAAAATTCTATTGCCGTATATAATCTAATTGCAGAAATATCAGGTTGTGCAGATCCCTTTGCTGATATCAAAGAAAAAAGCAATGCTTTTGCTATGAGACTAGTTCCGGAACTGCGCAAGAAGATACAAGCCTCAGAAGATCCGTTGCTGACAGCAGTAAAATTTGCCATTGCCGGTAATATTATTGATTATGGATCGCAACAAAAATTTGATGCTCAAAAGGCAGTTGACAATTGTATTGAAAGCAAACTTTCCATAGATGATTATTCCATCTTCCGCGAAGATCTTGCAGAGGCGGAAACCATTCTGTACCTGGGAGACAATTGTGGGGAAATTATATTTGACGCACTTTTGGCGCAGCTTATTTCTGAGTCCGGCAAAAGCGTAATTTTTGCAGTAAAAGATCGCCCGATAATAAATGATGCAGTAATTGAAGACGCGCTTTCATGTGGACTTGGAGAATACTGCGAAGTAATTTCCAATGGTACTAACTGTCCGGGTACACCGCTTGAAAGTTGCAGCCCAGCTTTTCAGAAAGTGTTTCGAAATGCCGATCTCATTATAAGCAAAGGGCAAGGCAACTTTGAGACATTATCAGAAAACCAAGGTCCGATCTATTATATGCTGACTGTAAAGTGTCCTGTAGTGGCCAGCCATATTGCCGGTCATGCCTGCAGAACAAAAAATGTGGCAGAATTCGTTAAAGGGAATGGAGAGCTGGTATTATACAAAAACAACCTGTTCACATCGTCTTCTTAATGAATTGATAAGATAAGAAACTGAAATATTCGGGATAAGATGTCGCTTTTTAATAGTATCGCCATACTGCTGACCCTGGCAGCTGTGCTCAGTTACATAAATTACCGATATATACGTTTGCCTACTACTATCGGCTTGATGCTGATAGCGCTTGTTCTTTCCATGGGTTTGGTATGGCTAGGTAAAATGGGTTATGGAATTGGTAAAGATGCTGAGCTGTTTTTGCGGGGCATTGATTTTGAGGAAACATTACTGCATGGTGTTCTCAGTTTCTTGCTATTTGCTGGGGCATTGCACGTAAATATTAATGATCTTGCAGACCAGAAGAAGGTTATCGGGCTTCTTGCCACAGCTGGGGTAATAGGTTCCACCTTTATTATCGGTGGAATGGTTTATTTTCTGTTCAGATTTATGGGATTCGATGTACCAATGATATTCTGTCTCCTGTTCGGCTCACTTATCTCACCAACTGATCCAATCGCCGTATTGGGAATAATGAAGACCGCCGGCGCTAAAAAAAGTATTGAAACAAAAATTGTTGGTGAATCTCTCTTTAACGATGGTGTAGCCGTCGTTGTTTTTCTTGTTTTACTGGAAATTGCTACCGGGCATCAGGATGTCGGTGTAGTAAAAGTTGTGTCGCTTTTTGCCACTGAAGCAATCGGGGGTCTTTTATTCGGGCTTGCCGCAGGATTCCTAGTATATCGTATGTTGAAGAGTGTCGATAATTACCAGGTGGAGGTATTGATCACGCTGGCTCTGGTAACAGGCGGGTATGCCATGGCGGAAAAATTACACATTTCTGCTCCCATAGCGATTGTGGTGGCCGGCCTGCTTATAGGAAATCATGGTAGAATGCTGGCCATGTCCGATCGTACCCGTGATAATATCGACACTTTCTGGGAACTGATTGATGAAATATTGAACGCTGTGCTGTTTTTATTGATTGGCCTGGAAGTTCTTGTGATTACCTTTACCACGAAATTTATTCTTGCAGGACTGCTAGTCATCCCCATCGTTCTTCTGTCTCGCTTTATAAGTGTTAGCATCCCGGTGATGCTGCTCAAACGTTTCCGGTCTTTCAGCCCAAGGATTATCAGGATATTGACCTGGGCGGGGTTGCGAGGAGGTATATCAGTGGCAATGGCTCTGGCACTGCCAATTAATCCGCACCGGGATATTTTGATCGCCGTTACCTATTCAGTTGTGGTTTTTTCTATTGTCGTTCAGGGGTTGACGGTCGGAAAGATGTTTGCAGAAAATAAACAGTAAACGATAAAATTTGCAAGATATAGTTGTCATTAAATCTGCAATAATTTCCCGGGTTTGTCTTGCGTACCAATGGATATGTCGGGCTGTCGGATTTCACCGTTTTTTAGGATACCTGTTACTGTCTTGAAGGCAAGATCAGGTCTGTTGTTGGTCTCGCTTATGTGTGCCAGGACTACGTGGGCAAGCCTATCGTGAACAAGATCTTTCAAAAAAGTTGCAGCGTCTATATTTGCCAGATGGCCTTTATTGCCGCGCACCCGCTGTTTAAGGAAAGGAGGGTATGGACCGTTATTGAGAATTTCCGGATCGTGATTGCTTTCCAATATAATCCCGTTGCACCCGAAAAGTCGGTGATGCATTAGTCGTGAAACAGTACCTGTGTCCGTGCAGTAGCCGATGGAAGACTTACCGTCCGAAACTATAAATCCCACAGGATCAGAAGTGTCGTGAGAAATGGAAAAGGGGTGGATTTCAAAGTCTTCAAAAGAGAATGAAACACCGGTGGTGAACTCTTCGAAAGAATAAAGGTTTTTAAAGTTTTTACCAGCGGCGGAGTGGGTTGCCCTGTTCGCGTAAACAGACATTTTCCCTTTTCTTGAAAGTACGGGCACACCCTGGATATGATCGTTGTGTTCATGGGTTACAAGAATTGCAGAGAGTGAATCAAAGTCTATACCAACAGCTGCAAGTCGTCGCTGGACCTCAATTCCAGAGAACCCGGCATCAATGAGTATAGATGTTTTTCCGGAGGATATGTAGGTGCAGTTACCCTTGCTGCCGCTGCCAAGTACGCAGAATTTCATGAGATGAAGATTATAAATATATGCAAGATTTTCAGGCGTATCGGCTCATATTCCTGTGTGGCCGAACCCCCCTTCCTGGCGGACGGTTTCATCGAGAGAATCGACAACAGTCAGCTTGGCCCTGTTAACCGGGGCCAGAACAAGCTGGGCAATACGATCACCCCGATTAATTGTAAAAGTTTGATTGCCGAGATTTATCAGTCCGATTTTTACTTCTCCCCGGTAATCAGAATCTATGGTTCCAGGCGCGTTGATTACCGTGATTCCATGTTTAATAGCCAGACCGCTTCGCGGCCGTACCTGTATTTCATGTCCGGCTGGAATAGCAATAGCAAATCCGGTCGGAACCATTGTTATTTCACCGGGTGAAAGGGGGAGGGGTAAGTCAATTGCAGCCGCAACATCCATGCCCGCGGCCTCATCAGAATGGTATAAGGGAAGCGGCAGATCCTTTGCGGATTTCTGGTTGAGCCAGCAGAAGTTTACCGTTATATGATTCATAACCTTCCCCTCTGTGTCAGTAATAAAATATCGTCTATTTTATTATAGCAATTGATAATTACTCAGAATCAGCCTAACTGATTCCAGTCGATTTCGTTGGAACTTAATGGCCCAACCGCGGCCACAGTCAAGTCGTTGTTCTTGAAAACATTTTCTGCAAGCCTGCAAATATCTTCGTTGTTTACCTTGTTGATTTCCGTAGCTACTTCATCAAGAGAAATATAACGGTTAAATGCCATTTCATTTCTGGCAATCCTCGTCATAATTGATTCCATGTTTTCTGCAGACAGGTATAGACCGCCTTTGATGAACTCCTTGGCATTATCTAGTTCTGCTTCCGTGACCGGTTCTGCTGATATTTTACTGATTTCGCGTTGGATCAATGAAAAAGCCTTATTTACAGCCCCATGATCAATGCCGAGGTATGTGGCCATGTATCCGCTATCCATGTAAGATGCAATGTATGAGTAGACTGAATAGGCGAGGCCTCTTTTTTCACGTATTTCCTGGTATACTCTCGAGCTCATATTGCCACCGAATATGGTATTCAGTAACAGATAAGCGTAGCGGTCCGGAGAAATATTCGATAATCCGTAAGTGCCTAGGATTATGTGAGTTTGCTCCAGGGGTTTATGATATATGGTTCGTTTAGCCTGACAGGTTACAGGTACTTCTCTTTTGATGCTATCATCTCCATTGCCACTCATTTTAGAAAATTTGCTCTCGCAAAGTTCCACAAAAGTTTCGTGATCGATATTGCCTGCAGCAGCAATCAGGATTTTCTCAGGCTGGTAATGCTGTGCAATATAATCCCGGAGTTTTTTGGAATCCATGGAGGAAATCACTTCTCTTGCCCCAAGCACTGTTTTCCCCAAGGGGTGCATTCCCCAGAGTTGGGCCGCGAAAAGATCGTGAATGTGGTCATCGGGAATATCTTCCACCATATTTATTTCCTGGTGGATCACCTGGCATTCCTTGTCTATTTCATCATCGCTCAGTTGAGAGTTAAGGAAAATGTCTGACAATAGTTCAACAAGTTTTGGGAGGTGATTATCTAGAACAGTGGCGTAATAGCAAGTGTTTTCCCTGGAGGTGAAGGCATTGGCTGTTCCGCCAAGAGCATCAAACTCCCTGGAAATCTGCTGGGCGGAACGGTCGGCTGTGCCCTTGAAAAGCATATGTTCCACGAAATGAGCACAACCATTATTGAGATCGTGCTCGTCACGGGATCCTACGTCGACCCAGATTCCGACTGAGATGATTCTGGAATGAGAAAAGCGCTCGGATACGATCCGAACGCCATTGGAAAGAACAGTTTTATTATACATTATTCCTATTATAGGAGTTCCAAGCAATAAAATCAGTCATTTTTCATCTCAGCCAGAGCCGCCTTGCGGCTCAGTCTAATTTTGCCGCGTCGATCAATTTCTAGAACTTTGACATTAACTTCGTCTCCCTCTTTCAGGACATCGGTTACTTTTTCAACCCGTCTGTCCTCAAGTTCGGAAATGTGAACCAGCCCGTCAGTACCAGGTAGAATTTCAACAAAGGCACCAAAATCCTTAATGGTTTTGACTGTTCCTTTGTAAATTTTGCCTACCTGGGCTTCTTGGGTCAGGTCTTCAACACGGCTGATTAATTGACCGGCAATTTCACCATTGGGTGAAAATATCTTGACGACACCTGAATCATCAACTTCAATTTTAGCACCGAACTCAGCGGTAAGGCCCTTAATTACTTTACCACCAGGGCCGATAAGGTCACGTATTTTGTCCGGATTTATAGAAAGTGTGAAATACTTGGGTGCATGCTCCGCAATTTCTTCACGCGGTTCGGAGATAGCCTCCTGCATTTTTTCAAGAATATGAAGACGACCGCCTTTTGCTTGTTCAAGAGCTGTTCCCATGATCTCGCGGTTAACTCCGGTTATCTTGATGTCCATCTGCAGTGAAGTGATACCTTCTTCGGTGCCTACCACTTTGAAGTCCATATCACCTAGATGATCTTCATCACCAAGGATGTCGGAAAGCACAACTATTTCATCGCCTTCCTTGATCAGGCCCATGGCAATGCCCGATACGGGTTTCTTAATGGGGACTCCGCCATCCATTAGAGCAAGACTTGCGCCGCAAACAGTTGCCATGGATGATGAACCGTTTGATTCCAGCACTTCGGAAACAACCCGCATGGTGTATGGAAAACTGTCCATATCAGGAAGCACTGCACGGATTGCCCGCTCCGCCAGAGCACCGTGGCCTATATCCCTGCGGCTGGGACCACGCAAAAAACGAACCTCGCCCACGCAATAGGGTGGGAAGTTATAATGCAGCATAAACTTTCTGAAGGAGTCACCTTCCAGGGTTTCAATTCTCTGCTCATCCCCTTCACTACCCAATGTTGCCGTGACAATGACCTGGGTTTCTCCGCGGGTGAACAGGGCTGAACCATGTGTTTTAGGCAAACAGCCAACTTCACAAGTTATGGTACGCACTTCATCAAAGGTCCTGCCGTCAATACGGGCGTGTTCTTTGACGATGCGGTCACGCATCATTTTCTTGTTGAGTTCCTTGAAAAGACCTTTGGCATCCTCGGTGTTACATCCTTCGTCTTCTTCTTGGAGCTGAGTGATAACTTTTGATTTCAGCTCGTCAAGGGCGCTGCCACGCTCCATTTTGTCCGCAGTTGTAATAACGGACAGCATTTCTTCAGAAGCCAGCTCAGCGATCCTTTTTTGAAGCGCTTCGTTGATTTCAATCGCGGACACTTCCATTTTTGGTTTGCCCAAAGCCGAACGCAACTCATCCTGCATGTCGAGAATCGGTTGCATTTCACGGTGTCCGAAAAATATACCTTCCAGTATCTCATCTTCTGAGAGACTGTCTGCTCCACCCTCAACCATGACTACGGCATTGCGGGTACCAGCAACAATCAGGTTCATCCGTGACTGTTCCAATTGGTCTGCTGTGGGGTTAAGAACGTACTGGTTGTCGATGTATCCGACACGCACACCTGCAACTGGTCCAAGGAAAGGGATTTCGGACACCATCAGGGCCGCAGATGCGCCAATAATTGATAAAACATCAGGATCGTTCTGCTGGTCTGCCGATAGAACTGTGGCAATAACCTGGGTTTCGTTAGTGTATCCGTCAGTAAATAAAGGCCGCAGCGGACGGTCGATGAACCGGCATGTCAGTGTTTCTTTTTCACTGGGGCGGCCGATTTCTCGACGAAAGAAACTTCCAGGTATTCGACCAACGGAATACAGTCTTTCCTGATATTCTATAGTCAATGGCAAAAAACCTAAATCTGGTTTTGCCTCTTTAGATTTGGTGGCAGTAACCAGAACAACGGTCTCGCCATATGATACCAGCACCGATCCGTTGGCCTGTTTGGCCAAACGTCCGCTTTCAATAGAAAGAGTGCGGCCGCCAATATCGGCTTCAACTTTTTTAAACATGGGGTCTCCTTGTTTTGGTTAACGAGTGGGAGCAGTGTTCAGTTTAGGATAATTACAAAAAGCAACGTGCCGCTATTTTCGAAAGAACTGGCAAGGCACTATTTTTCGTAGTCAGCAAAAGTTCCGTATAGTGGAAGTTTCTGCAGATATAATTGAACACCGTTCACAGACTTCAACCGATCATTACTTCCGGATACTTAGATCCTGGATAAGCTTACGATACTTGCTGATGTCTTTTCTCATCAGATAGTTCAGTAACCTGCGTCTTTGACCGACCAGTTTCAAAAGCCCTCGCCTTGAATGGTGGTCTTTCTTATGAACTTTGAAATGTTCAGTCAGGTAAGTGATCCTGTCACTCAAAAGAGCAATCTGCACTTCTGAGGAACCGGTATCTTTTTCATGTGTTTTGTAATTTTCGATTATTTCTTGTTTTTTTTCAGCTTGTTGTGCCACGATTAGCCTCCTACGCATTTTAAAAACTGGAAACCTGATCGATTGATACAGATATTAAGTTATGTTTTATGTCAGTTTCCATTATTAGTTTTGAAATTTCCTTTATACATCCATCTAGTTATTTACAGCCGTTAGAACACGTTCAACAGTCAGGAGGTGCTGTTGAAGTATCTGCCGACTATGGCCTGAGTTAACTAATTGCTCACCGTCCACAGCGTCATTAACGGAAAAAGGTCCGTTTTTCGTTCTTCTGAGGGCTGAGAGATGGGCGCCACAGCCAAGGGTTTTTCCAATATCCGCGGCCAAGGTACGGATATATGTTCCCTTGCTGCATAGTACTTTGAGACTTAGGGTGTGTCCTTGAACAGACAGACATTCAATGTCCTTTATCTCAATGCGCCGTGCTTCTTTTTTCACCTCTATACCTTTTCGGGCATAATAATAAAGAGGCTTTCCATTATGTTTTAGCGCTGAATAACGGGGGGGGATCTGGAGCTGTTCTCCCTTAAAGCCCGCCAGACAGCAAGTTATTTCTTCCATGCTAATGACCGGAACCGGTTTGGTCGAAACAACTTCACCTTCCGGATCATGTGTATCGGTTTCAACTCCCAGGTGCAGAGTTGCTTCATATTCTTTATCACCATCCATCAGGAGGGGGATTATTTTCGTAGCCGGACGACCGGCACAAACAATCAGCAAACCTGACGCAAATGGATCCAGTGTGCCAGAGTGACCCACTTTTTTTATTTTAAGTGCACGACGGACAAGTTGAACAATTTTAAAAGAGGTCGGCCCTTCCGGTTTGTCTATAAGGAAAACTCCGGCTTCAATAGGCTTGTTGTTCTCCGTGGATTGAACAGTAATTTTTTCTGCCGTTTCGCTCATGCTTAACATCGAGGTACTTCATTACAAAATTTTGTGAAGCTCTTGTAAAACATCATCCATGACTTCGGAGCTCAAACGATTTTCAACGCGGAATCCCGCAGCATTTCTATGGCCGCCACCGCCAAATTTTAAAGCAACCTGGGCAACATTATATTGTTTTTTAGAGCGCATACTCACTGAGATAAAGTTGTTGTCTGCCTCTTTTACAAATAATGCAATTTTCACAGAACCTAAAGCACGTGGAAAATTGATTAAATCTTCAGTGTCCTCATGGGTGGCTCCTGTTGCAGCAAACATTTCTCGTGTTACTTTAATCGTTGCAATCCGATTATCTGCATGGAGGCTGAGTGTTGCAAGCACCTCTTTCATCAACTGCAGTCGCGGTATTGAGTAATTGTCGAAGAGCTTACCGGCGACTTCAGCCGGCTTAACTCCTCTGGCGACCAGTTCTCCTGCAACCTGAAAAGTTCTGGCTGAGGTGGAATCATATTTAAAAGATCCAGTGTCAGAGACAATTGCAGTATAAAGGCAAAATGCTGCATCCTCAGAAATATCAACCCCAAGTGCCTGTGCGAGCTCATAAATCATCTCACCTGTCGATGAGCGTCTTGGCTCAACCCAGCTCTGATCTCCAAACTCTTTATGCCCTTCATGGTGATCGATTACCAATACGAGGTGCGTGTCAAGAATCTTTTCCATATTCAGGCCAAGTCGATAACGATCACCGCAGTCTAGAGCAATTGCAGCATCGAAATTGTTTTCGTCCGGCAGTTGAGTTTCGAGTTTGTCGCACCCTGGCATAAAACTGTAAAGGTGTGATGCTGGCGTTTCACTGTATAAAACAACTTTTTTCCCTAATGACTCAAGGATCGATCCTAATGCTAACTGCGACCCCAAAGCGTCTCCGTCGGGAAACACGTGGGTAGCCACCAGAATATGATCGGATTTCTGTATAGTCCTTATTATGTTTTCAAAGAGCTCAGTCGGCTGTGTCGTCACTTCTGATTTCCTTTAATAATCGCTCCATCTCTTCCTGGTGAACCATGGAAAGATCGTGCTGAAACGATAGTTCCGGAGTAACACGCAGGCCAAGTACACGGGCAAGATGGCTACGGATAAAACCTTTTGCGCTAGAAAGACCGGAATTTGCCTCCAGCACTTTTTTCTCTTCGCCGAGAACGCTGAAAAAAACTTTCGCCCTGCGCAGATCTTTTGTCACAATTACTTGAAGAATAGTGACATTTGAAAGCCTAGGATCACGTAACTTGCTCACCAGCAAGAGAGAAATCTCATTTTTTATCATATCAGCCACACGCTGTGGCCTGTTGTATGAGCTGCGAGAATGCCCTATCGGTGGCAAATCGTTTTTAGGGTTCCATGACATAACTTTCACCATATAACCGCTTAAACAATTTTCTCAGCTTTCATTTTAGCACGGGGAAGCGAAGTTTATAGAACTCCGGCAACTTCGTCCATCAAGAAAGACTCTATAGTGTCTCCAACCTTGATGTCGTTAAAGTTTTCAATTCCAATTCCGCACTCGTACCCGCTTTGAACTTCCTTGACATCATCTTTAAAGCGCCTGAGGGACCCGATATCACCGGTATAAACAACTACGCCGTCACGAAGGATGCGTGCCTTGGCATTGCGCTCCACCTTGCCGTCAATAATATAGCACCCGGCAATTGTCCCAATTTTAGGTACCTGGAAAGTATCACGAACTTCTGCAGTGCCGATTACCCTTTCAACATATGTGGGCTCCAGCATACCTGTCATCGCTTTTTTAATGTCATCAAGAGCATGATAAATTACATCATAGGAGCGGATATCGACCTTTTCTTTTTCAGCAAGCTCCTTAACCTTAATGGAAGGCCTAACATTGAAACCGATGATGATAGCCTCAGAAGCAGAAGCGAGAAGAACGTCTGAATCAGTGATTGTGCCAGTCCCTTCGTGCAGGATGCGTACTTTGATCGCATCTGTGCTGAGCTGCTCTATAGCCTTGCCAAAAGCTTCAAGTGTCCCTTGCACATCTGATCTAAGAATTATTTTAAGCTCCTTGACTTCTCCTTCCTGCATCTGCTCAAAGAGTTTGTCCAGAGAAATTTTTGTGATCGACGCCAATTCGGTTTCTCTTGCTTTGAGTTGACGTGATGTGCTGACATTTTTGGCCATTTTTTCATCTGTTACAACGATGAATTCGTCACCTGCGAGGGGAACACCGGAAAGTCCCTGCACTTCAACTGGCATTGCAGGTCCGGCTTTGTCAACCTGCTCTCCTTTATCGTTTATAAGCGATCGGACTTTTCCGTGATGCTGTCCGACAACGAAGGGTTCGCCCTGGCTTAATGTGCCTTCCTGAATAAGAATGGTGGCAACAGCACCACGGCCTTTGTGCAGTTGTGCTTCTACTACTCTTCCACGGGCTTTTCGTTTTGGGTCTGATTTAAGCTCAAGTACTTCTGCCTGCAGCAGAATGTTGTCCAGTAACTCGTTAATGCCGGTACCCTGCTTGGCTGATGTTTCACAGTATATTGTTTCTCCGCCCCAATCTTCTGGAACCAAGCCGAGTTCTGCCAGTTCACGTTGCACCCTTGATGGGTCGGAATTAGCTTTGTCAATCTTGTTAACGGCAACTACGATTGGAACACTGGCAGCCTGGGCATGATTGATGGCCTCTTTTGTTTGATCCATAACGCCATCGTCTGCGGCAACAACCAATACAACAACATCGGTTACCTTGGCACCACGGGAGCGCATTTCTGTAAATGCGGCGTGGCCAGGTGTGTCGAGGAATACAACATCGCCAACAGATGATCTGACGTAATAAGCGCCAATGTGCTGCGTTATACCACCGGCTTCGCCAGTGGCAACATCTGTTTTTCTGATTGCGTCAAGGATAGATGTCTTACCGTGATCAACATGGCCCATTACGGTAACTACCGGAGGTCGTGGAAGAGGTTCTCCACCAGCCTCCTTTTCCTCGAGTTGCAGAACGTTCAGTTCTTCGGTAGCTCCCTGTTCCACCTCGTATCCAAAATCAGTGGCAACAAGTGTAGCGGTGTCGATATCAAGAGCCTGGTTGACAGTTGCCATAACGCCGAGACCCATGAGCTTGGCAATAAGCTGATTGGCCCTGACTCCCATACGGTGGGAGAGATCTCCGACTGCGATGGTATCATAAACCTTTATTCTTTTTTTGATGGCTTTTGTTTCGGCAGCCACCGGTTCAGCAGCTATCTTTTCTTTTTTCTTGGAGGGCCGACGACCACCCCTTGGCATACGATCATCGTCACCAATCTGAACAAATCTCTTGCCTTTACGTTTGGGTCCGGCAGCTTTTCTTCCGCGCTCTCTTCCAACTTCCTCGTCGCTGAACTGTACGAAACGTTTACCTTTCTTTTTACCTTTACCAGCTTTGGCTGGGGTAGTTGGCACATCTTCTTTAGTTGTGTCTACTTTTACAGAGACAGATGGGCGTCCTTTTTGCTTAGCCTTTGCAGGCTTGGGTGCTGGTTCTTCAACTGGTATCTGTATCGCAGATTTTTTTATGACTTTGGCAAGCCCTTTGCGGCGCTGAGGTGCTGCTTTTTTCTTCTTTTCTTTCTCAACTACTTCAGGCTTTTCGGCAACAGCTGGTTCAGTGGTGGCTTCTTCATCAAGTTGATCAGCCTCTGTGGTTTCCACAGCAACCTTCTTAGGTTTCAACTCCTTTTCTTCAACTTCAGGAAGTTCTATTGTTTCAGCAAGTTTGTCTGACTTTGTCTCTTCAGCTTCAACAACCTTCTCAACTGTTTCAGCTTTTGTTTTTGAGACTTTTTTTCTAGCTTTAACTTTCTTTTTTGACGGTTCTTCAGCAGGTTCAACGATAGCTTGTTCTTCTTCAACAACAACTTCAGCTGGTTTTTCTTCAGGGGAAGGTGGAGGCGGGGTCTCTGTCTCCTGACGTACGGTTTTTGAACGTCGGCGAATAACGGTTGTCCTCCCTTTACCGCTTATACGTTTTTCCACAACTTCTGTCTTGGTAGTTCCCAAAACCTTCATGCGGATTTCGTCAGCCACGTCTTCTTCCAGTGTTGAGCTGTGGCCTTTTATATTGTAGCCCAGGTCAATAAGCTTGTCCGCCAAAGCTTTGCCGGTCAAACCAGCCTCTTTGGCCAATTCATAAACTCTGATCCTGCTCATTCTATACTCCCACTCCTCTTCAACTCGTCATTCCACTCGCAAACTTTTACGTGCAAAGCCTTTGCAAGTTTCTTTCTGTTTTTTTTGAAACGTTTGAGGCAGTTATCGTTGTCACAGCAATAAATACCACGACCACCTTTTTGTTGTTTTGCGTCATATACTAAGAGACTGCCCAATATTATAAACCGTAAGAGATTAATTTTATCTTTCCTGCAATGACATCCGAGACACGTTCTAATATTTACTGCTTTTCTGGCTTTCATCAATGCTATCTGACAATAATCTAGCTTTGGTCACAAGCATAATTATGACAGTTGTTTACAGTTCCAGAACATTTTTTCGGATCTCGTCGGCAACTTCGGCTTTTACAGAGGAATTATATCCCTTAATATCGTATCCTAATTTAATAAGCTTTTCGGCCAGTTCTTTGCTTTTCATCCCGGCTTCCTTGGCCAGGTCGTAAACTTTAACTTTTACATCTTTAGCAGCACCTTCTTCCTTCGACTCAACTACTTCCATGTTTTCATCATCAGTTGATTCCGATCTTGGTGCATTTTTTAAATATTCACGGGCAGATTCAACAAGCTGACTGATAACATCTGGCTCCATATCCAGCAATTCCTGAATCTGCTCTGCAGGTGCCTCAGTAAGGTACTGTGCTGAAGTGATACCGTTGTCATGGAGGATGTCAGCCTGTTTTTCATCTAAACCAGTAACTGCAAGCAGTGACTTGTATCCATCCTCTTCAAGTTTTGCGTAGCGCTTCTGGCTCTTGACGTCAATTTTCCAGCCAAGCAGCTTGGATGCAAGTCTGACATTCTGCCCTTGACGACCAATAGCGAGGGAAAGCTGGTCATCCGGGACAACAACCAACAGAGATTTTCTGTCTTCATCAACGATAACCATAGATACCTGGGCCGGTGCCATAGCATTTGAGACAAATTTGGCAGGGTCAGGACTCCACGGGACAATGTCAATTCTTTCCCCCTGAAGTTCCTGGACAACGTTCTGAACACGTGATCCCTTCATCCCGACACAGGCTCCAACAGGATCCACATCTGATTCGCTTGAAGAAACGGCTATTTTTGCCCGGAATCCAGGTTCCCTGCTTACCCCAAGAATTTTTACAACCCCTTCGGCTATTTCAGGAACTTCCATGTCAAAAAGTTTTGCCAGGAAATCATTGTGGGTTCTGCTCAATACTAGTTGGTGGTCCCTTGTGCTCTGACGGACTTCCAAGAGGTAAGCCCTGATACGGTCTCCTTGACGGTAAGATCTTTTCGGTATCTGTTCAGAGTGAGGAAGTATAGCATCTGTACGTCCGAGGTTTATTATCATGTTTCCCCGTTCAAATCTCTGTACAATGCCGTTAATTATTTCACCTTTACGGTCTTTATACATTTCATAAATAACATCAAGCTCGGCATCCTTCATTTTCTGAATGATAACCTGCTTGGCTGATTGAGCGGCAATTCTTCCCAATTCAGCGATGTTTTCCATTTTAGCACCCAGTTCATCATCGATTTTGACTTCCGGGTCGAGAACCAGGGCCTCTTTTAGGGAGACCTCAGTCTGTTCATCTTCAACCTTGTCTACAACGATACGGAACTGGAAAACTTCAACTTCACCAAGATCATCGTTGTACTGGACTTCGATGTCACGCCTGCTGCCATATCTTTTTCTTGCAGCAGAGCGTACTGCCTCTTCTATAGCTTCGATAAGCAGGTTTCTTTCAATCCCCTTATCTCTACTGATTTGATCAATGATTCTTTTTAAGTCCGTAAGCATATTTGATACTCCAGGATATCACTATGTTTCCCAAATTTTAATACTCAATTTCAGATTGCACAGCATACATTCAGCTGACTTTATTAGTTTGTCCCGGCGGATATATGATGTAGTTACAAAGCAATTTAATTTGCCAATATCCATTCAACTGGATTTGTTTTCTAACATAATCGGAATTAATTTGAGCAAACGGTCATGATTGCAAATAATGTTTGCCGTATTATTAATACCGTGAATGATTATATGAATTTCTTGAAAAATTATTATAACTCTACTTCCAATCGGGCTTTTTCTATAATGTCAAAAGGGATTTCAATGACCTCATGCCCGGTTTTCATAAAAACTGTATGATTTTCGTATTTTAAAATTGTACCTGTAAATGCCTGCATATTGTTAACAGGCAATTTTGTTTTTAATTTAGCCTTGCGCCCTGCAAAGCGAACATAATCTTGTTCCTTATGTAGAGGACGGTCAAGACCAGGTGACGACACTTCCAGCCGGTATGCATGATCAATAAGATCTTCTACGTCGAGAAGATGGCTAATTTCTCTACTGACTTCGCTGCAGTCATCGAGTGTGACACCACCTCCCTTGTCTATTATCAGCCTCAGCACCCAGCCGGACCCTTCTCGCCGGTATTGGGTGTCAACCAGCTCAATATCCTGTTCGTCAAGTACCGGCGTTATCAGCAATTTAATTTCATCAATCAGCATTTGTTGAACGGGTTTGCAAAAAACTTGTTCCCTTAAAATAAAAAAAAGCGGGCAAAGCCCACTTCCCAATTCCAGTACAGGCATATTGAAAAAGCGCCCATACCATATCCTGCCTTACTCATAACGGCAAGAAAAATATCTTCCCGACGGGGCGCAACCAAAGTGAATTTAGTTTATCCCCGTTGTCTTTTCAACGAGTAAGATAAACCTAATTACTACTCAATACAGCAAACTTGTTGCCGAGTTTTAAGTTGGAGCGGGCAACGGGGATCGAACCCGCGACCCCAAGCTTGGGAAGCTTGTACTCTGCCAACTGAGCTACGCCCGCCCTGAGGCTTCACTTGAGAAACGACAAATATAACCTAAATTATTGTCTTGTCAAGAAAGATCAACCTTTCAATTGTAAACTATTGGTTGACAAATTGTAATACTATTGGAGTCTGTTCTTGGCTTTTAGGGTAACTATTTTAAATGAAAGTATTGCTGAATTCTACCTTTGAAAATACTAAAAACCAGAGAATAGAATCCTACTGTGTAAAGGTAATTCAATTAACTATGAATTGGATGAAGCTGCATCAAGAGCCAAGTTAACAGCATCGACGGCATTTTTCGCTATTAGAATGTCGTTTTCAACAGTCATCCCTTTCCGTGAAAGGTTCCACGAATCGAATAGAATAATGGGGCATCTGCATTTTAAAGCAAGTGCAATTTCAGATAGTGTGCCGTATTCGCCGCCAATGGCAATAGCCGCATTACAACTTTTAACGTTTAAAACATTACGTGCTTCACCCATTCCAGTGTATATTGCAATATCCACATAACTGTTAGGAGCGCTTGTTGTCCTGTCGCCTGGAAGTATGCCCACAGTGAGGCCTTTCCCACTTTTTGCACCCGCACTTGCCGCCAACATTACGCCTCCCAGTCCACCGGTGAGGACAACGACACCGTGTTCTGCAAGCAGTCGCCCTGTCTCATGAGCAGCCTGCCACTCTCCAGACCCCTTAGTGACATTTCCACCACCAAAAATGCCGATAACCAACTTTCCCATATCATCATGTCTCCAGAATTTAATTATTGTCAGTCTTAACAATTTCACACATGATATCTCCTTTGTGAAAAAAATAACTTGTTGTTAGCGTCTTAATGTCTTTGATGAATTTTTTCAAACCCTTCAGAATTCGAAATAATGATGAAGATCGAGGTGATATGGAAATGACACTTGAGCAAATGGCGTCATTGTGTTAACGAAATATTCTGATTAATGGTTATGTCCAGTTACGTTAAGCAGAGGATCATTTTTTAAGTTGTTTAAAATAGTTAAGTTCCAGGGAAACTGCGATGTCAATTGATGATATGTCATACAAATCCATGGGGTGGCGATTCTTAATAATTGCGGCAGCTTTTGTTGTTGTCGTAGCAGGCATGAAAGCTGCAGAACCCTTGATAGTACCTTTTCTGCTTGCTGCTTTTGTAGCTATTGTTTGTACGCCTCCTCTTTTCTGGTTGCAGCGAAAAGGGATTCCGCAGGTAATGGCACTTGTCATAGTTGTGATGAGTGTCATGTGCTTGGGCCTTCTTGTTGTTGCACTGATTGGAACTTCTTTAAAAGATTTCTCTAGTAACCTTCCCTTTTATCAGGAACGTCTTACAGAAAAAACATCCGAACTTGTAGCGTGGGTCAGCGGTTTTGGAATTAATTTATCTGACAAAAATCTACTTGAATATGTAAACCCCGGCGCCGCAATGGGTTTTGCGTCAACAATGTTCAGCGGCCTGGGAGGTGTGCTCAGCAACAGCTTCCTGATTATGCTAACAGTAATATTTATTTTATTTGAAGCGTCGAGTTTTCCCGGAAAACTACGAACCGCTCTTGGTGATCCGGATGCATCTTTGAAAAATTTTGAATTATTTTTAAGCAATGTAAACCAGTATATGGCAATTAAAACCTGGATAAGTCTTTTGACTGGTTTTCTTATAACCGTATGGTTGTTGATACTTGGTGTTGATTTTCCTTTATTGTGGGGCCTGCTTGCGTTTCTTCTAAATTTTGTTCCCAATATTGGATCCATCATAGCCGCGGTTCCAGCATTTCTGCTTGCATTTGTCCAGTTGGGAACAGGATCTGCTCTGCTTACGGGACTGGGATATGTTGTTGCCAATGTGGTTGTGGGAAATGTTATCGAGCCACGCTTTATGGGGAGAGGCCTTGGATTGTCTACCCTGGTTGTTTTTGTTTCTTTGGTATTCTGGGGCTGGGTGTTGGGTCCTGTGGGCATGTTGCTCTCAGTTCCATTGACGATGACTGTAAAAATTGCTCTGGACAGCTATGAAGATACGCGGTGGATAGCAATACTGCTTGGTTCAGATTCATAGTTTTTTTTATTATAACAATCAGTTAATTGTCGGTCAGTTTTGTTTTTTTGGCTTTGGAAAAAGTGAGATTAGGGTAACAGGAATGAGTTTCTTGGATGGTTTTGAAGTTATTTCTGTTTATCACTAAAAAGTTGTAGAAATTTTGTTATGAGAAAGACTACTGAAAAAAATATTGTGTGCTACTGCTTTGGTTATACTGAAGATGATATTTTACATGATGCCATAAAGCATGGCCATTCAACAATTATGGAAAGAATAGCACGAGAAAAAAGTGTCGGAAAATGCAGCTGTATAGAAAAAAACCCGAAACGGCGATGATGCCTTGGGGATGTTCGCCAGGTGGTGAAAAGAATAAGTAATAGAAAAACGTTTTAGATTAATGATGAAATATTAGGGCTAGGATGGTGAAACGGAAAAATCGTGTACTTCTTTTAGATTTGAAAGATTTGTTTTATTGAGATCAAGACAGGCCTTCCATGATCATTTCCTTAATTGTGTCTAACAGTTTTTTAATAGAGCTATACTGTATAGGCATAATTTATCTGCAACTTGTTTTCTTCAAAAATATTAAACAACTACGAATTGAAAAATAACCTGAATTGTAGTATGAACAAGGTTGATTGATACTCATGTTTTTGGGCAATGGAATAATCTAGGTCCACAATTATTAAAATAAAGACGTAAAGTGAGACAAAAAATATCATGTCGTCAATAGTTGCAGAAAAGGAACTTTATCGGGCCTGTCAGATTATATTCGGACTCGAAGCGAGTATCAGCCGTGAATTTCTTGAGTACCTCCAACCATCAGGCATAAAATCCGCTTACAGAAAGAAAGCTCTAGAAACTCATCCGGACAGGGTCATACACTGTGATGAGTTAACCAGAAAAAAGAGCGAAGACCTGTTCAGGACTATTCAACAGGCTTATGAAAATCTTAATTCCTATATAAAAGCCCGTGAAAGAGGCTTTTGTTTTTCTGCAAGGATCAATAATAATAGTAGCAATAACGATTTAAGAAAAAAAGAATGGCGGTTTTCGAGTAAGCAGAAGTATGATGGACACTTCTCTAAAGCCGGTGCTGGTGGTACGGATTACAAAGAAACTAAGAGCGGCAATAACTCCTCTGGTAGAAATGGACAGAAAATAATAAAGCCACAGCCGACTGAAAAACTTTACCACGGTCCCATTCCATCCTGTAGACTATTGTTCGGCCGTTTTCTATACTATTCTGGGGTAATTAGGTGGCGTACCATAATAGACGCTCTGGTTTGGCAGACCAGTAAACGCCCCCGCCTGGGAGAAATCGGCTGCCGTTTTGGCTGGTTGTCTGAAGACGATACGTTGATGATTCTTAAAAACAGAAACAGGGAACATCCATTTGGCCGATCGGCTGTAGAGCTTGGTTTGCTTACAGAGGATCAATTAAATGCCATTCTTCTACAGCAGAAATTCACACAGAAAAAAATTGGGACATTTTTTGTTCAAAATGGAATGCTCTCACCTGACAGTCTTAATGAGCAGATTATCAATCATAGAAAGCACAACTCCAGGTTTCCGAGGCAGGAATCAAGGGGTGGTTTCTTTAATCCTTGAAAGTACCTTCATTACACTTTTTACAACCTATTAAGTAACATAAATCAGGTGCCAAAATTCAAAGCATCGGATTGTGTTACATTATTGTAATTAATTAATTGCCAAGATTGTAAGTTTGAGCATTACTCGCATTACATAAAGCAATTCGCCATGGAATAAACCTTCAGAATTTTGATATTCACAGCAAAGTGACACAAAAATGTAAAACATAAATTGAGTTATTACATATTTGTAATATTCCTCAGCCTCTTCTTTTTTGTATTTTCAGCATATAGAACAGAATTACAGATATATATTTTATTTCTCAGGGAGTGGTACGGTTCTTGCCAAATACCAACTATTTAATGCCTGGTAGAAATTATATGAAATATAAACGGGAGGAGAGTATGCGAAAAACAATCAAAGTTATTTTGGGAGGAATACCCCTCATTTTTTTACCGCAAATTGTGGGTGCCGCCGAAAGTGGATCAGTTGATACGGGAACGACATCGTGGATGCTAATTTCAACAGCACTTGTGCTGTTGATGGTCCCGGGTCTTGCCATGTTTTATGGGGGACTGGTAAGAACAAAAAATGTTCTGGGTACTATGATGCACAGTTTTGTGTCTATGGCTATAATAGGTGTACTTTGGGTGGTTTGCGGTTATTCTCTAACGTTTGGGGAGAGCATTTGGGGTGGGTTAATCGGTTGGAACAGCGATTATTTTTTCCTGCAGGGGATTGATGATGCAATCTCTGATGGTGTTCCTGAATATGTACTTGCAATGTTTCAGGGAAAATTTGCCATTATCACTCCGGCTCTTATAAGCGGTGCTCTTGCTGAGCGTGTCTATTTCAGGGGATACAGCCTATTTATAATTCTTTGGTTTCTATTCATATACAGTCCCCTCTGCCATTGGGTTTGGGCCTCAGATGGTTGGCTTTTTAATGCGGGTGCAGCAGGTGTAATTGATCTTGCAGGGGGGTTAGTTATTCATGTTTCGGCAGGTATAAGCGCCCTCGTTGTCGCTTTATTTCTTGGACCACGTCGAGGCTATCCAAAAAGCGCCATGAGTCCAAATAATCTGGTTATGACAATGATGGGAGCAGGTCTTTTATGGGTCGGCTGGTTTGGATTTAATGCCGGATCTACTGTACAGAGCGGTCTTGATACAGCACGAGCCCTAACAATGACACAGGTTTCAGCTGCAAGTGGTGCTCTTACCTGGTTGATTATCGAATCGATAATGTTCCGTAAGTCTACAGCCCTTGGTCTTGTTTCCGGAATTCTTGCCGGTCTAGTGGTAATTACTCCGGCAGCAGGAGTTGTAAAACCTGTTGGTGCAATCACTCTGGGGGCGCTTTCTTCAATCGCCTGTTATTACGCGCTAGTGGCAAAGGGCAAATTGGGATATGACGACAGCCTTGACTGTTTTGGCATTCACGGTATTGGGAGCGGTTTAGGTGTTGTTCTATTGCCATTTTTCATCCGTGAAAGCTGGATGGCTGATGCTTCAGCTGCTATCGGCAAAGCTTGGACTACCTGGGATCAGCTTCTCGTTCAGTTAACCGGAATGGGTGCAACAATTGCTCTTTCAGCAATAGTATCGCTTATTATCTGTGTTGTTGTGGAGAAAACAGTAGGTTTCAGATTGGATGAAGAGCAGGAGGTGGCGGGCCTAGACTATTCGTTGCACGGTGAGCGTGGTTATGGAATGTTAACTTCCGACCACTGATTTATGCTGCGCTCCATATGCGAAACCTGAAGTGATTATTTACTGCATTTGTACAATTATATTGGTAGTATGTGCAATAACGAATGCCGAAGTACTTAAAGGAGGAACACATGAAAAAAATTGAGGCAATCATTAAGCCATTCAAGCTGGATGATGTCAAAGAAGCATTGAATGAAATTGGTATTAAGGGCATGACTATTTCCGAGGTTAAAGGATATGGTCGTCAGAAAGGTCACAAGGAAATATACCGTGGCGCCGAATACGTTGTTGATTTTATTCCAAAGACAAAAATCGAAATTGTGATTGACTCCGAGAGTGTGGATGAAGTTGTCGATGCTATTTTGCAATCAGCTAATACGAATAAAATAGGTGATGGGAAAATATTTGTGCTTCCCGTAGAAGAAGTCATCAGGGTCCGCACTGGTGAAAAAGGTAAAGATGCTATTTAGTCCTTTATATATAATAGATTTAAAATTAAAATGATTCTCTGTTAGATGTTTATTCTTATTTAACGGCGGCCTCATCAATATATTGGTGGGGCCGTATTTGTTTTTCCTTCCTGTAATAACCAGCATAATTTGCGGGAATCTCCGGGCATTAGATTGTTACTCCGACCTCTCTGGTTTTCATCGGCAAAATTGAAAAACTTCCACCAGCCCCACATTGTGGCACATATTTCCGATTCGACAAATAGGAAGAAACGATTAGTATATTTTCGTCTATAGGTTTATCATATTTTTATAGGCAATAGCTTATTGTTATTGTTTTGAAAGTGTATTTCAATGATTCTGAACTGTCAGAGCTTGATGTATACCTGACAGTTATTATGAATATTGATAAACCATGATTCCATTATGAGGAAAAACTATGGACTTTTTTAAAAAGAAGACATTGACCGGACTTGCCCGGACATGCGGCTGAGCAGCTAAAATAGGTCCGACAGTTCTGTCGGAAGCGCTTTCGGGACTTACACCACCTTCTGATCCCAGCCTGATGGTTGGATTCGACACAGCGGATGATGCGGCGGTGTATAAGTTGTCGCATGATATCGCCATGATCAATACGGTAGATTTTATTACCCCGCCGGTAGATGATCCATACTGGTTCGGTCAGATATCTGCTGCCAACTCTATTTCGGATGTTTATTCTATGGGAGGAAAGCCTCTGACAGCACTAAACGTTGTTATGTTCCCGTCAAAACTTCTTGATATGGGAATTCTCAGAGATATCCTGCATGGAGGGCACGATAAGGTCGTTGAGGCGGGCGCATGCCTTGTCGGCGGTCATAGCGTGGATGATGAAGAGCCTAAGTACGGTCTCTGTGTCAATGGAACTGTGCATCCTGACAGAATTATAACTAATGCGGGATCAAGACCGGGTGACGCCCTCGTTTTGACAAAACCAATTGGCTCAGGTGTCCTTTTTAATGCCGTACGCTCCGGGAAGTTACCATTTAAAGAAATTGAAAAAGAGGTGCTTCCACAAATTGCAGCATTGAATGGACCGGCAATAGAAGCGGCACTTAATTTTGAACTCCATGCATGTACTGATATTACCGGGTTCGGTATTGCAGGTCATGCTCTTGAAGTTGCAATTGGCTGTGCTGGAAAGATTATCCTGGAATATGACAGACTTCCATTTTACCCTGATTCCCGGGAAATGTATGACAAGGGAGAGAGTACCGGTAGCAACAAACCAAATCGCCAGATGAGCGCTGACTATCTGGTTCTTGAGAAGGCTCTTTCGAAAACAGATGAGGAATTACTTTTTGACCCACAAACTTCCGGAGGGTTATTACTTTCAGTTCCAGATTCACAGGCAGATGATCTCATAAGTGCGCTCACTGGTGCAGGAGTGAAAACTGCCGCCCGAATCGGCAAGATCGAGAAAGGCGCTTCGGAAATAATCGTGGTATAAGCAATGGATCTGTTTTTCCTGATTGGTTTGCTGGGTATTGTTTCCGGTTTTCTCTCAGGGCTGCTCGGCATCGGTGGAGGCATTATCATGGCACCGCTTCTCCTGTATGTGCCGCCAATTTTCGGGCTTGAGCCGCTATCGATGCAGTCAGTTGCTGGATTAACAATTGTCCAGGGACTTCTCGGTTGTTTTGCTGGAATGCTGATGCATCGAAAATTCAAATTTGTATCCGACAGCCTAACTGTATACATGGGTGTAAGCATTTTTATTGCTGCCTTGATCGGGGGGGCAAGTTCAATGCTTGTTTCCAATAACACTCTGTTGTTTCTGTTTGCCTGTTTAGCAATTGCTGCCGCAGTCCTGATATTTATATCAGATAAGGGTGAGGAAGAATATCCTGACCCAAAACTCATTGATTTCAGTAAAACCAAGGCGATTACAACAGCAACCGGTGTGGGCCTGCTGGGAGGTATGGTTGGGCAGGGCGGCTCGTTTATATTGATTCCGCTGATGACCTGGTTCGTGAAAATTCCAACCAGGATTGCTATAGGCAGTAATTTGGGGATAGTCCTACTTTCAACATTCGCAGCCTTTATAGGGAAGGTATTTACCGGCCAAATTGAATGGTATTTAGTACTGCCTGTTGCTGTTACAGTTATTCCAGCAGCCTTTTTGGGAAGTTTGGTAAGTCGAAATTCTCCAGTGCAAGTATTACGGCGTGTTTTAGCAGTATTAATTGGATTTACTGCATTGAGGATCTGGTTTTCAATCTTATTTACATAATTTTTAATTAATATCTCTGATATTAGTTTAGACGAGGGCAGTACAAGATGATCACATTTCAGATAAAAGAACTTGATGGCGTTGTTTATGCAGTAGGAAAAGGAGAAATTACCATCGAACAGTTCAGAAATTTCTTTACTGAATTGTACAGTAATTACATGGTCAACCCTGAAAACATTCGTGTAGTAATGGATATGCGTGAAGTGAAAACACTTCAATTTAAGTATGATGATATTCAGACTGAAATGTGGGAAGCGAATGCTCTTCTGAAGTCAAAAGATTTTATAAAAGTGGCTGTTGTCGCTGAAAGAGATGCGGTTTATGGCACTGCCAGGATTGCCATGTCTGTAACTGAAAACACCGCAATTAATATTAATGTATTCAGGTCTGAGAAAAAGGCCATAACGTGGATGAAGGAATATTATTTGGCAGAGCCGGAAATTCCCAGCCAGGTCAAATCATCAATCTGCACTGGAAGTTAAATTTCTAAATCAGCGATCAATTAGAAAAGTTTTGACGAATCCAGAAGCAGTGTGACAGGGCCGCTGTTTGTAAGTTCAACCTCCATCATGGCCTGAAACTTTCCACTCTCAACCGGGATACCCTGTTTTAATAAATAATCTTTAAAGGTTTTATACAGCTCTTTTGCTTTTTCAGGCGGCGCCGCATCAGAGTAACCGGGTCTCCTGCCTTTACGACAGTCCCCAAACAATGTGAACTGGGAAACAACCAGAATTTCTCCTCCCACATCCTTTACCGAAAGGTTCATTAATTTTTCCCCGTCCGGGAAAATGCGCAGGTTGACAATTTTCTCTGCAAGGTATTTTGCGTCTTTAATCGTGTCCTCTTTTCCAACACCGAGCAGAACAACAAGACCTTTGCCGATAGATCCGGTTAGCTGATTTTCAACTTTTACAGCAGCTTGACTCGTCAGCTGTACGACTGCTCGCATGTATATGGTTTCCTAGTAGTCATATTAATTTAAGTTGCCCATTAAGTATTGAAGAATTGATATAGCTGACAGAGAGGCTGTTTCAGCTCTCAAAATTCTCTGTCCAAGAGTGACAGATAGAAAGCCTGCTTTCAATGCGCTGTCAACTTCTTTCCTGCTGAATCCTCCTTCCGGCCCTATGAGAGCAAATACGGATTTTACTGACCTGATGTTGTCAGATATTGATTCGAGAGTCCGTCTGCTCTCTTCTTCCCAGAAAATTAATTTCAAATCATATTCTGTTAAGCCTGAAGCGTCGTCAATCAGCCTGTCAAAACTTTTAAGATGTGCGCATTCCATTGGTATGGCCCGATTGCTCTGCTTGCATGCTTCCAAGGTGATTTGAGCCCAGCGTTCATTTCGGTGTGATTTCTTTTGTCCAGTTATACTTCGTGAAACACTGTACCTCGAAATAAAAGGGTGAAAGCCGGCAACTCCAAGTTCAGTTGCTTTCTGGATAATAGTGTCGGTTTTCTTCCCCTTCATCAGGGATTGGCCAACGTGTAATGGAACTTTTGTATCAGTCTTTTTTTCAATTGTAGAAAGAATCGATGCTTCCACCTTTTTTTTATCAATGGACGTAATCGAGGCTTCATATACTCTGCCTTTGCCGTCAAAAAGGCGTACCAGTTGTCCTGTTTCACAGCGAAGAACCGTAGCAAGATGATGAGCTTCTCTACCGGTAATAATCGCCGTCTTTTCGGATATATCGTCAGGATTTACAAAAAATCGTCGCATAATATTAATCAGTATTCAATTGCAAAAAACAAGTGACACCCATTCGTCAAGATTATCAGTTTTGAGATGTCGCAGCCCCAGATCAACATACTTCATTTTGGTGGACTTTTCCTGTTCGCCTTTCAGAATTCCAGAGAGGAGGAGAATACCACCGGGGCCCAATAAGCCTGTTAGAACAGGGGCCATTTCATTTAATACATCATAAACAATATTGGCAACAATGAGATCATAACTTCCCTTTAAATCTTCAATTTTTCTGCTACTCACTGATATTTTTGCTTCAAGAACATTCTGAGCTGTATTTTCACCTGCGACAATGACAGCATCAGGATCATTATCTATGGCAAGTACCTCTTTTGCGCCGAAAAGCGCACAGGCGATGGATAAGATTCCTGTGCCGGTACCAACATCAAGAACTTTCCTTAAATGATTCGGACTTTCTTTTAAGTATATTGAGTCAATATGACGCAGAGCAAGTAGGGTGCTGGCATGGTGCCCCGTTCCAAAGGCCAGGCCGGGATCAATTTCAATGACAACTTCTCCAGTATGTTCTTCACCGGGAACAGACGTGTAAGTTTCCCAGGAGGGTTTAATTATCACTCGCTGTGAAGCACGGAACGTTTTGAAATGCTTTTTCCAGTTATGCCCCCAGTCCTCTTCCAGGACGAGTTCCAGGTGTTCTTTTGGTAGAGGAATGCCTGGAAAATTTTCATTGAGATTTGCGAGAAATGATCTCAATACGGCTCTTTTTTTTTCTAAGGATTCATCGACTGCTAGGTAGCCGATCACCGTCTCTTTTTTGGGGATGGTAGTTTTTTTAGATTCGATAGTTTCAACGCCAGATCCTGTGAGCTGCGAGAGGAAGGCCGCAACGGCTTCAGATATTTCAGGAGCTATATCTAGAGTAATTTTTTGCCACTTTCTTGCTGGTCTGTGATTAATGAAAGATGTCGACATTTTTTCATTATTAGTTGAAATATTTCAAATATTTTTATCCGGATCGGAGTTATTATTCTCAGGTCGTGGTGCTGTTACTTCATGTACGGTCCATTCATCGAGGCCTTCAGAATCACAGACGCGATCAGGGCAAGGTTCAACATCACAACAGTAACAATAGGATGACTCGCACGGGTCAACATGGACCATTACATCGCCTTCTTCATCAAGTGCTTCAAGTAAAGCTTTTGTCAGCTCTTCCTGGGTCTCATGAACTTTATATAAGGGCCAGTGATTTGGCAGTGAGATGTGCAGATCGACATGATGGTGTCTTCCAGAGCGAATGCTTCTAAGCTTATGGGGGGCAGTCCATCCAGTTTTGGGGATTTTGTTTAAGGCTTCGACAACACGTTCAAGAAACTCCGGATCTGCCTCATCCATCAAGTTTCTCAAAGAATTTCTGAAAAGTCTTACCCCATGAATAAGAATATTAAAGGCCACAAGGCAGGCAACAAATGGATCAAGCCATACTATGCCGGAAAACTTGACCAGCATTAAACCGATAATAACACCAGCGCTTGTGTAAAAATCTGTAAGAAGATGTCTTCCATCCGCGGTAAGTGCTTCAGATTTGAGTTTTTTCCCTGAATGAAGTAGATACATGCCAACCAGCATGTTGATAGTACCGGCACCGAAAAGTATAAGGATTCCGGAATTAATATTTTGAGGTAGTGAAGGTGAAAAAAAGGATGGTATAGCTTCAACCAGTATCATTATGCCGGCAAGGGTTATAAGACCACCTTCAAGTCCTGCTGAAAAAGCCTCTATCTTGCCATGCCCATATGGATGATCTTCATCTGCCGGCATGGTGCTGATATTAATACTTATAAGCAGAAAAAATCCCGTTATGACGTTGATAATTGATTCAATGGCATCAGAGAGAACTGCTTTGGAGCCTGTGAGGTAGAATGCAAAAAATTTAGCAGCCAGCAAAGTAAAAGAAGTGCTGAAAGCTATAATCGCTGCCCGGCGCAGTTGAGCTGTTTTTTCCATTTTTATATACTAGGCAAATCATTATCTCTTTGCAAGATAACATGAAAGGACAGGAATATAAGATGTGAGGTGATTGAGATTTTTTTTCAGGTCATCTATATGGAATCTTCTGTTGCAGCAACTTTCCTTGTTTCCTATTGTAGTATTAAGAACAACAAATCTTACAAATTCATTTATTCGGAAACGTTATTATGAATGAAAAAAAAATGAAAGAGCTGCTTGAGCAAGTACGTACCGGACAGTGTGAAGTTGCCGATGCCATGGATCTTTTGAAAAGCTGGCCTGCCGAGAAGATGGATTTTGCATGCCTGGATCATCATAGATCGCTGCGAACAGGTTTTCCCGAGGTTGTATATGGCGAAAACAAATCTGCAGAGCAGATAGCTGCCATAATGGCAAAGATGATGAAACATTCCTGCGTATCTCTGGCTACCAGGGTTGATGCTGAAAAGGCTGAAGCTGTATGCCGTGAAGTCCCAGAACTTACATATCATGAAACTGCAGGCATGCTTGTAGGTAATGAAGAATGTATTGATACATCTGCCGGAAGTGGAACAATTGTGGTTGTGTCGGCCGGTACCTCTGATATTCCAGTAGCTGAAGAGGCTGCTCTTACGGCGCGATGTCTTGGCAATACGGTCGAAAAAGTCTTTGATGTGGGGGTAGCCGGCATTCATCGGCTGTTATCACAGAAGGATCTACTGCTGTCAGCAAGAGTACTTATCGTCGTTGCTGGAATGGAAGGAGCGTTACCAAGTGTAGTGGGGGGGCTGGTAGACAGGCCGATAATCGCGGTACCTACAAGCGTGGGATATGGTACTGGGTTCGGTGGTATTGCCGCACTTCTTGGAATGCTCAACAGCTGTGCCCCTGGTGTGGCGGTTGTAAACATCGACAACGGTTTTGGGGCTGGTTGTATTGCATCATCAATAAATAGATCACAGAGCTCTTAATATATTGTCTATCACAAAAACGTGAATGCAAATTGACACTTTTCGCATGTAAGGTATAATCGCACCGCACAAAGAAATAAATCGGGTTCGAATTGATCTTCTGTACCCGGTATTCATATTGAAAGAAATAATCATTTTTTAAGTAAGGAGCTTGACGGATGAATACGTCTTTGAAATGGAAAATTTTTCTGTTGATATCGATAATCTTTTTTTCTGGATTGATAATAGTACCTTCGATATATGACAATGCCCCCAAGTGGTGGGGAGATTATCTGGCCCCACAGGGAGGGTTGCGTAAAGGGCTTGACTTGAAAGGCGGTATGCACTTGGTCCTCAGGGTTGATCTTGAAAAAGCCATAGAAAAATCACTTGACCTTGGAGCCCAGGACCTGAAGGAAGCGCTTGCCGAGAAAAAGATTACAGCAGTAAGGACTAAATCAACAGACCCAAGTATCGTTAATTTTACTCTCCCCAATACCGGTGCGCTCGCTACTGTAGAAGATGTAATCACGGATGATTTTCCCGACTTTGATATTAAATCTTTTTCTGAGGAGGGGACCTTCCCACGCATTCAACTGAGTCTCAAGAGTGAAAAAATTGAATTTATTAACAAAAACGCTGTGGCCCAGTCTTTGGAAATAATCAGGAACCGTATTGACCAGTTTGGTGTAGCGGAACCGGTCATAATTCGCCAGGGTACAGATGAGATAGTGGTACAGTTGCCAGGAGAAAAAGATCCCAAACGGGCCATTCAGATATTGAAATCAACTGCTCTGCTTGAGTTCAAACTGGTAGATGACGAATCAAGAGTCGATCTTATACAGCTAATCAGCCAGGCGGAGAGTTCAGGTCAATGGGTGCGTGGGCAGCTGAACAACAGCGCTAGCAGAAAACAACTCAACATGGCTCTGCAGAATAAACTGCCAGCAGGAGCGGAAGTTTATTTCGAAAAAGTTGTTAATGCTCAGACCGGAATTGAGACTGAAAACCCTATTCTTATCAAAAGCCAGACAATGATGACTGGCGACATGGTGAAAAATGCCCAGCCACGTATTGGCGGAAGTTTTAACGAGCCCGTTGTTAATTTGGACTTGAACAGCAAGGGTTCCAGGATTTTTGCCCGGGTTACGGAACAAAATGTGGGTAAACGATTTGCCATAATACTTGATGATGTAGTCCGTTCAGCGCCTGTTATTCGTGAAAGGATTCTTGGAGGTAGTGCACAGATTTCAGGTAATTTCACTTTTGAAGAGGCAACCGATCTGGCAATCGTTCTTAGGGTTGGCGCCCTGCCTGCACCTGTTTCAATTATTCAGAACCTAACTGTTGGCGCATCTTTGGGGCAGGACTCTATAGACAAAGGGTTCAGATCTGGTTTGCTTGGAACAATTCTGGTTCTTCTGTTTATGATTATTTATTACAGGATGTCAGGGGTTATTGCCAATTTCGCCCTTATGATGAACATCCTGCTTCTTTTTGCCGGGCTTGCTGCGCTTTCAGCTACGCTCACACTGCCTGGTATTGCAGGTATTATTCTATCAATCGGTATGGCAGTTGATGCGAATGTGCTCATATTTGAAAGGATGCGCGAAGAATTTGCCATCGGTAAATCTGTAAAATCAGGAGTTGAGGGTGGTTATGAAAAAGCGTTTTGGACCATTGTCGACTCTCAGGTGACGACCCTTATTACCGCACTTGCGCTGTTTTTATTCGGAACAGGTCCGATAAAGGGTTTTGCTGTAACACTTTCACTGGGTGTTACTTTCAACCTTTTTACAACTCTTTTCGGGACCAGGCTGGTATATGATGTGATGTACAGCAAGCGCTGGCTCAAACCTCTGAAGTTTTTCCAATTCATTAAAAAACCAGATATAGATTATATGAAGGTGAAAAATATTACCTTCGCTATTTCCGGTATTTTGGTTCTGGTCGGCCTCTTGGCTTTTATGCAGATTACCAGGGGTAAAGCCAACCTTGGTGTAGATTTCACCGGTGGCACCATTGTGCAATACAAATCCTCCAAAGAGTTTGCTTTGGAAAATGTGCGTTCAATTCTTAACGATAACGGGCTTGGGGGCGTGGTGCTGCAACAGGTCGAAAATGAAAATCGTCTCATCGTTAAGTTGAAGAAAAGCGAGGAAGTAGTTGGAGACCTAGGTGATGAGATTGCCCAAATATTGAATAATAATTTGGCGGAAATGAATTTCATCATGGAGAGTCAATCGGCTATTGGCTCGTCTGTGAGCGAGGTTCTCAGGAATAAAGCCCTGCTGGCAATTGCCATTTCCCTTTTCGGGGTAATCTGTTATCTGGCGTTCCGGTTCGATCTTTCATTCGGATTTGCCGCCGCAATTGCTACTTTTCATGATGTGCTTGTGGTGCTTGGAATCTGTTTTATTTTCAATATCGAAATTACCCTGTTAATTGTGACAGCATTGCTGACTCTTGCTGGGTATTCATTAAACGATAGTGTTGTTGTTTTTGACCGCATACGTGAAAACCTGCACAAGTCATCCCAGGGAATGCTTGGCAAAAAGAATTTCGCAGGAATTATTAATATAAGTATTAATGAGGTGATAAGTAGAACGATTGTAACATCGCTTACATCGGCATTGGTTTTACTTGCTCTTTTTCTACTGGGCGGTTCGGTCATCCATGATTTTTCCTTTGCACTTCTTACTGGTGTTGCAGTCGGTACATACTCATCTATTTTTATTGCCAGCCCACTGCTTAGTATGTGGCGCAAGGAATAATCCGGGGAAATCTGCTATTTTTTAGGGGCACATGTTGCGTGGCAGTTTACACGTTCATGTGCCTCTTGCTTTTTCCTTTATTTTTTATGAAATATTCGGGCTAGCCACGAAAATTAAGATTGATGAAATTTATTATCGAATTGAAGATATATATCTTCAAGATAAGCTGATATGGATATGCAATTACCAAAAAATGTTAAGAAGCTTAAGGATAATGAACGGTTTTCCTTTGCATGCAATCCTTCCGTGGAGTGTTTTACTGACTGTTGCCGTGAACTTGAACTTGCGCTCACCCCTTATGATGTTATGCGGCTAAAAAACAAACTCCAAATGACCTCTGAGGAATTCCTGAAGCGTTATGTTGTTATAGAAGCGGAAATGGGCCAATTCCCCCGCTTTTACCTTGGAATGGTTGATGATGGCAAGGCAAGCTGCCCATTTGTTTCTGCTGCAGGATGCAAGGTTTACGATAGCCGGCCGGGGCCTTGCCGAGCTTATCCTGTTGGCCGTGCCGCATCAATTGCCGAAGATGGTAGCAATATTGCGTTTCATGTTTTGCTGTCCGAGCCTCACTGCCAAGGATCTGGTGGTTCCACGCAGTTTACCGCCAAGGAGTGGATGAGCGACCAGGAACTTGATCTGTACAATGAGTTTAATGATGATTTCATGGGACTGCTTCAACATCCCAAGATAAGAGAGGGATTTAGCTTGTCGAAGGAACAGATTCAAATGTTTACTCTTTCCTTGTATAATCTTGATGAATTTCGATCTTACGTTTCGAGTGATAAATTTTCATTGAAATATTCTTTGAATAAAAATGAACTTCAGCGCATTAATTCTGATGACAGCGCTTTGCTGCGTTATGCTGTTCGTTGGCTGAAGAAAGAATTGTTTGGGAGTGGATCGTGAAGGCCTTCAATGAAATTGATGATTTCCCTCTGGGTAAAGAGTTAACCAACCATCTCTGCAAAATTTCTGCTGAATACCAGGATGGCGAGGGTGGATGCCATGGACCTGATCATGTTGTGAGGGTGCACCAGACTGCTTTGTATATCGGTAAATTGATGGGGGCTCAGTTGGACGTATTAAGTGCTGCGGCCCTTCTGCATGATATCGGTCGCAAGATTGAAATGGAAAAGCAGGGAGGGATATGTCATGCTGAAAAGGGCGCTGAGCTAGTTTATGATATATTACGTGACCTGGACTTTCCGAACGAGAAGATAGATGAAGTGGCACACTGTATAGAGACGCATCGGTATAGGAATGAAAAGGTCCCGAAAACTCTGGAAGCCAAAATTTTATTTGACGCAGATAAACTTGATTCAATCGGAGCCATTGGAATAGGCAGGGCATTTTTGTTTGCTGGACAAGTCGGAGCAAAGCTGCATAATGGTGACGCAGATATTCTTGCCAGCAGATCATACTCAACGGATGATACAGCTTATCGGGAATTCAAGGTCAAGATGTCTAAAGTAAAAGACCGTATGTTGACTCAAATGGGAAGGCAGCTTGCATGGGAGCGCCACGCGTTCATGGAAATATTTTTTGACAGGCTCGAAAAAGAGATCGAAGGGAGTGCAGTCTCCTCGGATTGTGATTAATAAAAATTATAATGTTAAGCCGATAGATGTTTGCCAATAGATATAAAGGGACTAGCCCGAATATTTCATGAATCATTTTGAAAAGTTTGTATAACATCTTAATTTATCGACTGTGCCAGCACATTGCTAAAAGGTTTTTTGAAATCCAATTTGTACCAAACAGGTGAAGTATTATATATTCAATATTACTCACCAAAGGGTGAGCCAATCAGGCCGAATCTACTTCGGTTTAAAGCAATTCGCATACTTCAGTATAGCGAATCACTTTGAACCTCGTATCTTCAACCAACTTGACTCGTGAAATATCCAGGTTAGACTGGCAATCTTACTGACCGATTATAGGTGATTTTATGGCAGATAAAGTGAAAGCCATTGTGCTTACAGGCTATGGAACTAACTGTGAAGTTGAAATGGCTCATGCATGTAAACTGGGTGGGGCCGACCAGGTGGACATAGTCCATATGAGTGAGCTTGTTCACGGCGAGTATTCATTGGATGACTATCATTTCTTGAACCTGCCAGGTGGTTTTCTGGATGGTGATGATCTTGGCGCCGGTCAAGCGGGTGCACATCGTATCAAGTACATTACGGTTAAAAGCACCGGGGAAAAGCTCATGGATCAGATGCTAAGGTTCATAAGAGATGGCAAGCTTGTGATTGGTGTTTGTAATGGGTTCCAGCTTATGGTCAAAATGGGACTTCTTCCAGGCTTTGATAATAATTATGAAGAACGCGAAGTTAGCTTAACATATAACGATTCAAGCAAGTTTGAAGATCGCTGGGTTACCCTGGCGGTAGATGAAAGTTCCCCTTGTGTGTTTACAAGGGGTTTAAAACAACTTTACTACCCGGTCCGCCATGGTGAAGGTAAGTTTGTCTCAAAGAATGATTTGGTTCACAAACGTATCCAGGATAATAATCTCGTTGTATTACGTTACAGTGATCCGAAAACAGGTGAGGCGACAATGAAATATCCGGAAAACCCTAACGGTTCCCCGGACGCAATTGCAGGAATTTGTGATCCCACTGGAAGACTGTTTGGTTTGATGCCTCATCCCGAAGCTTTTTTGCACAGGACTAATCACCCTCGGTGGACAAGAGAAGAGCTTCCCGATGAAGGTGAGGGGGTAGCCCTGTTCCGGAACGGAATAGATTTTATCCGCGAAAATCTATAATTAACTTTTTGTCACAATGAATTGTGTTGAATACTCAGATTTTTGTACTTTTACAGATATATATGCCTGACATATTTTTTAGATCCAGATAAACCCGGGCATTGGTGATAAATGAAATTGAGGTCCACTTGTCTATACTTAAACTCGTAATATTTGATTGTGACGGAGTTTTATTCGACTCCAAGGAAGCAAACAGATTTTACTATAACAGAATTCTCGACCACTTTGGCCACCCGCCGATGGATGACGAAGAGTTGGGATATGTGCATTCCCATAATGTTATGGATTCTGTGGATTTTATTTTCAGGAGATATTCTCCTGAGCAAATCACAGAGGCACATGATTACAGAAAGGCGGTCGATTATGCACCTTATCTGGAGCACATGATAATGGAGCCCGATCTGTTAGAGTTTCTTGATTTTCTTAAACCGGATTACCATACGGCGATAAGTACAAATAGAACAACCACAATGCCAACTGTCCTGAAAATATTTGGGCTGGAAGGTAAATTTGAAAAGGTTGTTACAGCTCTTGATGTACAAAAACCTAAACCGCACCCGGAAGCACTGGTCAATATACTCAATCATTTTGACCTTTCAGTGGAAGAGTCTGTATTTATAGGTGACTCCATGGTAGACAAGGAACATGCTGCTGGGATCGGTATGAGACTTATCGCCTTTAAAAGTCCTGACCTGCCAGCGGATTACCATGTGAGCAGTTTCATGGAAATTACCGAATTGCCGATTTTCAAATCAAATTAAACAGAATTACTAAGCAGCATTCAAGGGAGGAGAGTATCTTGAACCTGCAAGCATCTCATGAAATTCTATTAGCTGGTAACAGCTTTGAAGATTGCCGGAAAAAAGTGCTTCGTTTCTTTGATCGAATATTGCTGGTCAAATACGAGAAAATCACAATTGATGAAGAAAGGTCGCTTTCATCTGTCGATCAGGATTTCTGGAGCAGGGTGGATCAGGGAATAGCTATCAATAAACAAGTTATTCATGGCCTGGTAGAGGAATTAAAAGGTGAAGGGCTGCAGACCATGGATGATTTGAAAGATCTGCAGCGCGGATATTTAAGCAGTATGTTTCATACTGCCATTCATCTGCTAGATGGTTTTTTCGGAATTGACTCCTTCTTTTATAACCTGGAAGAGGACTCTCACGGTCTTTCTGGAAATATGAGTGGAATTATTGAAAGATCATCCAACATCTACTGGCTTATCAGTGTTAAAGCCGGTTCCGATAAGGATAGATTTGAACAGTTCGACAGTCTCCGTTCGGCCGGTAAATAATAAACTGTCAAAAAAGTAATCAGTGATGATGGTGATGATGGTCGTTCTTATCTTCCAAGGGCCCGCCAATTTTTTCAAGTGCTTCAGCAAGTGCTGTATTAGCATCCTTCATACATGAAACAGCTTTGTTAACAAGTAAAGCTATTTCCGAAGCATCACTTTGTTTCATAATATCGGACCACTTTTGGAACTCAGCCTCATGGCTATGGTTATGTTCAATCCAGTGTGGCAGCAAAACCCTTAGTTTATCAATATCGTTCAATGCAAATATCTCCTTATCTTATGATGAGGCATCCTCTACAGCGAGGGTGGTTATGCCACCCATAAAATCTATTTTTTTTACGACAGCTTTCGGTACCAGCCTTGGTTCCTCGAACAGAGTGTTTATTTTCACTCCATCAGGTGTTACCTCAAGTTGAGTGGCATTTTCCATAATTTTTTCTGACTGGCCTTTTTTGTCCAGCATTATACTCATTTGGCACATTTGTTTGTAATCCTTTATAGTTTGAGTTGAGAATTACCCTTTTATTAGAAAAATTATTCAACTTATACTAGAAACCTGAATTCACCTTTACCTAGCAAGTCATGAAGGTGAAGTATGCCAGCCAGACGGCCGTTGTGATCCGTTACCGGCAGTGTGGTGATTTCATGTCGTTGCATGATGCTCAGGGCATCAGCTGCAAGAATATCACCCTTGATAGTTTTCGGGGTGGGTGTCATATCATCTGATGCAAGCCTTTTATCCAGGTCGCTGTGTTTTGTGATAAGACGCCTAACGTCACCGTCAGTAAGGATACCTGCCACCTTATCCTTTTCATCAACTATCAGTACGGCTCCAATATTTTTTTCATTCAGTACCTTTATAGCTTCTAACAAGGAAGTCTCCATTGTAACTTTTGGAACCAAATCCCCGGTTAACATTACCTCAGAAACATTAACTTTCAGGCGTTCACCTAAACTGCCTCCTGGGTGGTTTCTTCTAAAATCACTAACCTGAAATTCCTTAAGTCTTAATAAAACAACTGCCAGAGCATCACCCATTGCAAGAGCTGCGGTTGTGCTGGCAGTAGGTGCCAACCCCAAGGGGCAGGCTTCCTGGGGGACGGCTACATTCAAAACAGCTTGGGCACATCGAGCGAGGGTAGAGTCGGTATTCCCAGTCATGGCAACGATATTAATAGATCGCTTTTGAAGGCTTGTAATTAACATATTGATTTCTACTGTTTCGCCGCTGTAAGAAATTGCAACAACAACATCACGCGGATCCACTATCCCCAGATCCCCATGCATTGCTTCGACCGGATGCAGAAAAAAGGATGCGGTACCGGTACTGTTCAATGTGGCAGATATTTTTTGTGCAATGATACCGGACTTTCCAATACCGGTAATGATTACCCGACTGGGACATGACATAATCAAGTCAACAGCTTTTTCAAAATCAGGGCCGACCTGATCTACAAGGGAGAGGATTCCCTCCGCTTCTATTTTAAGAACTTCCTTCGCCTGTTTGATCGACATGGAGTTAACCTTATGTATTTCTTCCTGAAAGTCAGGGTGTTGTTTATATTACTGAAATTTTATCATTACTTAACAGTTTCTTAAATCAGTACAAGACAAAATATTTATTGTACCTCGTGTGAGTTGAAATGTAAATCTCCCTAGATAAATCATGAACTCGCTGGGCATCGGATAAAAAATATACAACAGACGTTTTATTTCTGTATAAAAAAGAATCAATAGAGGCGTTTCCTGATATTATACAATGAGATATTCACCTAGTAATATATTTTATTCACTTTAATTTCAGCATGTTAATTAGTTTGCGTACTTTTTGGCACATAAAGTGTTAAGTAAAAGGCAAACGTATGCAATTTGTAAGGCTAAGGATAGAAAGATAAAACTTAAATCAAAAGAGGTATGCAATGAAAAGCAAGCAATTGAAAATGGTGGTTGCAGCATTATTCACTTTTGCGCTTATTTATGCCACTGCTGCCAGTGCCGGACCCGGGTGGGGTCAGCGGGGTGGTGGTGGCTATGGATGCGGGAACTGTGATGGGCCTGTAGCTCAACTAGATGAAAAACAGATTGAAGAACGTGACAAATTCTTTGACGAAACCCAAGACCTGCGAAAAGAGTTGATTACAAAAAAGGCTGAACTTCGAGCAATGATGAACCAGGAAAATGCTGATCCTAAAGCTGTAGGACAGCTAAGTGGTGAGGTTTTTGAACTTCAAAGTTCCCTCCAGAAAAAAGCCCGGGAAGCTGGGCTCCCACTGTCTAGAGCAGGAAACTGCAACGGTCCCGGAATCAGCGGCGGTAAAGGTTTTGGTCCAGGATACGGTATGATGCGTGGCTATGGCCCCGGTAAGCGAGGCGGCCGCTACGGTGGATCCTGGAATTAATTATGATAATTCTATAACACCTCCCTTCCTTTCTAATATCCCTGGCTGGTTTTCCCGGCCAGGGATATTTTTATGGCTTAGTAACAATTTAGATCTACAACTCCGTGGCATATTTTTATTAGTTCTGTCCTCTTAAGGCGGGTATTGCCTCATATAAAAACTTCGCTACTCATCAAAGTTTCGTAATGCTCGTTTTCTACTTATCCAAATTCTCGAAGTCTACTCTTATTTACTTAACCATCTTGTCATTAGTTACGAGTTTCTGATTCCTTCCTTGTTAAGAAAACAGCTCTGCTGTATAAAGGGCGCATGGATTTTCTGACAATATTTGTTATTGCTTTGGCCCTTGCGGTTGATGCGTTTGCAGTTGCTTTGGCTACCGGTGTATGCCTTAGGGTAGTAAGCTTGCGGCAGACTTTTCGGCTTGGTTTCCATTTCGGGCTCTTTCAAGGATTAATGAACATTGCCGGCTGGGCTGCGGGATTAAGCTTCAGAGAGCTAATCGAAAGCGTTGACCACTGGGTTGCATTTGGTCTCTTGTCATTCGTTGGTATCAAGATGATAGTAGAGGCCGTAGGCGGCAGGAGTGAAGATGCGCAGAGAATAGATCCAACCAGGGGCACGTCAATGGTTATGCTTTCGGTGGCAACAAGTATAGATGCTCTTGCCGTAGGTTTGAGTTTTTCTTTGCTGAATATCTCGATATGGGTGCCTGCATTGGTGATCGGTATTACTGCCGCAGTATTAACTACAATAGGTATGCATTTAGGGTGTCGTTTAGTTGGAGTAGCTTCAAAAATTGCTTCAAAGGTTGAGATTTTCGGTGGACTTGTCCTTATAGGTATCGGTATAAAAATCCTACATGAACATGGTGTTTTTTAAAAAATACGCCTTCTATTAGCTGATTCAATCAATAAGTCCCGTGTTATCTTCTAGGCACGGGACTTATTGAAGTATTTAAATGGTTAATTCTTCTCTTTCTGTTCTTCAATTGACAGCAATTCAACTTCAAAATCCAATGTAGCGTTGGGCCCGATTACACGCCCAGCTCCTTGCTCACCGTATGCAAGTTTCGCAGGTATATATATATGATGTTTACTTCCGACATTCATTAGTTGCAACGCTTCAGTCCAGCCAGGAATAACTCCACTTACTGGGAAAACAGCCGGTTCATCCCTCTCATATGAGCTATCAAATTCATCACCGTTAATTAGCTTTCCACGGTAATGAACTTTAACCGTATCAGTCTGCTTTGGTTTTTCACCATCACCTTCTCGTAGAATTTCATACTGTAGGCCACTGGCAGTAGTAATGACACCTTTTCGTTTTTTGTTTTCTGCGAGAAAAGCTTCGCCTTCTTTTAAGTTTTTATCAGCAAGTTCCTTAATCATCTTTGCCTGCTTCTCCTGCATTTTTGCAATAAACTGCTGTTTGATTTCAGCAGCCTGCTCTGGAGTGAGAAGTGGAGTATTACCTTTAAAACCATCAACCAGGCCATCGGTGAGTATATTGATATCGACATCATCTTTCATGTTTTGCAGAGAAGTGCCAATCTCCAACCCAACAGAATAACTGAGCTTTTCTGTGTCGCTTTTTAGTGGGGATTCTTCACCAAACGCCTTGGATATTGGCAATAAAGCCACAATAATAACGGTCATCACAGTAATAATTCGTTTCATATTAACTCCTTTTGTTGTGGAATTTTTATTATTGTAAAGATTATTTACTTTATTGTGTGATCTATAATTCGTTCTACTACAATTAATCCTTTTCCCAAGGAATCTTTGGCAGGCGGTTGAGAGCCTTAATGAATTGCTCTTCGTTATACCTTCTTCCCTGCCCCAGGACTTCAAAGACTTCCGAAGCAACAACATAACCGATAAGCTTACGAGCCTCACCTTCTGCAATACCTTGAGACATTAGACGTTTTAACGTTGCCCTGGTCTCGGGAGGTTTTCCGTCACGGAGTTGATTTTCAACAACCTCAAGAATTGCATTTCGAAGCTTTTTGTTTTCATTATCCGCCAAATTCAACCTCGCTCCACTATAAAGAAAAATCTACTACAACCAGTCAGCGCATGTCTTGTCCCAATAGATAACCCGGTGGTCGGGTCTATGGTAAATGAGGTGGCCCCAGTGCCAGCATCTGTGCCAGAGTGAGTTTAACTTTCGGGGCATTTATCCGCCTTGAACCAAGAAAATCTACTTCGAGCTCGACCATGCTGCGGAAGAAATTTGTGCGATCCATTTCGGATCCATTATATGGTGTATCTTTTTGAAATTTTACTAAATCTTGGCACCTGAAGCAGCCAGGAAAGCTAATCTTATGGTCGTCAGGGCGTTTAAATGAGGCTGGCACACCGTGCAGGCGGCAAATCATAAGCCGGTGGGAATAGAGGACACAGAGGCCGTTTTCATTAAGAGGACACATCAGGTTGGGGCGTTCACCCCTTACGAGCATTTTTTCACTTTCAGTTATATATGTTTCTACCCGTTCCATTATCCGGGTCACAACTTTGTCGGGAAGTGACCTGATCCCTTCCCATAAATATGCCCATTCGACATATGTATGGTGCAGGAAATAACTGTCACAACAGTTGTCCTTACATTCATGGCATGAAAAATTCAGCTCTTTAGCGACCTGGTCATAATTTTCCTCCATGTCTTCGTAGAGTTCTGAAATTCTATTTGATAATTCCCTACTTAAAGTGAGTTCTTTCATTGTGCTGCAAAACGGCATTAATTTATACTTTGGCCATTATCGTAAAAAGGGATCTTGTTAACATATTACTTACAGAAAATAGTTCTACGAAAAAGGTTTATATGCAGATAAAGCGGGACAATTAAACCATTAATAAAGAAAAAATGAAAATATAATTTAGCTTTGCTCTTCACTGGTAGTTTCTTGGAATTTCTGTACTATGTAAGTTTCAACTTCTAAATCACCATCTTTCCAGGAGTCCATATTTAATCCGGCCTTATTGCATAAGTGAGAAAGGAAATTTTCAGGCTGTGGCAGTTGGTCCCAGACTTGGGGGAGAAAAGTTGCGCATGCTATACCTTTGCGGATAATCACGCCATCAACATTAGGCCGCAGGCAGTTAAGAAGGTCATTACCATCCTTATACTGTAATGCCTGTGGTTTTGTAAGAATACTGACTTCGATATCTACCCGGGAGAATTCATCAGGGGTAAGCTGCGAAAACCGGGGATCATTGAAAGCCGCATTTACAGCGTTTCGTTTCACACCTGCATAGATAGATTCTTCTCCGGAAAGGCTGCCAATACATCCTCTTAATTGACCTTTAATTTTAAGGGTGACAAATACACCGAGTTTTTCTTTAAAGATAGGTTCTTCAAATCCATATTCAAGCCCATTATGTTCAGAAATACCAAGTTCTTTTGCGATGGTTGCACGTGCTAAACGAACTAGAAGTTGTCCTTGCCGGTCTGTTAGTCTTAGGTTGTTTCCACTAGTATTATCCATGTTTTAACACTATAGCCCGTTTATGATTTTGTGAGGTTCCATTGAATAATACAGCTACCATTCAATACCGAGCATCAGGCAATTAATGCCACTCCCTATTCCGAGAAGAGCAGCTCGCTGACCGGACTGCAGAGCATTCTTCTCTATACCGATTGCCATAGTGATCGGTGCTGAAACTGAACCGACATTTCCAAAAAATGGGAGTGTTTCAAAATTTTTCTTTGGGTCAAGAGCAAGAGTTTCAAATAGCAAACTTGCGTGAGCCTTTCCTACCTGGTGACTAAAGAAAACATCCACAGAATCACCATCCCATCCCAATTCTCCTTTAAATTTGGTCCAGGCTGCCATAGCGGTTTCTACCCCCCGCTTTAAAAGCTCTTCAGAATCGGTATCCATCAAGGTAGAGCCTGATTTCATGTCTCCCCCCTGACAGAGATCGATGTGTGAAGTATTAGCGAGAAAAGTACCGCCAACCAGCTTATGCCCGGTTTCGTTATGTTTTGCATTTCCCATGACAAGGGCCACTGAACCAGAACCAATGGTAAGTGAGGCAAAGGATGATTTGATAGATTTCCGGGTTAATCCTGAGTCAGCAAGCAATTCGGTAATTGTAGATTCAAGGAGATTCTCAGCTGTTTCTCCAGCAACAAGCAGACCATATTTAACTTGTCCCAGTTCAATCATGTTTGCCAGCATAATCATACCGTCCAGAAAACCGAGACAGGCGTTGGATATATCAAAAATCAGGCAATTTTCCTGTAGGCCAAGATGTTTATGAACAAAAGAGGCGGTTGCCGGTTCCATCATGTCTCGTGATACTGAAGTGAAAATCAGACACTCAATCTCGCTAGCATCAATGCCGGAAGCATTGAGGGCATTTTTGCCAGCGAGGGCTGATGCTTCGCTGGGTTTTGTACCTTTTTCCCAGAGACGTCTTTCACTGATGCCGCTCATGAGTTCCAATCGGCCTTCAGGTAGTTTTAGACGTCTATACAGAGGAGAAAGCCTTCTTTCAATGTCTTCTGAAGTAAGAATTTTTGGTGGGAGTTCATACCCGAAGGAATGTAAGCGGACGTCATTGTATTTCATAATATAGTGCCGGGGCAAATAAAAAAAATATCAATCAGTATAGGTTATTATAGATCAGTTAATCAACTACTCTCGAAATGATGTCAGAGTCGAAATAGTTTATGGCCATGCCGGCATCAACTACAATGTTCTGAGCATTAATTCCTGAGGACCTTTCTGATAGGAGAAACGCGGCAAGATCGGCCACTTCTGCAGTTTTAACACCTTTATTTCTTGGGATAACTTTTTCCGCAAAAAGATAGCTGTCGATATAGCCGGGGATTCCCGCGGAAGCTGAAGTTTTAAGAAGGCCCGCACAGACAGCGTTGAACCTGACCTGTGAAAATTTTGAAAAGCTTTTAGCCAGAAAGCATAAAGATGATTCAAGTGCAGCTTTAATAGGGGCCATGTAGCCATAGTTTTCTGCAGCCATTCTGGTAGTTGATATAGAAATTGTTATCACTGAAGCCGTTTCCGCAAGCATATTTTTGAATTGGTTACATATGGCCACTAAAGAAAAGCATGAAATGTCCAAAGCCTGCAAAAAATCTGCTTTAAGTGTTTCGTGGAAAGGTTTCATCCCTTCAGAATAATTTGCAAAAGCAATTGAATGAACGAGGCCATTAATTTTTCTGTTGCCAATGGTAGAAGCAATTTCTCCTTTAACGCGGGAAATATTATTCTCATCCACAACGTCACAAACAAAAACATGTGAGTCAGGGAAAAGTTTTCTGGCAGTTTTCCTGCGTTCTTCAGTTCGTACAACATGTATTACTTCAGCGCCTTCCGTAACAAGGGCTTTTCCTATAGCACAGGCTACTGATTTTTTGTTGGCTAGGCCAAAAATAACAAATAACTTTTTGTTTAAATTGAGGAAACTCATAATGGTTTATGTGTGATGGTTTGGTGTCTAAGCATATATATTGGCAGTCCATCCAAGGAATTCATAGTGACTTCAAAAATCAAAGTACAAGAAAGAGAATCAAAAAAATACCTTAATGGTTACGCAGTCTTTCCCTTAAGCCAGAAGAAACCTCATGTTTAATGTAACTATTACTGAAGGGTAGCGCAGTTTATATATGCCGGCTCATGATGTCAAAGTAATTTTGAATTGATTTAGCTGACCTAATCATTAATAAAGGTATAACGAGCAACAATATCAGACAAATCGCCCTAATTTTTCATAATTTATTGGTCGTTAGACCACCTGTACTCGTCTGTGTGTTCACTCTCTGTAATTATCTCCGAAGTACTCTTAAATATATTAATAATTTCCCTTGTCCAATTAATAAACTTACTGCTATATTTGTCGCCATGAAATCTTCAAAGCCAACTACTCGGACCAAGTTTATTTTTGTTACCGGAGGGGTTCTTTCCTCTCTTGGTAAGGGATTAGCGGCGGCATCCATAGGAGCTTTGCTGGAAAGCCGCGGGTTGACGGTTACTTTTCAGAAACTCGACCCATACATTAATGTTGATCCCGGAACCATGAATCCTTTTCAGCACGGAGAGGTCTTTGTTACTGACGATGGTGCTGAGACAGATCTGGATATGGGGCATTATGAGCGTTATACCAATGCTGTTATGGCCCAGATAAACAATTACACTTCAGGTCGCATCTATCATTCTGTTATTTCCAAGGAGAGGCGAGGTGAATACCTTGGTGGTACAGTACAAGTAATTCCCCACATCACCGATGAGATTAAAAACTCTATTCTGCAGCTTGCAGATACTGTTGATGTGGCAATTATTGAGATTGGCGGCACAATCGGTGACATAGAAAGTCTGCCATTTCTGGAAGCCATTAGGCAGTTCCGTTTCGACATGGGGAAAGAGAACTCACTTTTCATTCATGTTACATTGGTTCCTTATATTAAGACTGCTGGGGAAGTTAAAACTAAACCTACTCAGCATAGTGTTAAAGAATTACGGGCAATAGGTATTCAACCGGACATATTGCTCTGCAGGACTGAAGGCCAACTGAACCAGGGCTTGAAGGATAAAATAGCGCTATTCTGTAATGTTCCTACTGAAGCTGTAATAACGGCTCGTGATGTTGAAAGTATTTATGAAGTGCCGCTTTTGTTCCATAAAGAAAAACTGGACGATAAAATCCTGGAGCTGCTCAACATTTGGGCAAGAGCTCCTCGCCTTGCTCCCTGGAAAGAGCTTGTCAGAAAAATAAAAGAACCGAAAAACAAGGTTGTTATTGCTATAATCGGTAAATATGTTGAGTTGACCGAATCCTACAAAAGCCTGCATGAATCTCTGGTTCACGGTGGTGTAGGTAACGATGCCCAAGTGGAACTTCGTTATGTAGGTGCCGAAGATCTTGAGAAAAAGGATGCGAATCAGAAAAAGCTTCTTGATGGCTGTCATGGCATCCTGGTTCCAGGTGGTTTCGGGCAGCGCGGTGTTGAAGGGAAAATGCGTGCCATAACTTACGCCCGAGAGCAGAAGATACCTTTTTTTGGAATTTGTCTTGGTATGCAATTAGCTGTTGTAGAGTTTGCCAGAAACATTGCGAAAATGAAAGACGCCCACAGCACGGAATTCAATAAAAAAACAAAACATCCTGTCATATACCTTATGAAAGAGTGGTACGATTATCGTACTGAGAAGGTGCAGGTTCGTGATGAAAAATCGGATATGGGCGGGACTCTCAGATTGGGCAGTTATCCTTGCCGCCTGCAGAAGTCAACCTATGCCTCTAAAGCTTACGAAGAGGAAGAAATTCAAGAGAGGCACCGGCACCGGTATGAATTCAATCCTGAATTTCGTGATGAATTGACGAAAAAAGGACTTGTTGTAAGTGGTGCTTCTCCAGACAACAACCTGGTCGAAATAGTTGAGCTTTCTGATCACCCCTGGTTCCTTGGCTGTCAGTTTCACCCCGAGTTCAAATCTAAACCCATGAAGCCGCATCCCCTGTTCAGGGATTTTATCAAGGCAGCGCTTGACTATTCCGCTTCCTGAAAATGTGCCGCTCGATCTGACAACCGAACACATCTGCCCGCTTTACATTTTGATGTTGCAGGTCGGATTATGACGTATCAATTTCTCAGCCGGTTATAAATATCATGGAACCAGTTGCAATTGAAACTCCCTCAGATACTACGTCGATAAAGATTGGCAAGGGGAACCCCTTTCTCCTGATTGCCGGACCCTGTGTCCTCGAATCGGAAACGATGGCGCAAGAGACAGCCCAGCGTTTAAAGAAAATAACCGATAAGTTGAATATACCCTTTATTTTTAAAGCTTCTTTCGACAAAGCAAACCGTACTTCACTGGATTCTTTTCGAGGACCCGGCTTGAAAAAAGGGCTAGAGACACTAGGTCGTATACGGGCTGATGTAGGGGTGCCGATAGTATCGGACATTCATGAGACCTCACAGGTAAATCTAGCTGCCGAGGTACTGGATGTTCTGCAAATTCCTGCTTTCCTCTGCAGACAGACAGATTTACTTGTTGCAGCTGCAGAAACCGGTAAACCTGTCAATATTAAGAAAGGGCAGTTTCTGTCTCCTTGGGATATGCAGAACGCTGTTAATAAGGTGAGGTCCGCTGGAGGGAAAAAAGTAATTCTTACCGAACGAGGTTTTTGCCTGGGGTACAATAATCTTGTTGTCGATATGCGTTCGCTGCCGATCATGCGTTCATTTAACTGTCCGGTCATATATGATGCCACCCACAGTGTTCAGCTTCCAGGTGGAGCCGGAGGCAGTTCCGGTGGTCAGAGAGAGTTTATCCCTCCTCTGACCAGGGCTGCAGTGGCAGCAGGGGTTGACGGCCTTTTTATGGAAGTGCACCCTGAACCAGACCAAGCGCTCTGTGACGGTCCTAACTCTCTGCCCATTGATCAGTTGGAAGCCTTGCTGCATTCCCTTCTTAAAATACGTACAGCAGTTGCAGATAACCCAGAAATTTCGTGAGGATCAGGTATGTCAGATAAGGAATTTTGTCCAGCTTCCGGCGGTAAATATCCTTCTGATTGCGAGTTGACGGAGGCCCTTAGGAATAAGGCTATGTCGAGACAAAAGGTCGATGAGCGTGGCTATTTATGGAAATCCTGCTTACCCAAGGCAGAACCTGTTAAACTTCTCCTGCTGGATGTTGATGGAGTACTCACCGATGGCACCATTACATACACTCATGAGGGGACGGAATTAAAATCATTTAATACCCAGGACGGATTGGGTATCAGGTTGCTCCAGGAGATAGGTGTTGAGGTAGGCCTTATTACGGCCCGCCGTTCTGAAGCCGTCACAAGAAGGGCGCAAGACCTTGGCTTGAAGCATGTATACCAGAAGGCAGGCCAAAAACTGGAAGTTTTTGAAAAACTTCTTGCAGAGCTTGATCTTACGCCAGAAGAGGTTGCCTATATGGGAGACGACTGGCTCGACTTACCGTTGCTGACCCGGGTAGGTTTTTCATCAACGGTTGCCAATGGTGTTCCCGAGGTGCAAAAGGTTGTTGATTTCGTCACAAAAAGGTCCGGAGGAAAGGGGGCAGTTCGCGAACTTTGCAACCTGATCCTGGCGGCTAAGGGAAAGGACAGAGAACTACTTGAAAGGTATTTGAAATGATTCACGGAATAAGAAACATTTTATGGATTCTTCCCCTGCTGCTTTTAGTAACATCACCTCTCTGGAAGCAGGCCTTCACAGATTTCCTCAAGCCAAGAGGTGACTTTATTGCCTCAGCAGATCAGCTTTCCGTCCGTTCAAGAACTTTTTCCATGGAAGATGTACAGATGGTGCAAAGCAGCAAGGGCAAGGATAAATGGCATGTTGATGTTAAATATCTGTTTACCAAAGAAGATAAAGAGGACCAGTTGCAGTTGCAGGATGTGTCTGCAGTGTTTTATGGCAGCAAAAAGGGTCCAGGTGGGGAAATGCGTACTAAAATTGACAGCGGAGAGGGGATTTTTGATACTAAACAGAAAATCCTGACTCTGAGCGATGGTGTTACATTAAAGCCTGAAAACGGCAATGAACTGAGGACCAGGGTTCTCCAATACAATGAAAAAGGGAGAAAGATTGAGGCCTCATCAGGTGTCAGCATCAAGAGTGATAACTTTTATGTGCGCGGTCAGAATATGGAATATGATCCTGATACAGGGGATTTCAAGGTGAGCGGTAGCGTAGTCGGAAGGGCCTGGTAATATTTAAGTGACAGAATTCAACAGCTTAAGAGCGTTTTCCCGTAGAATGAGTTTTTCCAGTTTGTCCCCAAGCTTCAACCCCTTAACCATTTCATATGTTTCCTGCTGACTCGACCATGGTGAATCTGTCGCAAATAATAAGTGCTCACCTGAGTGTTTGAAAATTATTTCACGGGCTTTTTCTTTGTCGAGCTGATCCAGTGTATATGAAATGTCCATGTATACCTGTTTGCCGGCAAGAATATCAGATACTTCATCCCAGAGCTCCCATGCTCCCAAATGGGTAGTAACAAGCTTCATTTCAGGAAAACGTGTAATGACGTTCATGATTCTTTCCGGATCAGCAAGCCTCGTGCGTGGAAAAGCTATATCAAAACCGGTATGCATTACTAGAATCAAGTTTTCTTCGGTAATCACCTCATAGGCACGCATTAGTCGTTCTTCGTCCAGATAAAAATCTTGATAGTACGGATGCATTTTGATGCCCTTGAATCCTTCTGCCTTTATCTGCCTTATCCGGCTGGCGACATTGGAATCGGCTGGGTGGAATGAAGGAAAAGGTATCAGCCTCTCAGACCTGATTTCTTTCGACCAGGATAGGATTGAGGAAAATTGTGAAGGTTTGGTGGCTATGGAACAGATAACACTTTTTTCGACGCCTGCCTTGTCCATGGAAGCCAGTAGAGAAGCAACAGTGCCATTAAGATGTGCTTTAACATTGCCTTCCTGTTCGAGATATGGAACGGCATTTTTTGCAAGCTCATCCGGAAACACATGGGTGTGAAAATCTATAATACCTGTCATAATAAAGTTTTCCGCTAAATCTTCAATTTGAAGGAATTAATTTTTTTGTCGTGCAGAAGCAGCAGTTAGGGTATAGTATTATGATTGATGCTGTTAACTGCCTGATAAAACTGCCGAATTACAAAAAATCCTGGCCTGTCCAGTTGTGATCATTGGGCCCAGCAAAAGCGGCACTATACCAGCCTCCAATCAGAATAAGCAATATATAAACAACAAAACAGGTGCGTAAATGTCGAAGAAAAATATTCCTCTGGAAGAAAGAATTATTTTGGCACTGGATATTGATAATCCTAAAAAGGCCAAAGAAATTGTCAAAAAAACAGAGGCGCGCATCCATTTTTACAAAGTTGGGCTGCAGCTATTTCTGGCGGGTGGATTTGATATAATCGAATGGATAAGAGGCAGGGGCCATAAAATAATGGTCGACCTGAAATTTTTTGATATACCTGAAACTGTTAAACTCGCTGTAGCACAGCTAAATGACCGCGGAGTTACATTTGCAACAGTGCACGGTAATGATCCAATTATACGGGCCGCAGTTGAAGCAAAAGGTGATGTCGGCTTGCTTGCTGTTACCGTTCTTACCAGTTTTGGCGAAGAAGATATGCGGGAGATGGGCATGACAAAAAGTATAGAGGATCTTGTTTATTTTCGCGCTAAAAGAGCTCTGGAGCTTGGTTGTGACGGCGTCGTCTCCTCAGGGCTTGAGGCCGCTCGTCTTCGTGAAAACCTCGGTGATAAACTTATGATTGTAACTCCGGGAATAAGGCCAGGAGCCAATGTTTACGATAACAGTGACGACCAGAAACGAATAGTTACCTCCCGTGAGGCCATTTTAAGCGGGGTTGACTATGTGGTAGTCGGAAGGCCGATAACCAAAGCCGTTGATCCGCTTTCGGTTATAGCAACACTCCAACAGGGAATTTCCGATGGTTTAGAGGACATAACGAAATAATCCCTGCAGAACTACAAAACTGTAAATTCCTGCAACCACATCGTCGAGCATGATTCCGACCCCTCCCTGGATCCTTCTGTCGAGCCATCCTGCAGGAAAAGGCTTCATAATATCAAATACCCTGAAGAGAAGAAAACCGATAATTAATGGAAGAATACCGGGTGGTGCCGCAATCATCGTTATCAGCATACCAACAATTTCGTCGATAACAACTGGGCCGGGATCCTTTTTGTCCAGTATTTTTTCGACAGAGCCTGCAGCGAAGAATCCTACGACCAGAAGAACGGCTATCAGGATACAGTAAGTCGGCAGAGAAAGACCTTTTATGAGAAAATATATTGCAAGTCCTACCAGAGAACCCCATGTGCCTGGAGCATAGGGCAAAAATCCCGAGTAGAATCCTGTCGCTATTATCATGAGTATTGTTGTCATTGTTTACGTATCAAGAAAGTAGTTTTAAATCAGCAGTATAGTATTTAGAAGGCTTTCAATATAATTTTAGCCTGGCCAGGGCATGAGACTAAGGAATCAGGGGGCAGGTAAGAAACTTAAAGGATCGGGTTTGGGATGTCTGTGTTAAATCTTCTAGCCCTGTGCCCTACGCCTTATGCCTTACGCCTTTCAGTTAATCATTCTTCAATCTTCATTATTCATTCCAAAGCCTCTCACCTCATCATATACCCGTTTCAGACTCACTTTGTGCTTTTGGGCAATTTTACGGCATTCTTCATACTCGGGATAGAGTACCGGACCCTCTGGAGTCTGGACCTTCTTCACATGCATCGGCCCCCACGTTGAATCAATTGTTATTATTTCCCTAGGAAGGGTCATGCGTTTTTCTGTGCGATAACGAAGGCCGATAGCTGTCGTTTCAGAGAGAATAATTTTTTTAATTTCATAGGCATGGGCTGGATGGCAAATAACTTGAAGTGAAAATCCGGGCCGTCCCTTTTTCATATGAACCGGAAATACGCTGGCATCAAGTGCACCAGCAGTAAACAGGAGGTCGAAGAGATATGGAAAACCTTCCGGGGTCCAATCATCAATATTGGTTTCGATCACCTCAACTTCCTGGGACTCATCCACCTGATGCGACATACCAATTATTAAGCGTAAAACGTTAGGTCGGCCATCTGATAGCTTGTGGCTGCCGGCCCCGTATCCGGTTGCTTTTATTTGCATGGCCGGCATAGGGCCAAAATTACTCCCTAAGGTTTTTGCAATTGCTGCACCAGTGGGGGTTACCAGCTCCTGTTGCAGCTCAGTACCATATACCGGTGTGTCCCGCAGGATTTCGCAAACTGCAGGAGCCGGCAGGGGTAAAAGCCCATGATCGCATAATACGAACCCTTGTGACATTGGCAGGGGAGAAATATCCAGCCTGTCGATATTTAAATATTCAAGGCCTATGGCGGTGCCAACAATGTCTATGATGGAATCAACAGCACCCACTTCATGAAAATGTACATCATCGATTTTGCACCCGTGAACTTTTGCTTCTGCTGTCGCAAGCTGCAAAAACACGGCGTGAGATTTATCTTTTACGGTATTTTGCAACGTACTCTGTTTTATGAGTTTTTGAATAGTTTTCCAGGTTCGGTGTGGCTGGTCTTTTTCTACACTGATTCTAACGTGACAAGCCTTAATAGCGTTTTCAGTTGTTTCTGAAGTTTCAAGCTGCCATCCTTCAACATCAAGCAATGTGAGTTGTTCTTTCAGTTTGCTGACGGGCAGGCCGGCATTAATGAGGGCTCCAAGGAACATGTCGCCACTTATACCGGCAAAGCAGTCAGCATACGCAATGGTTGTGTCACCGGATTGTGATTTAGATGAAGAGCTCATATTCTTTTATTGAAATTTTTGCTTAGCCATCCCAATACTTTTTACGATAGCATCAATATTGGGTGTGGATTGAGATTTCAGGCTCCAAGTTACAAACAGAGGGGGCAGGGTGCAAGTGTAAAGATGTGCTTCTTAGTTTTCAGAAGATGATTTTGAGTTTCCTCCTGAATGAGTAGAGTTGTTCTCCAGGTTATATAAGTTCAGGCGGGTCATAATTTGTTTGTGAAAGATGATGCAAGGAAGTGCAACAGCGAGAGAGGCAATAATCAAAATCAGCAGGTTACTGAAATCTTTCTCATATACATGGGCACCCTGGAAAGAAAGCATGAGAGTGCCCGGCATTCGAGCAATGGCTGCAATGAATAGAAAAGCCCGGAAAGGCATGAGGCTGAGCCCCAATATATACGAAAGGATATCTTTAGGAAATCCTGGCAGGAGAAACAGTACGAAAGGAATGACAAAATCACTTTTATAAACAAGATGGTTAAATTTCTGATATGTGACCGTTTCCTTTATTCTAATTTTAAAGGCATCGCCAAAGATTCGTCCTAATGCAAAAGCAGTAGCTGACCCAAAGGTAAGCCCAATCGATGAAAAAAGAAAACCGGGCCAGGCACCAAACAGGTAGCCACCAAGAAATCCACTTGCTTCTCCTGGAACAGGTGCCATAACAACCTGCAAAACCTGTAGAATCATAAAGAGCAGCGGGGCAAGTGGACCATGCGCAAGGATCGAAGCTCGCAGGCTAGTGCCATTGTCTAAAACCTGTTCGAGATGAAAAAGAGCTTTGTAAAGAAGTGTGTCGCCCCATGCACTACGGAAGAAGAGGGCGAGTAGGGCAGTGATTGCGAGGACGGCAAGAAGAATCCAGAAAAGTTTGCGTGCGGGCTTCTGTTCCATTATGCAGAGACACTCGATGGATTGATTTATGTTATCCCAGCTTTGTTCCTCTTTCAAGCTGATGGCCACGCAGATATGCATCAACTGTCATGCGTCTGGAGTTTTCAGGCTGAATTTCCCTGACTCGCAAGTATCCTTCACCTGTGGTAACGAGAAGTCCATTTGCATTCGCACTGTGAACAGTTCCCGGCTCAAGGCTGCCTGCAACTGCTTGGGCTGAGGTTTGCATACCGAGATCCGGATTGTCAACAACTGTAGGGTTGAATATACGCAGACGCTTGTCATTTAACAATGTATAAGTACATGGCCAGGGATCAAGACCCCGTATAAGACAGCTTATTTCGGAAGCAGATTTTGACCAATCTACAAGACCCAGTTCTTTGGTAAGTGGAGGAGCCAGTGTTGCATGGCTGTCATCTTGAGGAGTGGGGAAAAGCTTATTGCCCTTCATAAGATCAAGTGCTTTCGCCATTGTACTAGCGCCAAGCTCTGAAATTTTCACTGCCATGGTGGCACTGGTATCCTGCCGTTCTACATCAATTTTTTCAACCAGCAGTATATCCCCTGTGTCGAGCCCTTCATCCATTTGCATAATGGTTACACCGGTTTCCGTTTCTCCATTAATAATAGCCCACTGGATTGGCGCCGCTCCACGGTATTTGGGCAGTAAAGAGGCGTGTACGTTAATAGTCCCTTGTGAAGGAAGATTTATAATGTGGCCTGGCAGTATTCGTCCATATGCCACAACAATGATAAGATCAGGTGATAATTTTTTCATCTTAACGAGAAATTCATCGCCCCTGATTTTGGTGGGCTGCATTACCGGAATGTCGTTGTTTTCTGCCAATATTTTAACTGGTGGGGCAGTTAGCTTTCTGCCCCTGCCCTTGGGTCTGTCCGGCTGAGTGACAACGCCTACAATATGTTCTTTCCTTTTTATGAGGGTATCAAGGGTTGGAACGGCAAAGTCCGGGGTTCCCATAAAGACAATGCGCAAATCATTTGTTGTCATTAGCAGCCTGTTTTTCTTTTAGGATTTTTTTGAGCTTCTTCTTATATAGAGCACGTTTAAGTGAGCTTATGTGGTCAATAAAAAGTACACCGTTCAAATGGTCCACCTCGTGCTGGATGACTCTGGCAAAATGATCTTCCGCTTCAAATTCAGTAACCTTGCCATCAGGGCTTTGGGCTTTAACCCGTATTTTTTGATACCTTTTTACATCCGCAGAAAAATCCACAACACTCAAACACCCTTCCTCGCCTACCTGAGACCCTTCGCAATCTGATATTTCAGGATTGATAAGTGCGAGAAATTCCCTTTTATCTTCATCCGTTGATGAAGGCATGTCGATGATTACTACCTGAATGGAAATTCCAATCTGGTTAGCAGCAAGTCCTGCCCCGGGAGCGTCATACATTGTTTCGGCAAGATCATTGATGAGCTCTTTGAGACTTTCGTCAAATTCAATTACTGGTTTTGTTTTTTGACGCAATAAAGGATTCGGGTATTTTATGATTTCTTTTATGGCCATTGTTTTAGATTGAGTGAAATTATTAAGTTTGTATCACGGAATTACGACTCACATAATAATAATCATTATCAGTTGAATTGTCATGCAGTGGCTATTGCTCGAGAATCCGGTAACATAAATCAAAACATTTCATTTTGCTAGGGAAAAGGAATTGTAGCGTAGGGATTGTGTCAATCATCAGCTGTAACTGTAAGCTGATAATAATGAAGAATGAAAAGCGAAAAATGAATATTGTAAAACATCGACCGCATAGATTGCGATATATTTTCTATAATATTGACATGCCAGACTCGATCCTTTAAGTTTTTCCCTGATTCCTGAGCCCTGAAAAAATATGACAACGAAAGAAAAAATAACAAATATAACTATAAATCAGGATGGCTTACAGCTGCTACAACATCCTGCTCTGCCAGTAGTTCGAATTGTAGAATTTTTATTTCTTTCCGGTCCTTTTGAGGACATCGAATCTCTTCTGGGAGAGTTGGTAGAGCCAATTGAGACAAATACAGCAACTTATGAAGATCCTGCCGGTATTCTCAAAAACTATTTGACCACACTTAAAGAGCTGGAGTCGCTAAAGAAGGAAAGCGATAGTATAAGTCCCAAGCAAATTATACTTGATGAAAATCTTAATAAACTGGAACAGTTTACTGCCACTTCTCTATGGGTAACCCAACAGATACTCACCATGGAGCTTGAGAGAATCAACAGTTTCCTTTGTGGTCCTTGCAACTGTATTCTCTGTTGTGTAGGACCGGACAGTGATGGTGAAAAATCAAGTGGAGCAGAAAAGCAACAGCATTTTTTTGAAATTCCGCTGACTGAAGCAGAGACAGATCTTTTTGACTTACCTATAATTTCAACTGAAGAGAGCATTGTTACACACGCCAACGCAGATTTTACACTTCAGTGTGACGGCAAACCTTTTTACGAGACAGGAAGTGCCATATATAAGTGGCAGAATGGTTGGAGTATGATTCTTCCCCGGGGAGAGGTATGCTCCCATCTTGAAAAATCGAAAGGCGCCTGTCGTATCTATCCGGAAAGGCCTACAGTTTGTCGCAGACCACAAATTTTCCCCTACGCCCTTGAGAAGACACCTGAACATGATCGCAAAATTGATGGAAATTCTATTCCTGCCTATGTAAACCGCGGAAAGATTCTCGCCGTTTGGGATTGTCCGTATGTGCGTGAATTAAAGGACGAAATTGCTCTCTATGCGGAAACATGCGGGCTGGAACCTGTTTTTATGGAAAATAAGGGATGAAGATATAATGGTATATGGCATACGGCATTAGGCGCAAGGAAGTTTGCCTACAGCTTGTGTGTAAATGTTTGTAATTACATCTGATAGCTGATATGCTCTTTATGAAGTTATTATGAATTTTTCCTAAGCCATTAGCCCTAAGCCCTAATGAACTATCTCTTCATCTTTCTTTCATATCTCATTGGTTCTATCCCATCTGGCCTGTTACTGGCAAAAATTAAGGGTATAGATATTCGTCAATCCGGTAGCGGCAACATAGGTGCTACCAATGTGACCCGACAGCTTGGCAAGGCCCTGGGCATTCTTACCCTGATCGCAGATGTTGCCAAGGCGCTGGTTCCCATGCTTGTCGTGCGTTGGTTGCTGCGTGATACAGGTGATCATGTGGAGCAGCATTTTATTGTCGCTATGTGCGGTTTTGCTGCTTTCATAGGTCACATTTATCCAATATATCTCAAGTTCAAAGGTGGTAAAGGTGTGGCAACCGGCCTTGGTATTTTTCTGTATCTTGAACCTGTATCAGTATTGATTGCCCTGGTTGTTTTTGTAGGGGTGGTGTATTTCTCCGGCTATGTGTCCCTCGGTTCACTCAGTGCGGCAGCGCTCATGCCGGCTGCCATCTGGCTGGTTAATGGAGCACCTGTTAATATTGCCCTGGCTCTGAGTATTGCATTTTTTATCTGGTTGAAGCACCTGGATAACATCGAACGCCTGCTGCGCAACGAGGAGAACAGTTGGAAAAAGAAAAAGGAACCGGAATCATAATAGCCCGGAACATGTTAACCTCCTTGTGTTTCCTGCCATTTCATTATATATTCCCTGATCGTTCAACTTGTTGGATTGATTTGCTTTGTTTTCCATAGCCTGAGTTTTTAGAATGAAGAGCAAGGTTCAATATAAACCAAGTATTAAGCTAACTGCCGATGCTTATGTCATCACAACACAATAATAACCATAAAGAAAACAATAACTGTGTCCGTCACCATGCATCTGTATCGCGGAACAGACGTGAAAAGCTTAATAACCACAAAAGCGTAAACCTCTGGTTTACAGGTCTTTCGGGTTCAGGTAAGTCCACCCTGGCTCATGCGGTGGAAGAAGAACTTCATAAGCGCGGTTGCCGCACCTATGTTTTTGACGGAGATAATGTTCGGTATGGCCTGTGTTCTGATCTCAGTTTCAGCGTGGAGGACCGTTCAGAAAACATCCGCCGCATTGCCGAAATGGTGAAGCTTTTTCTTGATGGCGGTATCATAGCCCTTACCGCATTTATATCACCACTTGCCAATGATCGGAAAAAAGTAAGGGATCTTCTGGGTGAAGGTAATTATCTGGAAATCTATTGCAGGTGCCCTCTTGAGGTCTGTGAGGAACGCGATGTGAAGGGGCTTTATAAAAAGGCACGTGCCGGTGAGATAAAGAACTACACTGGTATATCGTCACCATACGATGAACCTATAGATGCTGACCTGGTGCTCGATACCGGTGGTGGTCAGTCATTGGAAGAGTGTGTTGAGATCGTGGTTCAAATGCTGGAGGAAAAAGGAGTATTGACTAAATAGGCTCGTCGTCAGGAGAACGGCAGTAATCTGGGAAATAAAGATCAAGTATTTTTCAATGAATACCCGGAGAATAGTTTCCTGGGTTTCCATGCTTGTCGCCAATATTCTGGCATGAACTAATATCAGGCAGAAATTGCATGGAACTCTACAAAAAGAATCATAAGAAACTTGCCGTTTTTTCTGTATTGGCCCTGATCAGTATTCTTTTTGCGAATGTTTTTGAACCCTATCGTGTTGTTGGCCCGGAACTCCTTGTAAATCATGATTTCAGACAAGAACTTTCCGGCTGGGAACAATCCGGACCGACAGGCCTTGTTAAATATGAACACCCGCAAACAGTCCATATACTTTCAAATAGACCTGAGCTTTTTATCGGTCTCTCCCAGAAGATAGAAAACCCTGAGCGATTCAAATATCTGAGCCTTTCCGGTGAGGTTCGTACAGAAAATGTTACTTCAGGTAATAAAGGCTGGAACAAAGCTCGGTTGATTATGAGCAGTCATGACCAGCATGGTCGATGGTTGCCGGCCCCCCATCATGTGATTCTTTTGACCGGCACAAATTCCTGGCATCCTTACGGTAATGTTTTTGAAGTGCATAAAGATGCATCAGAAGTAAGGGTTACGGCTCAGCTTCCAAAGGCAACTGGAAGTTTGTGGGTTAAAAACATGAGTGTTCGTCAGGCAGTCCCCAGGGTTAGTGCCAAGTTCTTTCTTATCTCGGGAATTGCTATCTGGAGTATTTTTCTTTTATCACTTTTACTGCCATATTTCCGCCGGGCACGTAATGGTATCTTACAGATTGCCGTTTGTACGGTGGTCGTTTCATTACTAGCAGGAACTCTTTTACCTTCCGATATAAACACTCAGTTGCGAAAAGAATCTGTAAATATACTGCATAATGTCAAGCATTACAGCTTACAGGAAACACAACCTGGTTCAGTTCAACAAAGACTTAAACATGACCTACCTGTCAGAAAGATACTCAGGATACAGAAAATCGGTCACTTTTCCCTTTTTGTACTTCTTAGCCTTTTACTTGCCGTCGCATACCCAAAAGTGTCTAAGTGGCAGCTTTTGATCGATGTTACAATTTTGGCAGCAGCAACAGAGCTCATGCAAATATTTATCGAAAGTCGCACACCTCTTCTCGATGATTTGTTGCTTGACAGTTCAGGTGCTTTGCTTGGTCTAGGTATTATATGGTTGTCGCAAAGATGGGGGGCTCCCCTGAAAATAGAAAATAGATTATAGTAAAAAGAATGAGTGTGTTATATGTAATAACCACTCTATATTAACAGTTTAGTGCACCGAAATTATGAACATGAACTTGACGTTCTAACAAATTGATCATTTTTAAGAAAACGAATCTAATATTAAACACATGTATCTTTCTTATTATAATCTAAAGAAAAAACCTTTTCAGACGACTACAAACCCGAATTATTTCTGGCACGGAGATAAATATAAAGCCGCCTTGGAATACCTCAATAAGGGTGTTGCTGAAAATGAAAGGGCGTTACTTCTGACTGGTGATACTGGGCTCGGTAAAACTACTCTTGTCAATTACCTTATAAACAGCCTTGATGATGAAATAATTGTCTGCCCTATCCTGAATCCTTTGCTGGAAAGTATGGATTTTTACAGGGCTATCGGGAATGCCTTTTCTATCGAAAAAGAATTCAGCGGTAAGGAAGATTTTATCAGTGAAGTGAAATTTTTTCTTACTATAGCTCACTCGCAAAAGAAAAAAGCTCTTCTGGTTATTGATGAGGCACACCTCCTGGACTTAGAACTTCTTCAAGATATTTCTGCATTGCTTGATTTGGCCGGAGAGTCAACCCCACTTCAAGTCTTATTTGTTGCACAGAAAGAATTTGAAGTAACCCTTAGAGATCCTTCTGCCAGCTGGCTGGACGAAAAAATTAAGGTTAGGTACCGTCTTGAACCATTTACCGAAGAAGAAACCGCGGAATATATACGCTATCAACTTATGCAAGCAGGAGCCACTAGAGATATATTCGGTACCAGCGCGATACAGAAAATATTTGTTTATTCCGGCGGATATCCCAGGGTCATAAATAACATTTGTGATCTGGCCCTGGTTGATGGTTACGGTGAGGGAGCAGATTTTATTGATTCATCTGTAATAAGGGAGTGTGGAGAGAAGCTAATATTTCCTAATGAAGGAAGTGAAAAGAAGAAAGCAAAGAAAAAGCAAAAAATAAAAGAAAAAGCAGCCAAAAGAAGAAATAAAATATCTAAAAGTACAGGTGAACAGAAAGACAGATCAGGATTATTGATAGGTGGTACTGTATTTACATCGTTTCTGGTACTTTTTTTGACAGGTGCTGGCTACCTGTATATGACAGGTTATTTTGATAATAAACTTCCTGAGATAACTAGTAACGTTAATGACTCAGCAAATGAGGCTGAACAAGTTGCACCTGCTTTTATTTCTAGCGAAACGGAACAAAAGGCAGATGTGAATAATACTCCACAAGAATTTGATCCATCCGTTCAAAAAGAAGGCTATGAAACAGAACCTTCATTGCCTGAGCCCCCTTTAAGAGAGGCAGAAGAGGTAGCGGCTCCTGCTGTTCAACAAATTGAAATCCAGCCTATTGATGTAATCCCGGAAGAGATAAAGCCAGAGTTTGAGATAGTACAGAATACTGAGCCGGCAGAACCTCCAATTGCAGAATATCTTCCCCAAGTCGAACCGGAAGAGGAAAATATAATTGCTGAATCCAATATTCCTCAGGAGCAGGACAACTCCATACCTGAGTCCGATCCTGTAGAATCAGAGCAGCCTGAATATAAACCTTTACCGGTTATTAATCCTACAACTAATAAAATAACACCTGAACCAAGCGTGGAGCCGGATACTTCACATCAGGAAGCTGTTACCGTAGTAAACGAACCTTCAAGTTCCGATGTAGTTACCCAAACTGCGGTGGAGACGGACTTTCCGGTTGTTGCTGAAATAATAATGCCGGAGGTTGCAAGTGAAGCTCCAGTTATTGCGGAGGATGATGTTTCAGATGCAGCTTCAGAAAAGTCTCAGAAAGTAGAACAGGAAAGAGATTCCCAAGATTCCCCTACAGTTGAAATAAACAGCAGTAAAAGCAAAACACCTGAGAAAGAAGAATCAGAAGAAAACATGAGCGCCCGCCAGCTTTCACAACGAAGTTATGAACACTTGTCGCGTAAAGAATTCGACAAGGCAATTTATTACGCTACCGTGGCAATTCATAAGAATCCAAAACTTGTTTCACCTTATGTGAATAGGTCATGGGCATATGTTATCAAGAAGGAATATGAAAAGGCTATCAAGGACGGCAATGTCGCTCTCCAACTGGACCCGGAAAATTCTTTTGCCTACAACAATAGAGGCCTTGCTTTTGAGCTTTCTGGAAGAACAGAAGAGGCTCTTTCAGATTATAAAATAGCCTGTGAAATGGGTGTAGAGGTCTCCTGCAACAATCAAAAAGATTTATTTGAAGAAGGACGCATCAGCAGGATGACAGCCCAGGGGAGAAAAAACCTGGAGCAGGGAAAATTGGATGCTGCCTTTGAGCTGGCGTATGATGTGCTCCAAGAAGAACCGGACAATAAAGACGCTAAGGATATCCGTTCCCGGGCCTTATCCGGCATGAACATACACCAGAAAGCCCAGGAATGGACACAGAAAAGTTATGAGCACTTATTGAAAAAAGATTTTACTGCGGTCATTAAAACAGCATCAATAGCAATAGAAATTAATTCCGAACTAACCAGCCCATATATTAACAGAGCCTGGGCTTACAGCGAAACCGGCATGTACGACAAGGCCATTGAGGATTGTAATATAGTATTAACCCTCGATCGCAATAACGTGCTGGCGCTTAATAATAAAGGGTTGGCGTTTGAGCGGTCTGGGAGATTGGAACTTGCACGGGCAGAATATAAAGCTGCATGCGACCTGGGCCTGGGTGTAGGGTGTTCAAACTTCAAGCTCCTTGAAGGGGAATAATACATAAGGAAAATATCATTATACCCCAAACCCGATCTCTAGCCCGAACATTTCATGAGTAATTATGAAAAGTTTGTATAACATCTTAATTTATCGACTGTTCCAGCACATTGTCAAAAGGTTATTTGAAATCCTATTTGTACCAAACGGGTGAAGTATTATGTTATTCAAAATTACTCATGAAATATCCAGGCTAGAAAGTTCTGGATTATTTTTTTAGATCTTCAAGCCTCTGTTTAAATCTGAGGACATTACCTTTTTCCGCCATGGGATACAATGAGTTAAGCTGTGAGACTGTTTGGCCTACATCCCTTCCCCAGCGGCTAACGGCATAGGTGAGAATCTGAGGGTGGTCATAATTCCTGAAGATACTAAAGGGGATTTTGAGATAAACACCAGAGTCGTTATATCCTATGTTATCTGCTGATTGAAAAATATCTGTGTCTGTGATGGTGTACCAGGCACCCATGGTGAAATATTTGTAGGTACGGCTGACATCCAACCTGCCTCCCAAGTCTCCGGCAAGAAAACGCCCGAGTTTCAAACCTACATCAATACCAAGACTTGGTATGACTTTATAGTAAATATTCAGAAAAGCGGTTTTGAAAAGTGATGATCCGTCCATGAATCCGAAGTCAGAATCGGGATCACGTTTTTTGACCACTTCAGACTCAAGACCTATTCCCCAGCGGCCCTCATTGAAAAAGCGAAAAACTTCCAGTCCCACACCTCCATAAGCAGATTCAAAAAATCCTACTTCCGCTCGGCCAAGAAAGCTGTAAGGCAGGTCAAAAACCTGGTCAAAAGCCAGCGTGTCGATCCGCGGGTCTGTCTGGGTAAGGTAAAGGATGGAATCAGTTCGCACCGGATCGTTTTCTTCAATTTCATTACTGGTGCTGATATTGTTGAAAAGAGGAGTCCTGACTGCTGCATGAAAAAAACTACCGTCCCATGGGAAGTACGAAGCTTCCCACATGAGTGAAAAGCTGTTTTTTAAGAACCCGGAGGGATCATTGAAATATGTTCTCAGTTCCGGGCGTATCCCATAACTATAATTTCTTGACCCAAAGGAATCAGTAAATGGCGTGGCTCCTATTTCCTCCTGTAGAAATGCCTGGCGCAATTCTTTGCCTTCATTATCAATAACCATAAATTCCAGCAGGGATGAGGCATCGATGCGGTTGTCCAGGAAGGCCTCAAAGTCGAGGCGACCCAACTTGGCGGTCAATAGGATTGTTTCCTGTTTTTTCAGACTGATATATACAGTGCTTATCCTAATAGGAACCAAAGAGGTTACAGCTCGCAAGGCCCTGCCCATTGCTTTTATATCTGAGAGGTAGGTAGGATTCTCAATTTCAACCCATACAGCAGCATCTGCAACAGAAGTCCTGACATTGGTGAATCGCTCGGCTGCAACTTCATGTCGCAGAATGAGGGCCAACTCTTCGTTGGAAGCATTATGTGCTTTATGAACCAGCGCTACACCAGGAACCCAGAAGGGTTGTTTCTTCCACGGCAGCATACCTTCAGGTTTCAGAGGAAAATCAAAGGCAATAGACCAGGCAAACTGATTGCCGCGTTGGTAGGATGCCGCGAGAATGGCTTTGCGCCAGCGGTATTTGATACCAAAGTTGAAGGGTGTATCTGCAGCTGTGTTGATGCCAACCAGATCTTCATAGTCAATGCTGGAGTATTCTGCCTGCAGTGATAAGTTCCGGGTGACATGCAATTCCAACCCGCCGAATATTCTTGTTGTTCTGTCCAGGCTGCTGGTGTGGAAATCACGTGCTACATCTCCTGATGTTGAACCTGACGATCCATCACCCTTTCTTATGTCTCCTGCAAGAATACCCTGACCGGCCCCGATTGTTATATCCAGCGGCCCGACAAATTTACTTACAGCAATATAGCGTGATGCAAATTTAGCTGTGCCAGTAATATCATTGGCACCAATGGCAATATCAGGCAGAAATTCTTCTTCTTTCAGCAGGCGCAGTTTAAGATCAATTGCTTTATCTTTGGAATCTCCGGGATCAGAAGGAGAAAAAGGAACACCTGATATATCCGTATATCTCGCATTTACTTCAAGCCAGGGAAGAACAGTTGCACTTATAGAAAAAGTACCGTATGGATTTACTTTAGAATAATTGAACCTCAGGTGCCAATCCGGCATGATCCTGGCGTTTGGTATATCCAGAAGACCGGTGCTGCCGCTGTTTGAGGGTAGGGCGGTGGAGTATTCTTCAGCATTTACAGGGTCAGGATTATTAATAACAAAAAGCAGTACAAAAACAATAATAACTAA
>CALZHP010000003.1 GCA_945787325.1 uncultured Desulfobulbaceae bacterium
CTTGTCCAGATCCATGGCTGTCTGCAGGTTCCGACCGAATGGTTTTTCCACGACAATTCTCGACCAGCCGTGGCCGTTTTCTCCTTCTGCTGCAAGTCCTGATTGGCCTATCATATCCGCTACGGTAGGATAAAGATTCGGCGGAATTGCAAGATAAAAAATTCTGTTTCCGGCCGTTTTTTTTGCAGTGTCTAGCTCACCAAGAAAAGAAGCCAGTTTATTGAATGCCGGCGGAGAATCGTATTCAACTGATTGATAATAGAGATTTTCCGCAAATGTATCCCATTGTGAAAGGTCTATGTCATTATCTGCAGTGTTTGATTCCTTAAGTCTGTTCCGGAACTCATCATGGCTTAGAGAAGTCCTGCTGCAGCCGACAATACTGAAAGGTTTTGGTATGCTGTCATTTATAAACAGACTGTAAAGGGCAGGTATCAACTTTCTGGCTGTCAAATCTCCAGAGGCTCCAAAAATTACTATCGTAAATCTGTCTTTTGAACCTGGTTTCAGATAACTGCATGCAGGATGTGAACTTTGCACTTTTCCCTTAACCGAAGTCTCATATACGGTATTGTTTTCCTGCTTGTCCGTGTCCATGAAAAGATCCTCCGGGAAGGGTATTAAGATGAGAATTTGTCAGTATAGACTGGTTTTATCAATTTAAAAAATTATGTAAGTTGGTAATTATTATCGAATAATAATGAAAGGGGTGGATGTCAAGTGGAAAGCAGAACGATAAAGGCCACTTGATGGTGTATGGCGAAGGAGAAGATTCTTAGCTGTTGTTGATCAGTCTAGTGACAAGACCGACTATTTTATCCCTAATCTGACGCCCCTGTTCAAGAGGAAGGCCTGCCGGGTCGGGCAGGTCCCAGTCCAGCCTTGTTGCTCCACTGATATGTGGGCATGAATCACCGCAACCCATAGTTACGATGTAATCCCAGGCTGTATCAGGTTCAGGCAACCCTTTGGAGTAATGGGAATTCAGGTCCAACCCAATTTCTGATGCCAGAGTTATTGCATCGGGATGCACATAACCGCATGGCTTGGAACCGGCGCTTCGTATTTCCCAAGTGTCGTCGGTAATAGATATTGCCACAGCTTCAGCAAGTTGTGATCTGAATGAGTTGCCAATGCAGACAAAGAGCACGCTATGTGAGTGGGGGGAGTCTTCTTTGTTTTTCATTTTATTTAATGTTGTTTATTTTGTCAGGTATTGGCTTGTTCACCCTGTTTGTATCGCCCATTTACCTGATACACAAATGCAAGAACTTCTGCAATAGCCTTATATAGTTCTACCGGTATTTCTTCACCTACAGGAACCTGGGAAAGAAGCTCGACAAGGTCGTTGTCTTCTTTGATATACACACCGTGTTCGCGTGCCATTGCTATTATGTTCTGGGCAATCGATCCTTTACCGCTCGCAACAACCTGGGGTGCATCTGCTCTCTTTTTGTTGTAGACGAGAGCAACTGCTTTTTCCTGTATTACCTTCTTCATCCCATTAAATCCTAGTGTTTAAAACACTGTTTCCGTCAGTTACAACTTTTTCCAGCAGTAGTTTTGCCGGGTTTTTTGCTCCATCTGTAAAGGTGATGGACTGGAGCGGCATATCATCGAGTACAATTGTCAATTCCTCCTGAAAAGCAGAGATAAATTCAGCTTTGGATTTTGATTCACAGAAAAACCGAATAAAAAGTCCATGGGAATCATGCAGAAAATCTACACGCAAATCACCAAGGCCTTTAAGAGAAAGGTGTAATGAAACCATTGATGTTGGTTCAGAGTTTTCACCGTTATTCTGTTTCTTTTCCGTAAGCAGATAACCTTGATCAAAGAACTCAAGTGGAAGAGGAAACAGATATGAGCCCTGCTGGTCAAGGCGAATTTGTAATAGCTGAAAAAGCTCGATGTGCTGGAGGAGTTTACTGACCTGGTCTGCCAGTTCTCCATTGATATTCAAGAGTTTTCCGGCCACCTCGAGAAGGGCGCTTTTGAGGGTAGAAACTCCTGCTTCACTTCTCTCAGCTAATAGCTTTTCCAAATTGAGTCCTAACTGCTGAGCAAGGTTGCTGAACTTTGATGCATTTATAATTGATTTATTTCCCTCATGAGGGGCAAGCATAAATTCCAGAATGTTTTTGGCTGCCGGGCTGAGGTTGCTTGACAGCATGCCCTGACTATCATGCAATGTTTGAAGTAAAGGAACAATATTTAGCTTCTCTCCCAACAGATGAAGAGAGGAAGCCAGACGTTCGTTTAAAGTATTTTCAACTAACTGAAGTTCGATTCGAGGGTGTGTTGACGTTACAAGCAGGTCGATCTTCTGGCCTGTTTGCAAGGGAACTCTGGTTTCAGCTGCAAATCGTCGATTAGGTAATTCAAGGAGCACACGGTCCTGTCCACCTTCTGCTACCGTAGCCCTCACAATTTTATTAAGTGGCAGCTGGTGCTGCTTTTCTTCCCGTGTATAGTTTTGGGAAGTTGCAGATTCAACAGGCTTTACTGCTGAAGATGGATTAACAATATTCATATATATATTATCGGTATAACATTCTTTTTAATTTACACGTTGAAGCAACAGTGAGAATTTAAGAATGATAAATGAAGATTGAAAATTTAAAGGAAATAGTATGGAGCAGGGAAAAGTTGGTAAGTATCTTGGAAATGAGTGTGAAATAAAGTAAGAATACTAGCCTGAATATTTCATGAGTAATTTTGAAAATTTTTTATAACTGATTAATTTGTTGATAGTTCCTTGCCTTTGCCATGTAGTATTTCAAAATCCAATTTGTACCGAGTCGGTTCCGTATTTTTTCATTCAAAATTACTCACCCAAAGGGCGAGTCAATCAAGCCGAATCTACTTCGGGTCAAAGCAATACGCATACTTCAGTATAGCGAATCACTTTGAACCTCGTATCTTCAACCTGCTAGACTCGTGAAATATCCGGGCTAAGGCTGGAGCATTTGTCGGGGCTAAACGGGGCTGACGACTTGAACTCTCATGCGTAATTGCCTGCGTTGTTCAACAAGGCAGAAGGCAATAATTTTGTCGCGGTCTTCTTCTTCGATACGGTCGAAATGAAATGCTGTATTGTATTTATTTTGCCCCTCCTCATTAACACGAACAACGTGGCCGATACAATTGATTGTATAAGGCGTTGGTCCGGGCAATGTCAATTGCAGATTCACCTGCTGATGCAATTTAAGGGACTCCTGCAAACATACAAGCACTCCGCCGCCGCTTAAATTAACTGCTTCACCTGATATTGAAAATTCGTTAAGTTCGATTTTGCCGCGTTCAAGGCACTGTAATCCTACCTCAAACTGAGTATTAACTCTAAAAAATGCCCGCTTTTGGATGTGGGCGGCTACTTCAACATGCACGAGTCTCAGCTTGCGGTCATTTTCAATCTCTTCAACTGAAGCAACGAGGGAAAGGGAAGAGCCATCTGCGTCCATTGATATTCTACACCTTGCCTGCTGATCGATTTCTTCAATTGGCAGCTGGCCAGGGAGAAAGTAAACCTCCAGACGAGGTGGTTCAGAGGAATGGGCGACACACTCTAATTCGAGCTTTTCACCATCTGTGAGAGGTAATGATATATGACAGACCTTGTGGTCTTTCAGGTATTTAAATGGATCTAATGGAGGCACAATTCAAACCTTAACATCTATTGAAAATCAAAATATAATTATTGCTCTCTATAAATTAGGCTTCCTTCTTGTAACTTTTGGGTAAGTTAGCACCTTAGCTCACTTTAAATGTAAAATATAAAATCATATATATGATGCCATTTTTTTTTTTGAAAAGCAATTCATTCTAAGACCATAGCCGCCATCATTATCATGAAGTCGATCATGAGAAGAGGAGGCACTTGGGAACAGAGTGTAATATTTAAAAGAATATTGAATAATTACAGAATGAAGCCAATCAATTAGACTGCAAAAGTTTGCACAGGATATGAAATTGTTTGCTGGATGTATTCTTTTACCTCATCGACCAACAGGGCTAGAGATTTGCATTTATCAGGTTGCCGGATGCATTCTGATTCTTTTTGTACCCGTTCATGGCAGTCAAGTTTCCCTTAAGTTGATTTAATTCATCGGAAAAAAGTGCCATTATGCCCTTCAGTTGTGAAAAAACAGCCCTGTTAAGTGATTGGACCGATTTCAGGAGCTGATGTCGGTTTTTCAAAAGAGATTCTGTTACAGCATCGATTTCAGCCTGCCCATAGAGTGAATCGGCAATCGCCTTGTCTGTCATCTGGGCATTATGCTGCAATACATGCAAGGAATTGCATTTCTCGATAATCTCATCTGGTCGCTGCTGGGCTGTAGTGGACGATATTTCTTGAAGAATACTCAGAATGGCCTTATATTCCGCAACAGATTGTTTGAGTTGTTCATCTATTTTTTGCATTCAATTACTCTAGAGTGAAGTGTTGAGGGGTTGATAATCGCCAGGTTTTGATGACGTTGCTGGTTCAGCAATCTCTTCCGAATCAGCTTCTGACTGGGCCTCGGCCTGCTTGTGGATCTCCTCAAAAGCCTTCTTCCATGTCTGACGAAGATCAACAAGTAGGCCTTCGACAACTTTGAGACGTTTCTGGTCATTCTGCAGGTTTGCAGAGATGAGTTCCTGGATCATAAAGTTGTAAAGGGAATCAAGCTGGTCGGCAATGTCACCTCCTACTTCAAAGTCAAGGGTGTTCGATAGTTCTGAAACGATGGCGATAGCTTTGCTAATGTTTTCTGCCTTAGCGGTTTTTTCCCCTGCTTTCATGTAAAGTAGGGCCTGACTGATAAAACGGATTGCACCGTCATATAGCATCATGAGAACCTGTTCTGGAGAAGAGGTGGAAACTTGAGTACTCTGGTATTGGTTTAATTGTGCGTTCATTTTTTCTTTCTCCATAGGTTGCTGATTCCTTCCATCTGTTGTGTGAGGTAGTCGCTTTGACTATTCATCAGATTGACCAGTTCTTCCAACGCGTTAAACTGTCTCATTAAAGTTTCTTCTCTTTTCACAAGGCGCATCTCAATTCTTTCGATATCGGTGTCAATTCTCTTCATGCGCATGTCATTGCTCTGTTTGCGACTGGTAAGGATGCCGTCAGTCGAGCTTGTCATGTCATCCAGATAATCTTTTAGCTGCTCGGCAACACCATCTACTTCCGTTGCTCCGGAACCATGACCAGCCAAAATTTTTATTACATCGTCCAAATTGTCCTTGATTGCGGTGCCGAGTTCTTCGGTGTCAACCTTTATGGTCCCGTCTTTCTGGGTTTCCAGGCCAAGCTGGGATAGAGCTTGAAGCGTTTCGGTGCCGCTCACTCTGGTGGTTAAGAAGCCTTGCAGTCGACGTTTGATCATGTTGATGCTTACGTCTCCGTTAAGGATTCCGGCACTACCATCTGCGGATTTACTCTGAGTGGAAATAAAGGACATCAGGTCGTTGTAGACTGTAACAAAACTCTGGATTTTATTGCTGACCGCGGCTTCATCCTGGCTCACTGAAAGATTAGTTGTTGTTGCGCCGTTATCGGCATCACTCATAGTGAGTGTTACACCTTCAATCGCCTCACTGAAGGTATTGGTATCACCGGTAATGGTGATGCCGTCCACAATTATTGAGGCGCTGGATGCGGCCTGTGTGTGAGTGTTTGCACTGCTGAAAGCAAGCTCTGCATATCCGTTCTGCGTTTCCTGCCCACTCACGGAGTAGGTGAAACTGGAAGCTGAAGACAACTCCAGTTGATATCCGTTTGTGGCGTCACCGGTGACGGTTGCGGTAACATTAGTAGTAGGAGTTTCTACGTTTATCTCATCTCTGATTTGTTCAAGACTACTCCATACTGAAGGTAACGTTATGTCCGTACCATTGATTGTGATAGTTCCGTTTCTAAAATTTGTAGCAGTAGAATCTGCATACGTTCCGGATTCCCGATACCCAGAAAGTTGGGTGTGCCCGAAATCCAGTGCGGCGTTTGGGCTATCTACTGTAACTCCGGAAACGACTGCAGCAAAATTTGTTGAGGAATCTTGTCCGGTCAGGATCAAACGGTATCCATTTTCAGTTCCGTCGTTTATTATCGAAGCTGTAATCCCGCTCGTACTGGACTCTGCGTTAATCTTCTCTTTGATTCCTTCTAAAGAATCGTCGGCATCAAGTGTGATTGTGGTCAGATTGTCCGAATCAAGATCGAGGGTAATGGTGCCGCCATGGAAGATATTGTCAGTTCTGCTGGAATATCCGCCTATGGCAACATCTTTCTGTACTCGTGCCATGGTCATGGCCCTGATATCATAGACCCCGGCAGTAGCCGAACTGGAGGCAGTGGCACTGAAATAATCTTCCGAGCTGAGAGAGGTTCGGTGCGGCTGCAGATCAGAGGCGGTGTCGAGACTTTTTATGCTGTCCAATACCGCATTCAGTTTGGTATTGAGTTCGGTATAGGCGCTGAGACGGTTATTGAAATATACCTTGTCGGTTTCCAGTCGAACTATGGGCTGACGCTCAATCTCCATCAGTGATTGTATAAGCGCAGTTGTGTCTAAGCCTGTAGCGAGGCCGCCGAAACTGATTGCCATTGTTTTACCTCCTTTCTCTCGTATCGGATGCGTTTGGATCAGCTTTCGGTGTTAACGAAAAGGCCTCGCAGATCTTGGAGTTGCTTGCTGACTTCAAGCAGTTCTTCGGACGGGAATTGACGAATTACTTCACCGGAGTCTTTGCTGACAACCTGTATGATTAACTCATCAACGTCCTTGTTCATCTCGAAACGGACACTGTAGATTCCGTCTTCCGTTAAAGCCTTTATTTTGTTTAACACTTCTTCCGGTGCTACTTTTTTTACATCCTGGCTTGTTTCTGTTGGGGAAAGTGAAGCCTTACGCTGTTTCTCGACTTTTTCGGAAGAAGAATCCTGGTTACTGAAATTTGCGCCGCTAAGCGCTGTTGATTCAACTTTCATTGTATCCTCCATGATAAGCATACTATCTTTAGCTGAACATTTATATTCAGCTTGGTAACGCTACCCTTTCGATTACCGGCATTCCTTTGCCGCAAGTTGCAAGGGTACGGCAGGGAGACGGTGTTACACATCCCCCTGCCGGTTGAATTATTGGTTAATTATTACCTGTTAACGCCTGATTTAGCTAAGCAGTGACAGGGCAAGCTGCGGAGTCTGATTTGCCTGGGCCAGAATGGCAACACCAGCTTGCTGCAGGATGTTGGCCTTGGTCATCTCAGCAGTTTCCTGAGCGATATCAGCATCCATAATCCTTGAACGAGCAGCAGACAGATTCTCCGATACGTTCTGCAGGTTAGAGATAGTTGATTCAAAACGGTTCTGGATCGCACCCAGTTTACCGCGGGTGGAGTTGATGGAACTAAGCGCTGCATCAACGATGGTGATAGCAGTATTTGCGCCAGCGGCTGAACTGATATCAATTTCGTCGAGGGTGTCCTGAGAAACGGTTACAGCTGTATCAGCAGCCGCAGTGAAGATAGATCCGTCTGCGGTAGCAACGCTTGAAGAAGCTGAAAAACTTTTATTTGAATAGAGCTCTACCGTACCAGATGCAACAACACTGTCGGTGGTTGTTAATGCACCAATTGTTGTCGCGCCGGTTCCACTGGATCCAGTAACGTCAATAGTTGCTGTTGCAGCACCCAACCAGTCCTGGATCTGAATGTCTTTACCCTCGGCTTGAGTCAAGGTGACCGATAACGTATCGGTGGACAGAGTCGCGGTAACACCGGTCTGACCACTTGCGTCGTTAATCGCGTCAGAAAGGGCAGAGAGATTGGTGTCAACAAGACCGACCACGCTGATAGAGGACAGGGTACCACCGGTTCCCAAGCTGAAGGTGATATTGTCGGAGGCGCTTAAGTTATCCAGTGTAACAGATGTTGTTGCCGTTGCATTGACTCCGGTTGTAGAGGCTTGCGCATTAATAGCCGCAGCAACAGCTCCAGCAGTGTCACCAGCTGTAACAGTCACATCCGCAGCAGCTTCACCTGTAATTGTCAATGTCTGGGTGGCAATGGAGTTATTCCCGGCAGCCGTTGCTGCTGCAGCCGTTGTAGAACCAGTACCATCCTGTGCGGAGGTGTTTTCGCCGGTATGGGAATAACGTCCTAATGAGGTTGACTGCATATTGTCAACGGTGACAGAGATAGTCTGGTTGGCTTCGGCGCCTACCTGGAAGGACTGCGCGGTAAATGTTCCATCGAGCAAATTCCGACCATTAAAGCTGGTAGTCGTGGCGATTCTCTGCAGCTCACTCTGCAGTTCGTTAACTTCGGCCTGCAAAGAAGAGCGGTCAGCTGCTGAGTTGGTGCTATTGGCAGACTGGATTCCCAGCTCACGGATACGTTGCAGAATGTTGGTGCTTTCGGATAGCGCGCCTTCAGCAGTCTGCGCAAGAGAGATACCATCGTTGGCATTACGGGCTGCCTGGTTAAGGCCGCGTATCTGGGATGTCATGCGGCTGGAAATAGCCAATCCTGCCGCATCGTCTTTGGCGCTGTTAATACGAAGGCCAGAAGACAGACGCTGCATTGCTTGATTGAGTGTGCTTTGTGATTTTGAAAGGTTGCGTTGTGCGTTAAGTGATCCGATATTACTATTGATTGTTAAAGCCATTATTTTTCCTCCGTGAAAAATATTTTCGGGCTTCCTTGCCCTATTGTTAGAATAATACTTTTGGTGAAGCCTGGAGACAGTGTGTACTACTTATTTATGTCACCTCCTTTTCTATGGATTTCTCCTGCTTCAAAAATCTTTTCGGCAATTTTAAAAAGAAGCTTTAGAAAAAAGTGCAGTATGTGAAAATTACCGAACTTTTAAATATTCCCAGCACTGTGTATTAATATTTGATAGGATAGCCAAAGCTATTGAGTAAAGAGGATCGGTCAATACGTATATATAAAAAAAGAATAAATTAAGGGAATATAGATCGTGGGGTATATTTATTACGTTCAGAGAGTTCACTCAAAAAAAGGCCCTCTGTCTTGTTATTTTACAGAGGGCCTTATGATGTTAAGCTGCTATAAATGGTTGTCAGGTTGGAAGAGGCTCTCTGGTTGAATAAGGCAGATTCTCAAGTATTACCTGTATTGCCTTGTTAGTCTCGGGAGAAAAGAGTATGGGGGCCTTCATATTGAGAGTTACCTGTTTCTCCGGAGAAACAGTTACTACTGAAAGAACGAAGCACAGACCGTCTTCCTTGATGCCCAGCTTTTGCCGATCTGTCTTTTCCGGTTTCACCATGAAATCCGGAAAGAAATTTGTTGGATCAGTTATAACGAAGGCAACTTCGGGATCTTCAACGCTCTGGATCCAGAATAGGGGTCCCTTCTTAACATTGGGCATTATTATAAAATTTCGAAGCGATTCGAACCCGAGAAGACCTTCCGGGAAGGAGACTGTATTGTCAGGATCATATTCCACTTCACCGAAACGGGTATTTATCTTTTTCATGGCAGGCATTTTTACTCCATTTATTTCTGGCTTGTATTTTTGCCGGAAATCATCTCGCTCACGACATCCAGGTCCGTAATGTTCCATTGACTGGCCTCTTTGTTTTCTTGACATATCCGGTCGTATATTTCCTGCCGGAAGATCTTTTTACCTTTTGGAGCCTCAATACCTATTCGAATGCTCCCACCTTTTACTTCAATAACTGTGATCTTAATGTCGTCACCTACAACGATTCCCTCGCCTGGCTTTCTGGTTAATACCAGCATGTCGCCCTCCCTGGCTTTCCCGTTTTATTTGGTAAAATTGATTCTTTATGAGAAATGCGGGCAATAATTCAGATAAAAAACTGATTGCAGATTATAATTTGCCCATACAACTTACTTTCGCATAAAGAGTATTTGTACCGTTTTTTGGGATTAGGCGCGAGAAATTTATCTCAAATAATTAAGAATCGATAGCCTTGAGACATTTGCTGTTACTTGCAGGGCTGCCTGAAAGGCGGTTTCCTGCTGTGTTATATTCGTGATTATTTCAATAGCGTCAACGTCTTCGTAGCGCGAGATGATCTGCTGCAGGTCGACCTGTGAGTTTTCCAGGCTCGCCATTGCACTTTCAATGTGCTGGGCTTTATTACCCATAATGCCTCGCATACGCCTACCCTGATCAGTTACACTTTCAATATCGTTCATCAAAGCTTCCACGCCTGACGGGTTATGGGCCCTCAGCTCCTCTTCTAATTTTGTAAGTGTAGCAAAAACATTCATTCCACCTGGGTCTACAGCTCCGTCATTATCAGCATCGCCAAGAAAAAGGGCATTCCCGGTAAGGCTGATTGTAACCGTTTCACCTGGGGATATTTCAAGAGTAGTAGAGTTGGCGTCACCATTGTACTGAACAGGCCAGGTAAGGCTGTCAGCAGGGTCATAAAGGGCAGGGTCATAAGCAGGATTAATCGTGAAAGGTTGTGTCGCTTCCTCGAATCCTGCAAAGATGTATTTCCCATTAACCTGGGTGTTGGCAGCTGCCAGGAGTTCGTTCTTTATTTCACTGATATTATCAGCAAGGCTTTCCATGTCAGAGTTGCTCATTACACCATTGATGGATTGAATAGCTATTTCTTTGCTTCGGACCAGCAGATTTTCAACCTGGTCAAGTTGGTTTTCAGTCTGGTTAAGATTGTCCAGGCCAAAACCCATTATTTTAATGTAACGATCATTTGCCCTTATCTGCGCGCGCGCGTTAAGAACCGGCTTAATTGCAGTGGGTTCGTCCGAGGGTTTGTTCAGTTTTTTTCCTGACGCGGCAACAGTACGTAAATCCTGAAGTCGAGTGGTAATATCGTTAATATGAGACTGAAGTGTCCTGAAAGTTGTTCCCTGGGTGGCCTTCATGAATTACCTCTTTATAGTAAGGAGAGTGGCCATCATTTCATCAACTGTTGAGAGGACTTTTGCCGATGCTTCGAAACCACGTTGAAATTGAATAAGGTTGATCATTTCTTCTTCAAGGGAGACGCCGACCTTGCCATCGCGCAGGTTCTGAAGTTGTACCAGAGCGTCTTCAGATCCACCCAAGGAAAGCCGGTTTTGGCTGGATTCGATTCCGACTCTTGCGGTAATATCTCCGTAGAAACTGACAAAAGTATCGGTGCCATTAACGGTATTTGCAGTACTTAAACCTGAAATTGCGATGGCGTTAGTATTATCACCTGGTGCAGAGCTTGTGCCGGCGGCGATGTGACTGCTGTTATTAACCATGACTGCAATGTTATCACTTGCATTAGTCTGTACCGCGAGCGTCGTGAAGAAATCACGCCCACCTATTCCATCCAACCCGACACCTGCCTGATGCTGGGTATTTATTTCATTGGTCAAGTTGTATGCAAGTTTGTCCAGATCGTCTTTTATAGAAGGGAGGAGGCTGTCTCGAACTGTGAGTAATCCCTTGAATTCGCCGCCAAGCATTCCCATTCCAACGTCCAGAGTAGTATTGTCGTATTGAATTTGTAGTTGAACATTATTTCCGGATATAACTCCATTAATTGGTAATGCCTTGGCGCTTTCGACCAACGGCAGACCGCTGGGGAGTTGTACTGAAACCATATGGTTGTTTTCTTCGTATGACTGTATGCCGAGGCTGTAGGACAATTCTTCAAGAAGAAGGTCCCGACGGTCACGGAATGTGTTTGCCGGTTGGCCGGCCATTTCTATGGAACCGATTTGAACATTGAGCTCTGCTACTTCCTGAAGTTTTAGATTGATCTCATCAATTTTTGAGGAAATTGTAAAGTTAATATTCTGGCGAACATTTTCCAGTTCCTGCGACGTACTATGAAATTTGTTGGCGAGAATGTTCCCCCGCTGGACCACTACATCTCGCTCGATAGAGCCGCTTGGGTTGGCAGATAGCTCTTGCCATGCATCGAAAAAACGGTCTATTTCAGTTGAAAGATTTTCTTCGGAAATATTGAAAACCCTCTCAATTTCTGCGAGTGGAGAAGCCTGCGCGCTTTCTTCGCCAAAGCTTGCATTTTGTTCACGTAATTGGCGGGTAAGAAAAACATCATGCTCACGGGTAACAGTGCTTAATTTAACTCCCTGTCCAATAAAATATCCATTGAAATTAAGTGCCGGATAAGGTGTGAGCTCCGGCCTTTGACGGGAATATCCGGGAGTATTGATATTGGCAATATTATTGCCGGTAATCTCAATTGATTTCTGATTGGTGAAGATACTGGTTTTTGCAGCATCCATTGCGGAAGTAAGTCCACTCATAACCTATACCTTTCCAGAGAGAAGTCCACCACCGCTATTATTGTGGACTATATTGCCGTTAGGATTGTATGAGGCTGATGAAACTTGTTTACCGAAAAATTCCATAGACTCACGGATCCATTTCAGTGCAGACCAAAAAAGATAAGCGTTTCGCCTGTTTTCTGTTCTAATAATTTCGGCAAATTCCTGATCCGACTTGTTCAGGTCCGACAGAGAACTCATTACGTGAATCAGTTCTTGTTTTTCCTGTGATGCGGCGAGCATATCTTCGATAGCAAGGGCTTTAGCACACTCTCGCTCCTTCAGAATTACAGAGTGCAGTTTATTTAGCTGATCGCGAGGAGTCTGACCAATCATTTATATTTTCTCCTCGATTAGGAATCTCAGGAGGCTGGCGGCGACCTTTTGTAAATCTGGCTGGTAGGAACCTTCCGCGATCTGCTCTTTGAGCGCCTGAATTTTTTCAGTCCGCTCAGCGCCTGCTGCTGAATTAGCCTGTTTTGCATGGCTAACTTCCTGCAGGACAGAGGAAAAGGCTACTTTGTCTACCGATCCCGCTTTTCCTGTCCCTTTGGCCGACTGGGACTTATTTGATTTCTTGGCCTCGTTGACCGGCGCGAAACCTTTATTGCCGTTTATTTTAATTGACATAATCTTTACCTGAAAAATTGAAACACTCAATATTTCCCAAAATGGAAATCACTTCCTTATTGATATTATCGGTGCAGGTAATGGAGAACTTTAGAAAAAAACGTAATGGCAAAAACAGGGTTTATTATAAAGGATATTTATTGTTGCCAATGTATTGAGATCAGATGAAAAACATGGGGGTGTATTCGTGATTTGCAAGTTGATCAGGAGGGTTACTTTTTTAGCAACCAAGAACATGATGAACAGATGAGTTATTCCTCTTCTGATTTTAACTGCCTAAACAGAGTCTCTGCGAGGCCAATACTTTGATGACGTGCCATTTGTTCCGCAACAGACTGGTCTCTTAATTCCTGGTAAATCTCTGCATCGGTTCCTTTTTCAATAAGCCCACCATCAGGTATGGTAGAACGCATTCCCTTGAACATTGTATTAAGTAGAATTGCCTCAAATTGTTGGCAGAGTTTTTTAAGGTGCTCAGGGTTTTTACTCCTGTTTGCTTGTTTATTATTTAAATCAGCTTGGGAGGCTTGGCTGAGGAGTAATTTGGGATCTATATATGTGTTCATGTAAATACCTGTGGGTTACTTTTATAGAACGACGAGATCGGCGTGCAAGCCACCGGCAGCCTTGATTGCCTGGAAAATGGCTATAAGGTCACGGGGAGTTGCTCCGATCGCATTCAATGCATTTGCTACATCGCCGATACTGACACCCATTTGCAGGACCACCAGGTTACCCTGATCCTCTATCGCAGTGATTTCTGTCTGCGGTACGACCACTGTTTCGCCTTCTCCAAGAGGATTGGGCTGTGAAACTTCAGCAGATTCACTGATGACCAGATTCAGGTTGCCGTGTGAAATAGCGACGGTTGCCAACCTGACATCATTACCCATAACAATGGTCCCTGTTTTTTCATTCACCACAATTTTTGCGGTGGTATCTGGTTTCACAGGCAAACCTTCCAGAGAAGCAATAAATCCAATGGTGTTGCCACGGTGTTCATCAGGTATTCTCACTTTAAAGCTGCCGCTGTCTGCGGCTTTGGCAATATTGCTGGAATAAAAATTATTAATTACGCTTACAATCCTTGATACGGTAGTGAAATCTGCCCGGGCAAGACGATAAGATAGTTCCGAACCCGGATTCAGTTTGAAAGGAACTTCTCTTTCCACCAAGGCACCACCTGGAAGCCTCCCCACTGTTGGATGATTTTTCTGTACCGATGCAGCTTTGCCGCCGAAAGCCAGAGCCCCGACTGCTAGGGGGCCTTGTGCTACAGCGTATATGTGCCCATCAGGTCCTTTGAGGGGGGTCATAAGCAAGCTGCCACCCGCAAGACTTTTAGCGTCACCTATTGATGAAACCAGCACATCAATGGTACTGCCAGCCTTTGCAAAGGGGGGCAGGTCGGCCGTGACAATAACAGCTGCTATATTATTTACTTTCACTTTGTCCTGATCAACAGTTATACCAAGCTTCTGCATCATGTTGACCAGTGACTGAATAGTAAATTCTGTGCTGGCACTGTCTCCACTTCCGTTTAAGCCAACAACCAGACCGTAACCGACCAGCTGATTATTACGGACTCCTTCAATCTGAGCAATGTCCTTGATTCGTGCAGACATTGACGTGGCAGGAAGTACAAGTTGGAGCAGCAGCAGAATAAGTATTGGTTTTGAAAGTAGGTTGTGCATCCCTATATTCCTGTTAGAAAGGCCATACGTTGTCAAGCAATCGGACCAGCCAGCCGGGTTTCTGTTTATCACTAATTATCCCTTTACCGGTATATTCAATATCGGCATCGAGGATATGCTTTGAATCGACCAGATTCTGTGGAGAAATATCTTCCTGTCGCACAACCCCTGACAAGCGAATAATTTGGTTCTCGTTGTTAACGGCAACAGTTTTGCCACCGTTTATGCGGAGATTACCGTTAGGAAGTACTTCAACGACTCGCGTAGTGAGAGTTGCGATCAAATCTTCTTTGCGTTTTGTTGTTCCAGTGCCCTCAAAGTCATTTTCATAACTGGCACTTACCAGACTTGTTGGATCTATTGATTTATTGATCTTGGCGATATTGTCTTCAAGCCCGAACAGTTTACTAATACCTGCAGAAGCAGTACTGTTTCTACCAGTTGAAGTGCTTGCCTCCTTGCTGGCGCTAGCTTTTTCATATATTGCTACGGTCACGATATCACCGACGTTCCTGGCTTTATTGTCATAAAAAAGGCCCCCTCGGCGATCGGTCCAGAGAGAGCCGGCGGTTTCAGGCACAGCCGGAACAGCAACCGGTGGGGAAGAGGGGATGTGTACTTCCTCTACTTTAACGGTGCTTGTAGCACAGCCGGAAAGTAAAAATGCAACTGTTAGCAATAATGCGGTTGTTTTGTGCATCAAATCAGATCTCCACTTTAACCAGACCGGGAGCCACCACTTTACATAGAATCTCTTTCTGGGAGTTGGTATTACGAACTTTTATCCAGGCACCTTTTTTACCGTTCCTGCGGGCAACACCCTTGGCTGTAACAGTAAGGGCGCCTTTACGAACAACCATTGAAACAATATCACCGCGCTTGACCAGGGATGGGAACTCAACGGATGTACGATCTATCGGTTTGCCCAGTCTTAAGGAGCGCTTTACTTTTTTGCCGATAAGTTCTTTGGGATCAAAGCTCGGGTTGCGCAAAGGGACTATATCCATTCGAACGAGATTGATATCACGCCTGTTAATTATTGATCCACGCTGCAGGTCTCCAGAAGCAACTGCAACCGGTGCAATTGCTTCCAACTTGGCGCGTACAGCTATATTTTTTTCAACCCTACCATCTACCCTGAAAATCAGAGTGAAGCGGTGGCTTTTCAGGATAGCCGGGTCCGATGGAATAACTTCGATGTCGAGTTTTCCCTTCGGCAGTGTGAAAGGTTTCGCGAGCTGGATATTCCTTAAACGTATTTCTGCCTGTGGAAGAAAGCTTTTGTTTCTTTCGATATAATCAGATAGAACTCTATCTATGCTATTCTGGTCTATCGTTACTGAATTGTCCGTGCTGTTTACCGCTTTACCAAATGCGGTTGAATTGATACACAGAACCAGAAGCAGAGTGATAGACCATTTGTAGATTTTCACGATTTATTCACTACAATAAGTTGTTTGTCATCTGGACCATTTCATCAGCTGTCTTAATGGCCTTCGAGTTAATTTCATACGCACGCTGGCCGGCAATCATATTGACCATTTCTTCCATGATACTTACGTTTGAACCTTCCAGGAATCCCTGTGAGATCACTCCAAGGCCACTCTCGCCAGGAACACCTGTTACAGGTGCCCCTGAAGCCGGTGTTTCTGAGTACAGGTTTCTGCCCATACTGAAAAGTCCGGCCGGGTTGCTGAAGTTAGCAAGTTCAATCGTGCCGACTTGTGTACTGGAGGTACTGCCATCTAGATGGACACTTACAGTGCCGTCTTCACCGATTGAAATTTTTGTGGCGTTTTCCGGGATAATGATTTCGGGGGCAAGAGGGTAGCCGTCCGAGGTTACCACTCTGCCGGTTCCATCTTTTTTGAAAGCTCCTGATCGTGTGTAAGCTGATTCGCCATTGGGAAGCTGAACTTGGAAGAGACCTGGACCTTCAATGCCAAGGTCGAGTTCGTTACTTGTCTGCTGGAAATCGCCAACTGTAAAAACCTTCTGGACCGCAGCGGGCCTGGTACCAAGACCGACCTGGATTCCAGTAGGAGACTCTGTTTCAGAAGATGTTGGGCTGCCGGGGGCTTTAGTGCTCTGATAGAGCAACTCCTGAAAGTCTGCCCGGCTTTTTTTGAAACCTGCAGTATTGACATTTGCCAGGTTGTTGGCAATCACATCCATGTTAAGCTGTTGTGATTCCATTCCTGTTGCTGCTGTCCATAATGCTCTGATCATAATAATTCTCCTTTGTTATACTGCTGTCGCTGCGAAGTCCTCAGCTATTTAATTATCCTAAGGACCCAAGTTCGTCGAGTTTGGACCCAATAGCTCCATAGGACTTTATTATTTTCTGGTATGATTCAAATGTGCGCAGGCTGTCCATCATCAAGGCCATTTCCTGCATCATATTTACGTTTGATGCTTCAAGATGTCCTTGTTGAACACGCGGTTGATCTACTTCCTGGTCATTTATGTCATCGGGTAAAGAAAACATCCCGTGTTCCTTTTTTTTCAGCAGAGATGTATCTTCAACAGTATATATAGCCAGCTGATCAACCTGACTGTCGCCGTCAAAGATCCTTCCCTCTTCGTCAACATCAACATCTGCGTTTGGAAGTGTGATGGGGCTGTTACCGGAATTCAAAACTGTCAGATCTGTTGTGGTTTTCAGGGTGCTGTCACCATCAAGTACGAAGTTCCCCGATCGCGTATAAAAGATATTGCCATCATCGTCCTGCACCTTGAAAAAACCCTCACCGTTGATTGAAAAATCAAGATTTCTGCCAGTCGGCTGGCTTGCGCCCTGACTGAAGTCCACATAGTTATTGCGAGCGCGGGTGAAATTTATACCTTTTGCGCTAGTATTTTGTTTAGCATCGTTAAGAACAGATTCAAAAATCAGACGTTCTTTTTTGAATCCGAAAGTAGTGGCGTTAGTCAGGTTATTAGTAATTATGTCCAGCGTTTTCATTTTTGCCAGATTGCCTGATAACGCGCTATACATTCCTGAACTCATTTTTGCTCCCCTGTTATATTATCCCTATACAAATACTTGTCGGTCTTTTGGTTAATAACTTTAACTGTTTTACATTGCTACGTTGCTGGCAACGTTTGACAAATTAATGAGTTGTCCAGCTTCTCTGGTAGAAATATTGAGAACCATAGCGATTTCTTCGGTGTCCATCCCATGACTGATAAGTGATTTAATATGACGATATTTTGAAGGTATTTCACTGTTCCGGTTACTGCTCATGAGCTGTGTTTTAATCTCTGCTTCATCAAGTTGCGCATGGAAGCTGTTATCTTTTTCACAGGAATTGGATGTGTTAGTGTTCAGGCATTGCAGAGCCTTATCAAGCTCCAGAACAAGCTTGGCGATTACCCGTTGCTGCAGATTCAACCTGCGGCGTAAAAAGAGGTAGGTCATCAGTAGTAAACTGCAAAAGCTGACGGAAGTGATAAGTGTCATATTCAGAGGTGTCATATCTTATGTACCTGTATGTTTTAACTTCCTGCCTGTTTGTATATGGATGAATTTTTAGTAAGATTCATTTCTATTTTTTAAAGCCTTTTTTATTTTCACTTTGAGCTTCATGAGTGCTTGGCTGTGAAGCTGTGAGACACGCCCTTCAGACACTTCCAGTATCCCAGCTATCTCTTTCTGATTGAGCTCTTCGTAGTAGTATAATGAAATGACCAACCGTTCTTTTTCGGAAAGTTTTCTGAGATGAGCGGCAATATCCTTAGTCAGTTCTTTTGATTCAATCCTTTCTGTAGGGGCTTTACCGTTTTCGTCCATCAGACTTTCCAAGAAATCACGGCCGTTTCTTGACCTATCGAGTGTTTCATGCAGGCTGACACATCCCAGGTGACAGACTTGTCCCATCAACTTATGATAGTCTTCGAGATTCATATCCATAGCAGCAGCCATTTCTTCCTCCTCTGGAGAACGCCCCAGGGTTTTTTCCAGCCAGTCCATTGTTTTTGTCAGCCTGGAATGTTTTTCCCTTAAAGACCTTGAGAACCAGTCCATTTTTCGTACTTCATCAAAAATTGCTCCTCGTATACGATGCTCTGCAAAGGTTTTGAAAAGTATACCCTTGGATTCATCAAAACGGCTTGCAGCATCCAGCAATCCCATCATGGCAGCGCTTGCCATGTCGTCTCGTGTAAGAAAAGAAGGAACTTGAGGAACCATCCTTTCAACAATGCACTCAATCATCGGCATGTGACTCTTTATGAGAGCGTTTCTGTCATCTTCCTGATTTGTGTAGGGATTGTATTGTCTGTTCATCTTCAAGTCTCACTGCCAAATGTTAGAAGGCTCTTCCAGAAAAACTGGACAGTTCCTTTTGGCATTTTCTCACGTTTTTCAGATGTAATACTTCCTGCCAGTGATTCGAAAGCTGCACTTGCTTTGGTTGCCGGGTAAAGATCAACCATGGCTTTCTGCTGTCTGATAGATTCATGCATACGACGGTCAAAAGGAATGCCCCCTAGAAAGTCAATGGATATGTCCAGGTAGTGATCGGAAACCATTGTAAGTTTTCTAAAAACATTGAGGGCTTCATCCTCATCTTTTACCGAATTGACTATGAGGCAGAATTTCTTTTCATGATATTGCGTGGATAACAGTTTCATCAGGGCATAAGCGTCGGTAATTGCTGTCGGTTCAGGGGAAGTGACTACCAAAATGTCCTGGGCGGCTGTGTTGAAAAAAGTAACGTTTTCCGAGATACCAGCTTCGGTATCAATCAGAACGACGTCGAAATAATCATGAAGTGTGTCAAGTTCTTCCATCAGCCGAATTTTATGGTCGGATTCAAGACGCGTAAATTTCTGAACACCCGAACCTGCAGGCAATATTTTTATGCCATAGGGGCCTTCGACGATAATTGAGTTAAGGTCCTGTTCGCCGTTAAAGAAATGATTTAGGTTGTATTTAGGAGTTAGCCCGAAAACGACATCAATATTGGCAAGTCCGAGATCGGCATCAATTATCAGGATTTTTTTGCCGGTTTTTGCAAGAGATATTGCTACATTTGCTACAACAGCTGTTTTGCCGACTCCTCCCTTGCCACTGGTGACTGAAAGAACCCACGAAGCCTTACCATTATCACCCGTCATTAATGCTGGAGACGTTTTTTGTCCGTTTAATGTCCGAAGAGTTTCAGCCTGATCAACAGGTTCTGCTGCAATATTAGCCATTTTGTTACCCATGTCGTTTACCCATGATGAGATCTGATATTTTCTTCGGGTTTGCCAGCATCAAATCTTCAGGAACTTTCTGGCCGTTAGTTAAATATGATATTGGATATTCATTATTGTTGTTGACACTGAGCAGATTGCCCAGTGTTGCACATTCATCAATTTTACTGAAAACAATATTGTGAACAGGAAGTATACTGAAGCGATTAACGGAGTTTTCAAGGTTGTCTTCGCTATTGGTCGCAGATAAAACGAGATGATTTTCTATACCGAATTCCGGGCGAAGAAATGATGACAGCTCCTTTATGCTCATTTCATCCCTTGGGCTGCGCCCGGCAGTATCAATAAGGATAAGTTTTTTGTCATCGTGCTTGTTAAGCACATTTTCCATCTGGTCCGGTGAAATTACTACCTCTACCGGAAGGTTCATTATTTCCCCGTAAACTTTGAGCTGCTCTACGGCGGCTATCCTGTAAGTGTCTATAGTGACTAAAGCCACATTTTTATCAAAGTGTTTGAGGTAGCTTGCAGCAAGTTTTGCAACTGTTGTTGTTTTTCCTACACCTGTAGGTCCTATGAGTGCCAGACGTTTTGATTCTTTGCTGCTGACCTTTATAGGTCCACTTACCTTGAATTGACGTGAAATTTCATTATTGAAAAATGTTTTTAGAGTCTTTTTATCAGCAACTTGCTGGATGGATAGTTTTTTTGCAGCCGATCGCATCAGGTTCTCAGCAGCTCTCCCTCTGATGCCATATGCAGCAAGTTCATCAAAACCCGATGCAAGCCAGTTACTATCAGTGATGTTGCTGGACTGTACATCTTTGTAAGAAGTGAAATCATCTACAATTTTTATATCAGGTTTTTGGTGACTCGATATCTCTTCCATTGCATTATTGAAAAGGCCCTTGAGCTCCTTAATTTCATCTTGAAATTTGTCAAAATCAAGGGTTTCAACGCTCTGCCTGAGTTCTTTTACCTCTTCTTCGAGGGGGTCGATAACTTTGCGGTTTCGCCAGAGTTGTTCATAAGTGAGATTATCATCTATAGTCCTGATATTTTCAGAATCTGAATGAATAGAAGTACTTTCTTGCGGAACGCGAGGGGCAGAACCTTTGTCAACATCGTTATCTATGGCAGCCGTTACTTCGACGACCTGCTTGCTAAGTAAACCCTTACCTCTTTTGCGTACAGTTCTTGTCGATAGTATCAGAGCGTCTGGCCCGAGGGTCTCTTTCACTTTGCGAAGAGTGGATTTTATGTCTTCAGATTCAAAAACTTTAACTTGCATGGAGTTTCACCGTTCCTAATGATCTGACTTTAAGGTGTGGAGCGATCTCATTATGAGAAATAACTGACAAGTTAGGGAGGTAACGTTCGGTCAATCTTTTGACATGAGGTCGGATAGTTGGCGTGCAAAGTAGAACCGGCTGCATTGAACCATCAAAGTTGTTCATGCTTTGAGATAGGCCGTCGAGAATAGACTGGGCTTTCTGAGGGTCTATGGCTAAATAACTGCCTTGTCCCTTGTTTTGAACAGCCTGTTGAATGGTCTCCTCCACTTCTCTGTCAAATGTAAGCAGTGGTAGTATGTTGTCGCCCTGAGTGTATTTTGAGCTTATCTGCCGGGACATAGCGTGCCTGACGTGCTCGGTAAGTACATCAACTTCCTGAGTTGAAGGTGCCAGATCAGCCAGGGTTTCTAGAATCGACCTGAGATCCCTAATAGATACATCTTCTCTTAATAAGTTTTGTAGTACCTGCATAACTGTTCCAAGGCTTAAAAGGTTTGGCACCAGCTCTTCTACTAGCTTCGGATACGTCTTTGCAAGGTTATCTAGCAAGTTCTGTGCCTCTTGCCTTCCAAGTAGTTCATGAGCATGTTGATTTATTATCTCGCTGATATGAGTGGCCATTACTGTCGTACAATCAACAACTGTATAACCCGCTATCTGGGCGCGTTCTTTCTTGTCTTCATTGATCCAGATGGCGGGAAGACCAAAGGCTGGTTCTACTGTTTCGACTCCTTTGAGATTTTCAGTTGCAGTGCCGGGGTTCATTGCAAGGAAGTGGCCGGGAAGCATTTCTCCGTCAGCTAAAGGAACACCTTTCAGTGAAATACGGTATCCGTTAGGTTTGAGCTCAAGATTATCTTTTATATGTATTGGAGGGACTATAAACCCGCTGTTCATTGCAAACTGTTTTCGTATGGATCGGATCCGATTCAATAGCTCGCCGTTCTGAGCTGCGTCAACAAATGGAACCAGGCCGTATCCTACTTCAAGCTCAAGCAGGTCGATGGCAAGATCCTGGTTGAAATCTTCTTCAGCAGGTGGCAACATTGGTTGTTCCTCTGATAATGTTTCTTCTTCAGTATTTTTTTTGCGGTCCAGATGATAAGCAAGATAAGCTGTCATCCCAGAAAGAAGGAGAAATGGGATAAATGGCAGGCCAGGTATAAGAGCGAAAATGAGAAGAACAGTAGAAACAACCCATATTGCCTGCGGGTGAAGTGAGAATTGAGTTTTAAGCTCGGAGGCAAAGTCTGAAGTACCCGCAGTTCTTGTAACCAGAAGGCCTGCAGTTGTTGAAATGATGAGAGCAGGTATCTGCCCCACGAGACCGTCACCAACAGTTAGAATTGTATAATTGGCTGCTGCTTCTCTCACCGGCATCCCTTTTTGCAACACACCAATTACAAATCCGGCACCAATATTTATAAAGGTAATAATAATACCGGCAATGGCATCTCCTTTTACAAACTTGCTGGCACCGTCCATGGCGCCGTGAAATCCGGCTTCATCGGATATCTCTTTGCGCCGCATGCGAGCTTCATCATCATCAATGAGTCCGGCATTCAAATCTGCGTCGATAGCCATCTGTTTTCCGGGCATGGCGTCGAGGGTAAATCGTGCTGCAACTTCGGCTATTCTTCCTGCGCCTTTTGTGATAACTAGAAAATTTATAACGACGAGAATTATAAAAACTACAAGACCGACGACATAGTTGCCCCCCACTACAAACTGTCCGAAAGACTGAATAACAGTACCTGCGGCACTGGGTCCTTCATCACCACGGAGCAGAATGAGCCTGGTGGAAGCTACATTCAGTGATAATCTGAAAAGAGTTGTTGCAAGAAGAACTGACGGAAATATAGCAAAGTCTAGAGCGCGAACGGTGTATAGACTTATGATAAGAATTAATAGTGCAATAGTGATATTGAGTGAAAGAAAAACGTCCAGGACTAGTGGAGGTAAAGGTATTATCATCACCATGAGAATGGTGACAAGCCCCAGTGCAACAAGGATGTCGCTTCTGATTATATTTTCAGACCATTTTTTCTGAGCAAGAGCCTGTATCATTAACTAGTTCCCTTTTAAAGTGTATACATAGGCCAGAATCTCTGCTACAGCTTTAAACATCTCTTCAGGAATACTGGACCCTATTTCCACTTTATGCAACGCCCGTGCCACAGGAACGTTTTCAATAATGGGAACACCATTTTCTCTTGCAATCTCTCGGATTTTCATAGCGAGATGATCTGCACCTTTTGCCACAACCTGTGGAGCTTCCATTTCTCCTCGTCTGTAAGCAAGCGCCACTGATATGTGTGTCGGGTTTGTTATTATCACATCGGCCTTGGGAACCTCGGCCATCATTCGTTTTCTGGCGATCTGGAACTGTATTGATCGGATGCGTGATTTTACATGCGGATCACCCTCTGCTTCTTTGAATTCTTCTTTTGTTTCCTGCTTTGTCATCATCATCTGCTGTTCCATACTCCACCGAACAAACATGTAGTCGAGCACAGCCAGAAAAATAAGAATACCACAGCATTTCAGCAGTATAAGTGCAGCCACCTTTCCTACAAAAAGGAGTGTCTGATTCACATCCATGTCTACCAGAATGAGGGCCCCATCAAATTTATCAATAACAGTACTGTAAGCTACAGCGCCCACCAGCAGTACTTTAGCAAGTGATTTTATTACCTCGACCAGTGATTTTTTAGAGAAGAACTTCTTGGCCCCTTTTATAGGATCCAGTTTAGCAATGTCAGGAATCAACGGTTTGGTGGTAAAAAGCCAGCCGATCTGCAGAAAACTTGAGAAAAAGCTGATGACCAGCACAAGCAATAGTAATGGACCTATCAAGAACGCCAATTTCTGGAGAATGAAGCCGGTAAGGTCTACTATAGCATCGGGAGAAACCGTAAACTCTCCTGCTTTATTCCATAATCCTGAAGTGAGAGATGAAAGTTGGTTCCAGAAACGCGGCGCATAAAAAAACCAGAACAGAAGGGTGGTAGATAATAATACCGCAGTGTGGACTTCTTTGCTTTGCGCGACCTGCCCTTTCTCACGAAAATCGGCACGTCGCTTGGCAGTCGCTTTTTCTGTACGTTCTTGTTGAGAAGTCTCTGGCATTTATTATCTCAAAGCATCTGGAATATGTTAAGGAATCGGTCACCCAGGGCGTCAAATTCCCGACTTAAAAGAACTGCAACGATATTTAGTGTCAAACCAATGACAAAAAACGACAGCCCTATATTCAGAGGAAATGAAAGCAGAAAAACGTTTAATTGTGGAAATACCCGTGCGAGTATCCCGAGAACGAGTCCCGAAAGGAGCAGGACTGCTAAAATCGGTGCACTGAATTTTATACCCAGAACAAACATGCCGCTTGCCAGTTTCATAAGAAACGGAACGGCCCCACCTGAAAAGTCGAGCGCCCCAGGTACTATCAATTGATACGATTCAACTATGGCGCGAAGAAAAATATGATGGACATCGAGTGCAAGAAAAATGAGTATTGCAAAAACATTCTGGAACTGAGAAATCTGAGAGATCTGATGGTTTGTTTGCGGGTCAAAAACATTCGCCGCAGCAAAACCCATCTGATAGCCGATAACTGTCCCACCATATTCAATGGCTGTGAAAATAAGTCGTGCAGTCAGACCTATCATGAAACCCAGAAGTGCCTCATTGGTTATAATGAATGCGAGGTTGAGCAGAGTCAGATTCCGAGTGGGAATATAAGGTTCGAGCACGGGAAAAAGCAGGAGTGCGAGGCCAATTGAAAGTCCAACACGAATCTTTGCCGGAACTTGAATACTACTGAAAACTGGAATACTTCCGAAAAGAGCTGCAACCCTGGCAGCACAAATCAGAAATATCTGGATTTTTTCTATAGAAATGAAGGGGATTTCCAAAGTAACCCTCAGTATTTCTCGGAATTATTATATTTAGTAGTCCGGTTGTCTTTGATTGAAATTATGAAGGAACTGGTTGCCAGTTTTATTCTTATTGGATGGTAGCGATACTATCGAATATGCCGTTTGTAAAAATAATTAGGGTATTCATAATCCAGGGTGCAAAGAAGAGCAGGGCAACAAGAACTGCTACTATTTTTGGTACAAATGTCATAGTCTGTTCATTAATCTGGGTCGCGGCCTGAAATATGCTGACAATAAGACCCACAATCATACCCGAAAGAAGCATTGGGGCAGCCACCATGAGAACGGTCTGAACCGCTTTGCGTCCTATCTCGATTACTAATTCAGGAGTCATTGATTTTCCCCTAGAAGAAACTCTGAACAATCGACCCTACAACGAGGCTCCATCCATCCACGAGGACAAAAAGAAGCAACTTAAAGGGCAATGAAATAATGGGTGGCGGCAACATCATCATACCCATGGCTAGCAGAACTGAAGCGACAACCATATCTATAATGAGAAATGGGACATAAACCATAAATCCCATTTGAAAGGCCCGTTTTAATTCGGAAAGCATGAACGCCGGAATCAGAGCTGTTGTCGGGACATCATCAGGATTATCCGGCGAAATGTTACCGGAGATGTCCATCAGCAGTCCCAGGTCTTTCTCGTTGGTTTGATTGAACATGAAATTACGCATCGGCTGAACAGCAAGCTGCAGAGCCTGGTTCTGATCAATCTGCTCATTGAAGTAAGGCTGTAATGCGGTTGTATTTATTTCATTGAAAACTGGTGACATAATGAAAAATGTCAGGAAAAGAGCCAACCCAATGATAACCTGGTTGGGAGGCATCTGCTGGGTTCCCATGGATTGACGCACAAATGATAAAACGATGACTGTCCGGGTGAAAGCTGTCGTCATCAGAAGGATTGCCGGAGCCAGAGACAAAACTGTAAACAGGAACAATACCTGAAGCGCGGTGGAAACCTGTTGTGGTGATGTTGACTCATTAACACCTAATGTAATGGTTGGTATACCTTGGGCCCATGCAGACTGGGAAAAGAACAAAAGAATAATGCTGCCGAATATGACGTAACGTCTCATTTTTTTTCCTCAATGTTAGACTGCAAAGTCTCTTCAAAGGAAGGGCAGTTGTAATCTTCAATGGGTGATATCAATTCAATGCTGTTAACACCCAAGCCTAGCAGCAGTTCCTTTCCTCTGATCTCAATAAGGCATAATGATTTCTTGGGCATAAGGTGCTTCATTTCAACAATTTTTATGATGCCGCTTTTGGGGGTTGGCATGAAGCTGAAACCTTTGCGACTTAAAGCATAGAGCAAAAGAACAATTCCTAAAACGAGCCCCAACCCCCCCACAAGTTTGAGAGTGGCCGGTAGAAGCCCGTCTGATAATCCATCAGCTGCATAAAGCTGAGTAGGAATTAGCAGAAATGAAAGTAGGTAGATTAATCGAATCATTGTACTATTTATTTGTTATGAAATTATTCATTGCAGAACAGATCACAGATCAACCCAGTTTTTCTATTCTTTCAGCCTGGCTGACAACCTCGGTCAGTCTGAGACCGAACTTTTCGTTCACAATTACTGCTTCGCCGCGTGCAATAAGCCGTGAGTTGACGTAAAGGTCTAGTGGTTCATCGGCAAGTTTATCCAGCTCGATCACATATCCTTCTCTCATTTGCAGCAGCTCTTTTATCAGCAGGCTGGAGCGGCCGACCTCAACTGATATCTGCAGAGGGATATCAAAGAGGAACTTGAGGTCTTTATCGCCGTTTTCCGATGCCTGCATTGTTTCCGGTGCTGTCTCCTGCGGAGTTTCCGGCATGGTTTCCGGCTGGTCAGTTGGTAAGGTTTCTTCAGCAGTAGTTTGGTTTTCAGTTGCTTCCATTGGTATCCTCCTGTGAGAATCTACACGTTACGCGCACAGCTTTCTTGCCGTTATGAACACCGGCATGGGCAAAATATTTAGGCTTTTGGCCAACAAGTATGCGCAATGGAGTGTTAGGGTCATAGTTAAGATCGATGATGTCTCCTTCCTGTAAATCAAGAATATCTTTAATGTTCAGTGTTATTTCTCCGGATTGGGCGGTAATTTCTGTTCTCATGTCCTGCAGCCCGTCGGCAATTGTATTTGACCAGGATGTGCCTTGATCCTGTATATCGGTTACACCTTCTTTAAGCTTTTCCCTCAAGGGTTCCATCGAAGAGTATGAAATTACAAAGGTGAGCAGACCCGAAAGATTATCAATTGAGACTGTGAATTTTGCTACCAGTACTTCCGTGTCGGGTGCAGCTATATTTACCATCCTCGGATCAATTTCTAGTGTAGCTAAGGATGTGAAAAGTTCCTGGATAGGCTTAAAGGACTTTTGAAGATTTTCACAGGAAGTGCTTAAAACACCCTTGATGACGTTGACTTCAATTGTTGTCATCGGGCGAGTTACAGGTGAAGTCGATATTTCAGTAGATCCTCCAAGCATAACCTCAACGAGAGAATACGAGAGTGCAGGGTCGAGAATAAGAAGTCCAGCACCTTTGAGAGGATCCATTCTCACTACACCTATCAATCCATGATCGTCAAGTTGCATGAGGAATGGATCTATTTCTGCAGACTCCACGATAGTTTTTTTAACAGAGACAGACCTTTGTAACCTGTTGGTAAGAGATATTCCCAGATTTTTTGCAAAAGAATCCAGGACAACATCAAAATCGTTGTGCTGCCAACGACCGGCTCCGCGGGAGCGGGCCAGATCCAGTCGGGTTACATTTTTATCGGTTGTCGATGCAGTTTGATCAACTTCCGTTTTTATGTCGCCTTCACGCAGAGCAGAAAGCAGTTCTGATATTTCATCTTTGGAAAGAATTCGCTCCACAGGTTATTCCCCCTTACTGGATGACGAAGTTTGTAAAGTAAATATGTTTCAGCGTCCCTTTATGGAGCAGGCTGTTGATTTTTCCAGCTAACTCTGCACGTAGCTGCATTTTCCCCTGCAGGTCTCGTAATTCATCAAATGTCTTGTTGCTAATCAGGAGTAGAGTTGCGTCCCGTATTTGAGGCATTCGGGCCTCCACCTCTTCCTGTGATTCTTCAGAATTAACTTCAAGGGTGATTGCCGCTTTAAGGAAACGGGGGTCACCGCTGGTGAGGATATTCACAATGAAATTGTCGATTTTGACCATTGGGCCAATTTCAGAGTCAGAAACAATTTCAATATCTTCTTCCTGCTTTTTGGAAGTTTTTTCTTTTTCCTCATTTTGGTCATCAGCGGATATTGTAGCAATGGCCGACTTTGTTCCCATAATGTAGGCTCCGGCACCTATTCCTGCTATCAATAAAAGCGCGACAACTGCTCCGATTATAATTTTCAGTTTGTTGCTTTTGGGGGGGCTTTCCTGTTGTTCTTCCTGTTTCTTTTCAGCCATTATTCTCTCCGTTTCTACTTAAAAAGGAAGTTGATCACGTGCATCGATGAGATATGGAAGCTCCTCAGAGTATCCTCCGATGCTTTCAAGTATAAAATCTACTCTTCTGTTTAATGCCCTGTTAACTTGTGAATCGTTAGGAGCGACAGGACGTTGAGAGCCAAACGCAGTGGCGGACATTCGATCTACTGGATAAAGTTTTTCATGCGCAAAGAATTTTAGAACAGAAATTGACCGCATCATCGATAAATCCCAGTTACTTGTGTCCTTCTTTGTGAAAGGTGTTGAGTCGCTATGTCCGGCAATCCTGAGTTGCAGGGGTAGCGGCCGTATCAGATCGGCCACTCTTTTCAATACATCGTGTGCTTCAGGTTTAACCTCATATTCACCGGGGCCAAACAGGATGGAATTGTTTACACGCAGCACAACGGCACCACGATCTTTAACAAGAGTAATGTCTTCATCAATTCGCAAGCGATTGAATTTCGTCATGATGCGGTTGTAGACTCTCTGGAGCAGGTCATCTTCTACTGGTGGTATTTCTATGACAGCAGGAGGAGCAATTCTTCGCTGTTCAATGGCCCCTATTACTCCGAAAGCGTTTTTCAGGGAAACTATTGCCTGATTAAATTTAAGTTGGTCAAGGCTGGCCATGGAGAGGAGCAATACAAAAAAGGTCAGAAGGAGCGTTACGAGGTCACTGTATGTGACCATCCACTGAGGTGCGCCCGCCGGTTGTTTTTTCTGTTTTTTTTTGGAGCCTTTATTAGATGCCATATTCAGAACTTTTGAATCTAGTTAAAATTGCTTTCACGTAATTTCGGGGCGAGAAACGCGTGTAATTTCTGTTCCATTATACGCGGGTTCTCCCCAGCTAGTATGGATTCCATTCCCTCTGCGATAAGATTTTTTCTTAACACTTCAGTCTGGGAGCGGTGTTTCAGTTTGCCTGCTATCGGTAAGCAGACAACGTTGGCTATAACTGCACCGTAAAACGTTGTCAGCAGCGCTATGGCCATAGCAGGGCCAATGGTAGATGGGTCCGACATTGTCTGCAGCATCTGTACGAGTCCGATCAACGTTCCGATCATGCCGAGCGCTGGAGCAAATGTTCCCATGGTGGTGAATATTTCAGCCCCTTTATCATGCCTTTCCTGGATGTATTCTATTTCTCTGAACAACATATCTTTAAGTGACTCAGGTTCCTGGCCGTCTACAGCCATCTGCAGTCCTTTCTGAAAAAAACTGTCTTCAACTTCATTCATCATTGATTGAAGAGAAAGGATACCTTCCTTTCTGGCTTTGCTAGAAAATTTGATGAGCTGCTCAATTACTTCATTATGGGTAGTCTCTTTGTGATGAAAAGCTTTCTTTAGGATAGCAAAAGCTCCAAAAATATCTTTGAATGGATAATTAACCAGGACAACGCCGGTAGTACCACCAAAGACAATGAGCAGGGAAGGGACGTTGACAAACAGCATGATTGAGCCGCCTGACAACATGGCGGAAATCATAAGAGCAAATGCTGCAACAATTCCTAGAACCGTAGAAAGATCCACGATACCATCTCTCCGTTATTATTTTTCTTATGCATAGAGCAGTTGAATTTTCTTAACGTAACTTTGTTTAGCAATTTAAATGCCATAAAAGCCAAGATAGCCAATGTGTCTCGTAACATATTGTTATAAAAAGATTAAAGTGAAAACCTTTAGGGGAATTCTAATTCTGTGTGACGGGAATTCGTCATGCGGAAATGAAAAAGCGACCGGTCCTGGTGGACCAGCCGCTTTAATGCCATTATTTTGACTGATTATTACCGTTTCAGATTAATGAGTTCGCTCATCATTTCATCTGTAGTAGTAATAATTTTTGAGTTTGCCTGAAAACCACGCTGGATGGTAATCATTTCAACAAACTCCTGGGCCAGGTCCACATTGGACTGTTCCAGTGAATTTGTAAATATCTTACCAACACCAGAGCCAACAGTACCAATAATAGGAGTTCCTGATTCACTGGTTTCATTGTATAGATTGTTCCCCTGCTTTGATAAGCCGTTAGTATTGGTAAAAGCAGATAAAGCAATCTGGGAAAGTTTCAGGGGCTCTCCGTTTGAATAGGTTCCTACAATATTACCATTGCTGTCGATATCTATTTTTAATAGAGAACCAGCAGCATACCCATCCTGGTTTTGAGAGTTAACAACTGAATCACTGGCATACTGGGTTGTTTGCATATCGAATGATATCTGCTGTGCCGGATCAGAGTTGTTTGCCCATGTGAGCAGCCCTGCACCAGTTGTTAATGTGACTGGAGCAGTCAAAGCACCATCAACACCAAATGTAATGTTTCCAGTTCCTATCTGGGTGAGAGTACCTGGTACACCACCAATTTCTGATCCATCAACAGTTGTGGTCACTTGCCATTCCAGTGGATTTGTTGCCGGATCGAGTTTCGTAAAATAGTTTGTTATCAGGTGAGTCTCTCCTAGAGAATCAAAGACCTGAATGGAGGCGGCGTAATTTGAGGTGTTGGCTGGATCCAAAATATCAAATGCACCGAGGTATGGAGCGTTGCCATTTAGGTTGGTGGATAGGGTAACGTTTGCTGTTGAATTCGCAGGTGTATAACTTAAAGGGTCAACCACGATATCATTTATGTCACCAACTGTATTTCCATTTACGTCAAGAGGATATCCCTGAACCTTGTATCCTTCGGCATTAACCAGTGTGCCTATAGAGTCAAAACGGAAAGCACCGGCCCTGGTATAACTGATAGCCTGACTAAAAGGATCACGGACCATAAAAAAGCCGTCACCCTCAATGGCGAGGTCTGTATTAGATTCGGTGCTGACAAATGTACCCTGGCTGAAGATGTTGTCGATAATTGAGAGCCCGACTCCCCTGCCCACCTGTGAGTTACCACCAGAGCCTGAGACTGTGCTTGAGAGCAGGTCGGAAAAGATAGTTCGGCTTGTTTTAAAACCGATAGTGTTGGTGTTGGCTATATTATTACCAATAACACTCATGGCATCGCCGTTGGTAGATAGACCACTGATGCCACTGTACAATGAACTTTGTACACTCATTATAATTCTCCTTGTGTGAGGCTGCTTCTGTCGGTCAGCAGCCCACGAACCTCCTTTACAAGGACCGGTTCGTATATTATGCGATTATCGCACTGTCAATGTTTGTAAAAACATTTCCCTGAAGACTGTTTTTATCAACTACCGTAACGACTGTATTGTTTTTTACGCTGACTACCAGAGCCGTATCATTTAATAATACAAGTGATTCTCTGGAGCCCTTTGCATTGACAAGGTTTACGGCATTTGAAAGTCTGTCCATTTCTTCATTGTTGAAATTAATCCCTCTGCTTTGCATACGTTCAGAAGCGTGACGGGAGAATTTCAGCTTTTCTGTTTTGAGTTGATCATCCAACACCTTATCAAAGGATATGGACGAAGTTTTACCCTGCTTGACCGGCTTCCCGGATGGGGTTGTTCCTGCAGGCATTATTGGTTGAGGCATAATCACCAGCTTATCACTCATTGTCCTGGCTCCTTACACTCAAAATGTCTGACATTTGGAAAACACCAGCATCCGTAATAAGCTTGTTTTCCGCGCCATTCAGGTCTACCCCGGTAACGATTCCTTTAATGAGCGCTGTACCTGCAAAAACATCATCGTTGCTTCTCTGAGCGCTTACAATCATTGTGTATTCGCCAGGAGGAATGATGTTGCCGGCCTCGTCGGTCCCATCCCAGGAAAAAAAGTGGTCTCCTGCTTCAGTCTCTGTGGCAGGCAGAGTGGCAAGCGTTCGACCCAATTGATCTTGGATAATAAGATTAACGGAGTTTGCAGGTCTGTCGAGCCGGTAACCCAGTTCGACGCCATTTTCTCCAAGAAGGAAACTATTACTCGTGGAGACAACTTCTCTGTCAATAAGCGATAGAGCTGAAAAACGCTCCATGCCGCCATTTTCAGCAACCATTTTTTCGAGGTTATCATTTACAGCAAAGAGCTGTTCCAGTGAACTGAACTGGGAAAGTTGAGCTGTAAATTCCGTGGGATCAGCAGGATTAAGCGGATCCTGGTGCTGTAGCTGGGCAACCAGAAGCTTCAGGAAATCATCTTTCCCCATGACACCGCTTGCTCCTGCGGTAGAAGAGGCAATAGTTGTACCAGCTGTTGTCGTCACATCAGATATGGACGTCATTGAAGGCTCACCTCCTTATGTTGAAGTTTATCATGTTCATATTCTTAGACTAAGTCCTTCTGATTCCCGCTGCACTAATACGGGGCTATCTTCCGGCGCCGTATCTGCTCGCCAGTTTCTCGAATGCTGATTGTCATGTCCGGTAAAGGGGAATGATTCCCTGTCCTGAAATAGTGCCCTGCCGCCATCCCGATCGCTGCTAACGCTCACTTGAATGTCGTCCAGTTTTAGGCCCTGTTGTTCAAGACTTTCCCTTAATCTGTGGATATGACGTTCGAGAATATCCTGAGCCTGGTGGTTTTGCGCTTGCAAATGCGCGGTTACATGTTCTTTGATTATTACCAGGTCCACCTTAAGATGTCCGAGTTCCTCGGGCTGCATCCTGATAGTAATACTGCTAGACTCATTTCTAGGTGACACATGTAATTGTTCGACAACCTGTCTGACAACCTGACTTTCGGCAACTATGTTACCGGAAGGAAGTTTGGCAAAAGTTTCATACTTGTCACTGGTAAGGGCTTGCGCAGTATTTTGGAATTGTCCCAAAGTCGTCCCGAATCCTTCTCCAACAGTCTTCATTGCATCAGCTGGAGATGGAGTGTCAGATGATTTACCGGAAAAGATATTTTGTCTGGTGTTCTCACCAAACAGAAAATCTGTCTTTTCCTGGTTCGCATCGTTTGTGGGCTGGATTGATTGACTCTGGACTGAGGTTGAACCTGTCAAGTCGTTTTCCCTCACTTGAACACCCTCTGCAAGAGATGATTTAATACGGCTAACCTTTTCCAAAAGTCCGTGAAAACGTGGGTCCATTGTTTCACTGACACTTTTTAAAGTGTCGGTATTTTGTTGGACAGCTAGGAGATCTTGACTTTGCATTTTTTCAACTAGACGCGGGTCAAGAATCTCTAGCGTTGCTTTCACTTTTTCAATGTTGTTTCCGCTGACAAGTTCCATAAGGTCAGCGACTGTTTTCGGTACAGGTTTTCTTACGACTTGAGAGGAAGGAATTTCTCCTTCGGATATACTATCTCTCGGTATGGTAATACTAACACTGTCATCTTCATTAGCGGCTTGCAGAACTTTTGAAAGATCTGCTGAACCTGTCGATTCAGAACTGAAACCGGAAGTTTGCGGCCATAGTTGTTTAAGGCCAGATTGTTCCGGCTGGTTATTGGCCGTTAGCATTTCACCTTCAGATCCGTTAAACAGGTTTGTTTTGGCCTGTGTTTCGGGAAAAAGAAAAATGTTATCGGCTGATTGAGTTAGTGCGATCTCTGCGGATATTTCGAACTGTTCCGCAGTTTGATCGGGGTTGATTCCCTCGGGGGTCTCGAAAATAGCTGCTGCCATCAGCCATCCTGCCTCCGTTACGGATTCCTGGACTATAGAGCCAGGCCCCGTCATTTCCTTCGCCAGTAGAGAGTCCATAAGACCAGGACTTGCCCCATCCGGCGGTTTGTTTTGTCCGGAAACCGCTGGGGCTCCGAACAGGTTGATCGGCAGTGTCTGCATCATAGGCACTTTCCTCTCAGTTTATGGTTGATAATCTGCCAGCCTCACAACAGTGAGGCTGACTCCATGGTATTATGTGTTTTGCAAAGTAATATTTTGAAATAATACGGTTTGCTACATGCATAGGAAATTATTTTGGTTTCAAAGTCGAAAAGGCCACGCTTAGATGTGCTGCTTTCTCTTTATCCATATTGTTCAGTATCTTGGCAGCAGATTTTTTTTTCATTCCAGAAAGTATTCCTGTTACAAGGTTATCTTCAAGATCCGAGAGTATTGTAGCGGCTTTGACCGAGTCCATTTTCTCGTACATCTTGCTGAGATCTCTCACTCTTTGTTCTTCTTCTGTATCTTTTTGCGACAGAAGATTTTTCACTTCTACCCTCAGTGCTTTAAGCTCGTTTAACTTATTATCGACTTCATCCTGCAAACTCTTTAGCTCCAACTCCCTTTGATCAAGAAGTATATTGCGTTCTTCGAGTTTGGCCTGTTGTTCTTTGAGAGAAACAATGATGCGCCTCTCTTCTACTGAGCCGATGTGACCATCTTTCTTAACAGTTTCACTGTTTGCCAAATGAGAGTGAAAAAATATTGCTAAAAGAAAGAACATAATTGGGATGGCAGTCTGTTTGATTTTCATAGTTACCTCTTGTGAATCCGGAGAGCGACTTCATCTGTTGCAATGGTTTCTTTTTTACGGTATTGCTGTTCCTGGTCAGTGATATGCTTTTCTTTAAGTGTATCAAGAACTTTTTTGTCTTTGCTTGCTTCGTATAGAGTTTGACGCCGTTTCTCAATCTCTTGACGTGTTTTTTCAAGTTCTTCTTTCAATAGAGAAATGTGGTCAGATTTGTGAGAAAGCCGGTTTTCATAAATAGAAAGCTCATGGGGAGTGATGCCTATTTTCTGTCTTTCTTCCAAGTCATCATAAAGTTGATCGAGTTCGCTGAGTTCAGAATTAATTGCGAATAGGATTTCTTTTTCTAAGCTGATAACTGTAGAAAGCTCCTGATGAGCTATATTTTTCAAGAGTTTTCGATAATCGAGAACAGATTGCAGCTTAAAAGGCTTCATACTTTTCTCTTTTGTTTTCTGTTGACCTGTACATTCATTGTCTTAGGGCTTATGTATCCCGTGATGATTTTCTGCGGTCGAGTAGTAGTTTATCCATGGCAGACATTGTTGTAGCAAGGTCTGCTTCTTCATCCATCTCCTGTCGCAGGAAACTGTTTACGGCATCTATTCGCGTAAGAGCGTAATCTATTTTTGGGTTACTGCCGGCAGAATAGGCACCAATATTGACAAGGTCTTCAGCCTCACGGTAAGTGGCAATTACCTCTCTGAGCTGACCGCTTATTTTATTATGTTCAGGTGACACGATATCGCGCATGACCCTGCTTGTTGAATTGAGGATGTCAATTGACGGGTAATGGTTTTTGGCAGCCAGGTCTCTGGAAAGAGCGATATGGCCATCTAGAATTGATCGTACGGCATCAGCAATTGGCTCGTTCATATCATCACCTTCTACCAGGACAGTATAGAGGCCAGTAATACTTCCGGCACCCTTAAAACTGCCAGCACGCTCGAGGAGTTTTGGCAGAGCTGCAAATACGGATGGCGTGTAGCCTTTTGTTGTTGGAGGCTCCCCGATTGCAAGACCGACTTCACGCATGGCCATGGCAAAACGGGTGATGGAATCCATCATGAACAGGACTTCTTTGCCCTGTGAGCAGAAATATTCTGCGATGGTTGTTGCTACAAAAGCACCACGCATTCGCAACAGGGGAGAGCGGTCTGAAGATGCAACCAGAACAACAGAGCGCTCCAAGCCCTCAGGTCCTAGATCTCTTTCGATAAACTCTCTTACCTCTCGGCCACGCTCACCAATCAGAGCTATGACATTTACATCAGCCCGAGTATGTTTCGCCATCATTCCAAGCAAAACACTTTTACCAACACCTGAGCCTGCCATGATTCCCATTCGTTGTCCGGAACCACTGGTAAGCAGTCCATTGATTGCCCGGACTCCGAGATCAAGGGGAGTACTAATTTTTTTCCGTTGCATGGGACCAGGAGGAAGAGCATAGATAGGCATTTCTTTTTCCGGCAATATTGCGGGGCCGTCATCAATAGGATTTTCCATCGCATCAATGACTCTTCCTAACAGATTATCCCCGACTCCGACAGTAGCACTGCTTTGGCATACTTTTATCAGGCTGCCCGGCCCAAGGCCGCGTAGTTCTCCAAGGGGCATTAACAAAGCGCGGTTTTCCCGAAAACCAACAACTTCAGCATGTACAACAGAACTGCCGTCAAGTGGGGTCAGTTCGCAAAGTGTACCGACAGATGCCTCAGGACAGTAACCTTCCACAACAAGGCCAACAATTTTGGTAACTTTACCGCGGACTCGGATCGTATTAAGACCCTTGATGGATTCAGCTAGCTGCTCCATCATTCATTTTCCATGGATTTCTGCAGATGGTTGTATAACTTTTCCAGCTGAGACTCAATTGTGGCATCTACCTGGCCAAGAGAAGATTCTACCAGGCAGCCACCTTTTGCAACGCTGGGGTCTGGTTCAACAGTTATATTTTTCAAACCACTGATACTTGTCAAAAACAGGGGTTTCTTATCATTGACTGTTGCGAGATCATCAGGGTTAATCTTGATGTGATACTCGTCGGTTTTAATTGCCGCCCGTAAGGCCTTGCTCAGAGTTTCAAGAATGATGTCATCATCCAAGGATGTTTCCTTATGGATAATCTGACGGCTGATTGCCATAACAAGGCGCAACATGTCCTGGCTGCTGTTATTGATAATTGATTCACGCAATCCGCTAACTTCACTCAAAAGGTCTGCTAAAGCGTTGCTTGTGTCCCCAAATCGTGCTTCAGCCTCTTTGATGCCTGCCTGCTTTCCCTGTTCGAAGGCTTGTTTTTTTAAATCTTCCAGCGCCATTGTTGTAGTGCCCCCGACAGATGTTTCTGAATCGCTTGTATTTGGCGAAAACTCACCTGAAGAGGAGTTGTTGGAAGAATGGAATACTTTTTCAGCAAGTGTGTTTGGACCGTTGAAGACGTTGGAAAGTAACCTCAGCGGTTTAAAGTCATTATTTCCTTTATAAACCTTAGACCAAGACATCGCGTCCTCCTCTTCCTGGCAGGACAAGTGTCCCTTCATCTTCAAGTCTTAAGGCTATTTTTACAATCTCCTGCTGCACCGCTTCAACTTCTGAAAGACGGGTTGGCCCCATAACATCCAGGTCTTCCTGGATCATGTCTGCGGCACGTTGCGAGATATTGTTGAATATCTTGGTTTTTAATTCATCCGAGGCAGTTTTTAGTGCCAATGTTAAGGAATCGGTGTTGACTTCTTTTAGAATCGTCTGCATCGAGGAGTTATCTACAGTAGTCAGATCCTCGAAGGTAAACATTTTCTTTCTAATTGCTTCTGCCATTTCCTGATCTGTTTCTTCCATCCTAATAAGGATGTTACGGTCAACGCCCTTATCCATGCGGCTCAGTATTTCAACAACTTTATCTATACCACCAACCTTCTGCTGTTCCTTATTTACTACAACACCAATTTCACGCTGTAGAGCATCCTCGATCTGGTTGATGACTTCGGGTGATACTTTGTCGATCTTTGCAATCCTGTACATTACGTCGGCTTTCAGTTCCTCCGGAAGATGAGAAAGAATTCGGCCGGTATGTTCTGATTTTTGGGTAGAAAGAATAAGTGCTAATGTTTGTGGATGTTCGCTCTCGAGTAGGCTTGCAACCATCCTCGGCTGCATCATGGATATTGTTTCCAGAGAGCTTGATTCTGTACCGGAAATGACCTGGTCCATGAGCGCCTCAACTCGTTGTCGGTCCCCAGAAGCCGCAAGAGCTTTTCTAACAAATTCAGTGCCTTTCACAAATATTCCGTTGGAATCCTGCAGGTTTTTTGTGAAGGATGATAAGGCCTCATTTGCTACGTCAGCAGGAATATGGTCAATGGCCATCATGTTCCTGCTGATCATACGGACTTCACTGTCTGAAAGTTCCTCAAACACCTTTGCGGAGGCTTCTTCACCAAGACAAAGTAAGAATACAGCAGCTTTTTCCGGACCTGAGAGCTTAGAAAATTGCATAGTTGCTGAATCCTTTATTCGTTATTGAGCCAGGATTTAATAACCTGAGTCGGAGGGGTTTCCGACCTGAGAATCTGGTCCCTGAGTAATAGAGTAGGATCTTTTGGCGCCAAGAGCTGCTCACTGGCATGAAGCTCGGCTTCAAGCTCTTGAACGGTTTGATATCCACTGCCGGTTGATCCGCCCTGCATGCTCCTGATTATGGGTTTTACCATCAGAATGTAGAGTAGGATTCCAGCCAGTCCTAGAAGACCATATTTAATAAATGGCATGTATTCATAAATCTTATCTGATGGTGTTGGTTCGCTTATCGCCTGATCGAAAAATGAGTTTTCAAAAGGCATAGATACAACGGAGATCTGGTCACCCCGACTCATGTCAAGACCCAGTGCACTTGTGATCATGTCTTGAATTGCCTGGATTTCCTTTTTATCTCGTGGAACGTGTGTAGGTTCTTTTCCTTCTGCACCAGGGACTACATTGTCAGCAATAAGGACTGCTACGGAAAGACTTTTCACTGTTCCGACAGGCGCTATTACCCTGTTGACAATTTTGCTGATTTCATAGTTTATCGTTTCGGAAGATCTGCTTGAAGTAGTGCCACCGGTTGATTGTGCGACATTATTTCCATTTAGGTTGGACTGTACACCAGGAATTCCACCACCACCGAAGCCTCCATCATCAGATTTTTCCTCAGTAACCTGTTCGCTTCGGGGAACGGAACCGTTTGGATCAAACCGCTCTTCAGTCTTTTCTACTTGTGAAAAGTCAATCTGTGCGGTTACCTGTGCGAGTGAATTGCTGGCACCCAATGCTCTGTCGAGGAGGGACTGGGCCCTTTTTTCAAGCCGCTGTTCAATTGTCTGTTGGTAGTCCAGCATGCCTGCTGTCATTTGGCCGCTGGAATTATCACCAACTGCTTTTGAAAGCACTCTGCCGTTTGAGTCAACAATTGCGATATTCTCGACCTCCAGACCTTCAATGCTGCCAGCCACGAGATGGATAATACCCTGAATCTGGTTCTCTCTTAAGTTGCGGCCTGCCGCCAATTTTACAATAATGGATGCTGTAGCTTCTTTCTGTTGTTCTCTGAAGAGTCTTTTCTCAGGAATGGCCAATAGCACCCTGGCACCTTCGACAGGAGAAAGGGAAACTATTGTCCTGGATAATTCCCCCTGCAATGCTCTCTGATAATTGACTTTTTGCGCAAAATCAGTCATGCCAAAATTTTGTTTGTCAAAAATCTCAAAACCAACTGAGCCCCCCCGCGGCATTCCGGCCCCGGCAAGTTCAAGCCTCGTTTCATATACTTTATCTGCCGGAATCTGAATCGCTTTACCCCCGTCTTTGAGCTGATAAGGAATTTTTCGGTCTTTAAGCCAGGTCATTACCGACGAGGCATCTGTTTCCGAAAGATTTGCAAAAAGGAGCCTGTAATCAGCTACACGGGCCTGCATAATCATGATGACAAATATTGATAATGATAACAGTGTAACAACAATCAAGCTGATTTTACGGGATAAAGGCAAGCTGTTAACTGTATTTAGTAGTGAGTTGCCAGTTGCTTCAGCCATTGAAGAAAAACCTCCGGATTAGAGTGTATTAAGTTGTGTGACTAGTTTATGAAATCGTGTAAACGTCATAGTCCCGGTTACACACTCATTCTCATTATTTCTTTGTAAGCATCCACAATTTTATTACGCATCTGCACAAGTAGGCGCATGGAGATATCCGCTTTTTCCATAGCAATCATCACTTCATGAAGATTTTTTGATTCGCCTGTATTGAGCTTTTGGGCCGCATTGTCTGCTTTAACCTGCATTTTGTTTGTTTCATCGATAACGTTTTTCAGCGTCTCGGTAAAACCTTCCGCGGTCTTTTCTGTTTTACCGGCTTGTTGTCCGGCCATGGATTGCAGATGGTTAACAAGTGTAATATCTTTCATGATTCACCTACCTCCCTATTTCCAAGGCTTTTAGGGCCATTCTTTTGGCAGATTTAATAGTAGTTACATTAGCCTCATAAGCTCTTGTGGCAGCCATCAGGTCCGCCATTTCCTCCAGGAGATTGATGTTTGGCAGAGCAACATACCCTTTCTCATCAGCATCAGGGTGAGAAGGATCGTATATTGTCTTGGGTGGTGAATTGCTGGTAATGATTCTGGAAACTTCCACACCTTTTGCTGCACCTTTCATGCTTTGGTTCAGGTGTTTTTCAAAAGGCGGGTTATCAACCGGCTTAAACACAACAGATTTTTTTCTGTAAGGTCCGCCATTAGGTGTACGGGTTGTTTCAATATTTGCCAGGTTAGAACTTATTGTGTTCAGCCTTATCTGCTGGGCTTTTAGAGCTGATGAGCTTATTTTCAGTGTCTGGAAAATATCCATAATTTACCTCCGATAAAATTTCTTAAGCATGCTCTTAGCGCCCATCCTGGGCAACATATTTCAAGAGTCCCAGTTTTTTTTTGAGCATCTGGGTTGTTGCTTCATAAAGTAATTGGTTTTCAGCAAGGGCAACCATTTCCTGGTCAACACTCACTCCATTTCGATCACCAATACCGGTCTTGTCTGGAGTTCGTATTATTGTTCCCTGCACAGACTCTACCCCTCCACCTCCAATGTTAATGTGGGCAGGGTGTGTGGTTGTTGGTTTATTTTCTTTATTATTGACTGCACGTTGGAGTTTCTGCTCAAACTCCAGACGGGCAGGTGCATATCCGGGAGTGTCGGCGTTGGCAATGTTTGATGCAATAGTCTGCTGGTTCTGGAGTCTGAGGTCCAACACCTTCTGCAGCAGAGTCAGGGAGTTATCAAATAGATTGGCTTTTGGCATCATCAGTACCTTTACATATTATATTCATTTACCCTGTTAAGTTATGGTACTTTCAGGGCAAGGGTTTCGACGGCCATTTTTTGCCAGAGAGTACTCTTAGCTTCATCGACAAGGCGTTGTAAAAGTTTAAGACCATCGTTGGATCTGTCAGTTGCAAAATAAATCTGAGCGTTTCGAAAAGTTGCCTGGTCAGAATAGTCATCCATCTTTTCGAGATGTTCGTAAAGTTTCTGCGCTTTTTTATTGTCTCCTTTACGGAAAAGTGCCTCCGCAAGCAGCATAATGTGTTCAGGTTTTGCTTCATCGAAACTGTTGCCGACAACTTTACTGAGATGTCTTTCTACTTCATCATACCTGGCAAGATCCCAGAATATTTGGCCGGCTATGAGATCAAGTTCGGTACTTTCAGGTCTGTCCTTCGAACTGAGAATTTTTGCAGCTTCTTCGAGTTGGCCTGTTTCTATTTTTCCTTTTATAGACAGCGAGAAGAGATCTATACTGCTTGGGCCTTCTGGAAATTTGTTGAAATATAGTTCAGTATATTCTTCTACCAGTCTGTGATCACCCTTGGCATAAAGAGCCTCTACTAAAGGTAAATATATTTTTTCTTCATCAGAATTATCTTTGCTTACATCGAGCAGGTAAAGATATACTCTTGCGGCCCGGTTCCATAACCAGAGCCCTGCAAAGGCAAGTCCAAGGTCTGTGAGAAAGTTGCCGTTTATCCTGCCGCTAAGAAGCAGGTTTCTATTCTGTTCAGCAAGCACCAAGGCATTTATATAATCATTGTTGTCTGTTAATTTTTTTATGGCAACGGGCAGAATTTCTACTTGCAGTGCCTCTGCTTGGCTATGGAGTGTGCCGTTACTGTAGTCACGCAAGAAATTGTTTAATAGTTCAACACTTTTGACTTTCTCACCCTGGAGGTGAAGTGCAATTACCTGTTTAAGGGCACCTTCTTCGCGAAGTTCCCTGGAGGGTGCATAGGAAGCTATTTTCGCATAGTCAATAATGAGTTCAGGAGCATCTTCTCCCAGGAGGATGGCCAGATCACTTAATTTCATTCTGGCGCGATAAGATGCATCTGATTTTGGGAAATCAGATATAATATTTTTAAATATATCTATAGCTTGATCTTTTTGCCCCACCTTCAGCCAGTTTACAGCTGCAGCATAAGTTGCAAGGCCTTTTTCGTGCTGTTTAGAAGCCTGTTTTGCAATTTTTTTATAACGTGTATACGCTTCACCGTACTCTCCCTGCCGGTGGAATAATTCGGCAAGATTGGCAAATGAATATGGGTGATATTTTAGAACGGTAGAACTTTCGCTTATCTCTTTATAAATTGCCGTAGCATCGTCGAATCTTCCGATGGCAAAACAGGTATCAGCTTGACGCATTTGTTTTAATATACCGGCCATACCACCGCCGGTGTAAGAATTGCGTGATAATATCTGCTGGGCCTTTTCATACTGGCTGTTTGTCAAAGCTATTTCAGCTTCTAGAATGTCATAATATGGTGAAAGAGGATCGTTGGTTGTGCTGTCTTGTTTAATCGACAGACGGTATTGAGCGCCATATGAATCACCCGAAGATGCCAGCGCAATTGATGTAAGATACGTGGCACATCTTCTCACATCCAATACAGGATTGGTCAAGAACAATTCTGTAAATAAAGAAAGCGCTTCACTTAACTCTCCTTTTCGTATAAGTACTTCTCCGTAGGTAAGCTGAAGATATACTTTTTCAGTGGCAACAGATGAATATTCGACAGCTTTTTGCAGCGTTGAACTGATATTGTCCCAATTTGTATTATTGGAATATTGACCGACAGATGAAAGGTCATTTTCACCCCAATTTTCAATAATTGTGGCATTGATATCATCCTTTACACTGGGTTTGAAAAGGGCAATAACAGGAAAAGGTGGAAGTGTATGCTTAAGTGAAACAGGTATGGTAACTGGAGTTTCGTACTTTTCTATAAAAGCTATCCAATTTCCTGTGTATTCAGAAGTTACAGCTCGCTGAAGAATTGGGGTTCCGGGAATTTTGGAAATACTCCGGGGAAGGTTGTTAGTAATGGCAGGACGCATTTTAGACGTTTTTTTGTCCCAAAGTATATCCAGAACAAGTTGATCTTCTGATTCATTTAAGGAACTTTCGACCTGCAGCGGTGGTCTGTGAAAGAAAAATGATAGTACTGTTTCAGAATCCTTTTCACTCCATTCAGTTTTTATTATAGTACTATCCGATGAAAGGCCCTTAAAAGCATTATCAACAGAACTCATGTGTATAAACAGGTCTATACGTTGGCCCGATGTTTTTATCTGGTACTTTGGAAGGCCGCTAAACTGAAGAGTTATGCGTGAAGTTTCCTGCCCTTCCTTTTTTTTCACATGCGTTAACTTGGTTTTTTCCGCAGCAAAGGTGCCCGTTGCGAAAAAAAACGTTATGATAAGAAGACAGAATATTTTTCGAGTCATAGAATTTCCCTTCAAAAATTTGTTTCGACTGGAAAACAGCAAAATGTGTTCCATTCTGACCTGCTATTTTCTTTATTCTAATGATTACAGATATATAGGTTTTTTGCAGATTGAATCTGTGTATGGATTTGCTCGTTAGGTTATTAAAGGAGCTATGAAGGGTCATTTTTTTGACAATTAATTCGATGAACTTGAAACATTCACTTGGGCCAGGGAAAAGAGACAGAACGAGATTCCAGAAATACACAAAGCAGATTAATGAGTTGATTACTTCTCAATGGTCATATTTTATAAATGTTACTTTAATAATATCGGGGAGATATGTTCACGAATGTCGACTGAGTGATTGTTGCCTTGATGTCATAAATACGAAGCCGAAACTATTAATGTAATGTAATGAAATGAACTTAATGAAGATGTTACTCATTAACGGCATAAAAATTGTATAAGTGCTCTTGTGGTGTAACAATTAGAATGTATAGTGTTGAGTGGATTTTTTCTGTAAAGATCAGTATTCCTTTGGCCGATATATAAAAATGATTCTGGAACAAAATCCATCGAGGTAGATATGAGCAAAGATATTTCTTCAGAAGACATTGAAATAATTCAAGACTTTATCCAAGAAAGTCATGACATGCTTGATCAATTGGAACCAACGATTATTGAACTTGGTGAGAGTTGTCAAAGTGTGAACTGCTGGGAAATCCTTAAGTGTGAAAGTGATGACTGCCACCGACAAGGAAAAGAAATAGATATTCCCTGCTGGCTGCACACCGGTTATGTGGGAAACGGTCTTGGTATATGTACCCACGGCAGTTCTGAGGCCGAATGTCTGTCTTGCCAGGTCTTTGTAATGACAAACGGAGATACTGAAACAATGAACGCCATATTCCGTTTGTTTCATTCAATGAAAGGGAGTGCCGGGTTCCTTGAGTTCGACAATATTTCTCGCAGCGCGCATGCGGCTGAAAACCTGCTGGATTTGATCCGTTCCGGCAACATTCAAATGGTGCCAGAACATGTTGATCTTCTCTGCAAAGCATGTGACTTTGCCAATGAAGCTCTCGACTACGTAGAGGAACATTTTAACGACGAAGGTATGGCTGAAAAAGCAGAAGAAATTACTTCCCTTCTTAGAGATGCTATTGAAGATGCTCAAAACAGGGCAAAATTTATTCAGGAAGATACTGTTCAACAAGGCAAGAAAAACGATACCCATAGCTCTGATGAAAAAGCATCTGCTTCTGAAGAGTCTGAGCCAGATCAGCAGGATCTGATTGGTCCGGAAATGATAGAGACATTCGTGCTTGATGCTGAAGATTTACTCAGAAGGGTAGAGCTGAATCTTTTAAAATTAATTGAACAGCCGAGCGATGAGATCATTTTAGCAGATCTTTTCAGAGAGATGCACACTTTTAAAGGGAATTGCGGATTCCTAAACCTTGGAGACTTTGAGAGATTAAGCCACAAGGTAGAAAGTGTACTTGGGGAATATAAGGAAGGAGATGTCCTAACAGATAGTGATTCCACTCAACTTCTCATCAATATTGTAGATACAATGCAATCTGGTGTTGCCGATTTTTCTTCTGATGGCGATGGTACAATAGATCAGTTGGAAATGCATCTCAAGTCGTTGGACGACCTTCTTCAAAAAATAAGCAATGCCCCCCCTCCAATACCAGATGATGCACCACGCCTGGGTGAATTGCTCGTAGAAAAAGGAATTATTAATTTTGAAGATATCGAAGAGGCACTGGAAGAACAGCAGAAACCTCTTGGAGATATCTTGATTGATATGGGGAAGGTTACTCCCGAGCTGATAACAACTACTCTAAAAGAACAACATAAAATTATTTCGCAGGATGCAGATAAAAAAGGGAAACCGAAGCCAAGATCTTTACCTGTAAAACGCCAAGACATAAGAGTTGATCTTGAAAAGCTCGACAACCTAATAAATCTTATCGGCGAGATGGTTATCGCCGAAAACATGTTAGTTCACAACCCCGATCTGGAAGGAATGGAGTTGGAGAACTTCAATAAGGCCGCCCAACAGATGGGTAAGCTTGTCCGTGAGCTGCAGGAGATGGCCATGATAATCAGGATGATTCCTGTGTCGGGTCTATTCAGGCGAATGATTCGTCTGGTTCACGATCTGTCTACAAAGTCTGGGAAAAAGGTAGATCTGCAGCTTGCAGGTGAAGAAACAGAGATAGATAAAACTGTCATAGAAACAATCACGGATCCCCTTGTCCATTTGTTGCGTAATTCTTTGGACCACGGTCTAGAACCTCCGGAAGAAAGAAACAAGGCGGGAAAACCTGAAATAGGTGTACTTATCTTGTCGGCAAGACATGAAGAAGGCGAGGTCTGGATTACCCTGGAAGATGACGGCAGGGGACTTAACCGTGAAAAGATTATCGCAAAAGCAATAAAGAACGGATTATTAGAAGAAGAATCTCCAGATTTGAGCGACAAGGAGGTTTATAATCTTATTTTTCAGCCGGGATTTTCAACTGCTGAAGTGATAACAAATGTATCTGGCCGTGGTGTGGGGATGGATGTTGTAAAGCAGAATCTTAACAAAATAAGAGGTAAGGTTGAGGTTCAGAGTAAACCCGGACGCGGCACTAAAATAACCCTTCGTATTCCCCTTACCCTGGCTATTATCGACGGAATGCTCGTTCGCGTAGGGTTATCTAAGTGTATTCTTCCCATCCTGAATATCCGGGAGGCTTTTTGTCCAAAAAGCAGTTCGATAACAATTACCCCAGATGGTGAAGAGATTGTTCGTGTCCGGGAAAACTTTTTTCCTGTCATAAGACTTCATGAAATTCTAGGTAAAGAACCGGACTGTATGGAGCTTGAGAAAGGAATTCTGATTGTTCTTGAGTATCAGGACAATAGCGCCTGCCTGTTCGTGGATGAAATAATGGGGCAGCAGCAGACGGTTATTAAGGGGTTGTCAGATTATATTGGCAGCATTCCAGTTATTTCAGGTTGTACTATCCTCGGCAACGGGCAAGTCTGTCTCATTCTTGACACTGGTAACCTGGTTGAACTGAAAGAAGGAAGTGAGCATGCCGCTGCACTGCAGGAACTGGCCCAACAACAAAGTGCGGCCGAACAGGCTGCTAATTAACGGGAAATGACCAATTAGAAATCAATTGAAGCAGGCTTAAGTCAATCAGTTTGGGGAAGTACTTAATTTAAAATCAATGGAATAACTGATAGACAGCTGTAGCCGAGAATTCAGGGGGGGAGGACCCCCAAATGCATTATTGTGGTCGTTCAGAAAAACTGCAATAAATGCGTAAAATTCAAGGGAGGATTTCGATGAGTAAAAGAGTTATGAAATTGTTTTTTGTTACTATGAGTTTGGTCCTGTTTTTTTCCTATTCCGCAAATGCTGCAGAGGTCCTGTTGTGGGGGTCAACTACCTGTCAGAAGCGTTTTCTGGAGCCTGGCAAGGAAGCGCTCAATAATGCTACAGGAGTTAACATCAAGGTTTTTGGGGTTGGTACAGGTAAGGGAATGCTTGCCCTTTTTGAAGGAAAGACCAATGTGGCAATTTCTTCGAATACCTTGGATGAGAGTGTTAAATCCGCCCAGAAGGTTCGAAAAAAAACAGGCAAGGAGCCTGTGGAAGTGCCAGAAGGACTTCAGTATCATGAGATAACCAAAGACGTCATTGTCCCTATAGTACACAAAGAAAACACTGTCAATAAACTGAGCTGGGAACAGCTGGCAGATCTGAACACCGGTAAAATCACCAACTGGAAAGATGTCGGTGGCCCAGATATGTCTGTTCAGGTTGTAACAAGCCATGCCGGCAGTTCAACAAAAGCAGTATTCCGGAAGATGGTCATGAAGAAGGCAGAGTATGATGCCGGTGCAATCGAGGTAAAAAGCACCAGGTTGGAGATAAACAAAGTATCCAAAAATAAAGGTGGTGTAGGTGCTGTCAGTAGCGGTTTTCATACGCTGAATCCCGGCAAAACAAAAGTAGTTGAAACAAACACGATTCAGAGACCTCTCGGTCTTGTAACAATTGGTGATCCGGCTCCTGATGTACAGAAAATAATTGATTTTTTTCGTTCAGCAGAAGGCAAGAAACATATACTAGATTAAGGCCGAAATTGCGGAAAATGTAGTAATCTTTAGTGTTTTTGATAGTTACAATTATGATAGTTGATGCCTGCTTCGATACGATCCGTTTGAAGCAGGCATCAACAAGCGATTCAAAATATATCGAACGAGTGTGGCAGTTTACTCAGAAAGTCATCGGCAAAAAAACTTGGGATAGTTGGAAAACCTGATAGCGAGGAAGGCATGAAGAATAGTTGGAAGCTAAACATTCAGGAGAAATTGATCGGTGGTTTCGGCATTGTTGCGTTTGTATGCGCTACTGTGGGCTATGTCGGGTGGTATGGGGCTTCTAAATTAGAAGAAAATATCGTTGTAACCGGTGAAGTCAGTGTACCTTCTTTGCAGGCAGTAATGAACCTTAAAGAAGCGCAGCTTTCTATTAAGGCATCTGGGCGAACTCTTCTTAACCCATCTCTTTCAGTTGAAAATAAGGCTAAAGAATACGCGGATATTGATGCCGCTTTCTCAAGGGCAAACAGCGCGCTTGAAATGTACGAAGCCCTTGACATCGATGGTAGTGAGAAAGCTTTGTGGCAAAATTTTCTGGCCAGCTGGAGTGAATGGAAAATGAGTATTGAAAATTTTATTACTCTCAGCAAGAAGAATGATGCATTAAATATCCACAACCCCCAAAAACTGATCAGCGATATAGAGAGAAATTTTGGTGAATACAGAACCTGGGCCGCTGAAAGTGTAAAAGCTGTCCTCGAAAACAGTGAATTCTCAGGTAACCTGGACCCGGATAAATCACCCTTCGGGATATGGTTGTCATCACTACAGGTCGATAACCAGGTTGTTCAGGAAGCTGTCATCAAACTAAAAAATCAGTTGATCAGTGTATATTCTTCGGTTGGTTCAATTGCAGATTTTTTATCAATTGAAGAATATGAACTGGCCAAGGAAGTATATGTTTCAGAGGTGCTGCCAAGTATAGAAAGTATTCAGATCTATGTAGATAACCTCATGGCACCTATTGAAGAATCCCTGGATCTATATGAGGAGATGGCTGTTTATGAGCGTGAAACCTTCTCAATATCACTGGCAAAAACAGAAAAACTCTTGAATCAGGTTGTGATGAAGACCAACGCAAAAGTCGCGGAAGATGTGAATGAAGGCCGTGCATTTGCTGGTAATATTACAATGGCTCAAATTGTTGTGGCAATGCTTGGTGCAATAGCAGCTTTTGTGTTTGGTTTTTTTCTTGCCCGCCATATAATTATTCCCATTAAAAAGGCTATTGGTGTTATAAGCAAGCTTTCACAGGGTAATACAGATGTGACTATGCCGGTTGGCAAATTTTTTAATTGTTCTGAAGAGAAAAAATGCGGTCATGAGGATTGTCCAAGTTATGGCAAAGTTGACCCCTGCTGGGTAACAAGTGGTTCTTTTGCGGCAATAAAACATTGTCCTCGAGCGAAAAGCGGTGAAGATTGCCGCTCATGTAATTTGTATGGCAAGCGCACTGAACTTGAAGAGCTGGGTTCAATTATCATGGCATTATCAAATATTATAAAAGAACGGGAAAATCTGGCGCTTGCAATTGCCGAGGGTGATCTGAATAAAGAAGTGGAAGTTGCATCTGACAATGATACACTCGGCAAAGCTCTCAAATTGATGCAGGATAGTCTCAGCGATATTATCGGCAAGGTCCAAATGGCGGGAGAGCAAATAGCTAACGGTTCTACTCAGATTTCCGGTTCCAGCCAGTCTCTTTCTGAAGGAGCGACCAAGTCTGCTGCGTCGCTTGAAGAGATGACCACGTCCATGTCGCAAATGGGCACGCAAACCAAGCGAACCGCCAAGCACGCAATTGAGGCTAATGATCTTTCCGAACAATCCAAAAATGCTGCCGAGGATGGTAATCAGCGAATGGCCGACATGGTTGAAGCCATGAAACAGATAAGTGCATCCAGCCAGAGTATCTCAAAGATAATAAAAGTGATTGATGAGATCGCTTTTCAGACAAATCTACTTGCTTTGAACGCGGCTGTGGAAGCTGCGCGAGCAGGGCGGCATGGCAAAGGTTTTGCAGTAGTGGCTGAAGAGGTAAGGAACCTTGCTGCGCGAAGTGCCAAAGCTGCGCGGGAAACAGCTGACTTAATAGAGGGGTCAGTAAAAAGAACTGATAATGGTGCTGAAATAGCAGGTAAAACTGAGGATGCCCTGTTGGATATAGTGGGCAAAACCTCAAAGGTGTCTGACATTGTTGCAGAAATAGCGTCATTGTCTAACCAGCAGGCCCAGGGGATAGATCAGGTAAATTTGGGTTTGGAGCAGGTGGATAAAGTTACCCATGAAAATACAACCACTGCTGAAGAAGGAGCAGCCGCCGCTGAAGAGTTGTCCTCCCAGGCAAATCACCTGTATAATATGTTACGGCATTTCAAACTTAAGGAAAATTATCGGAATAAAATCAGGACTGAACAGCCACAGCAATTAGAACCTTTAGAGGAGGTTCGGAATAATGACCATAATGAACAGCCGCAGCTGATTGAACCTGTAAAGAAGGCGGTTGAAACATGGGGTGTGAATAGCGAGGAACCTGAAGAAAGTAATGAGTTTAAAGATGAACCCCGTTTTCAGGATGATTTTATAGCGTTGGATGATAACGAATTTGGTAAGTACTAATTATATAGCGGAAGTGAACAACATAATTTAATAATAATGCTACATAAGTCAAAGGATCGTAAACCATGAATATAAAGTGATTGTAGACTTAATATTCGATTATGCAGGACATGTTTGAGAGGAGTAAATATGGTGCAATATACCAGGGACGAAATGTTGGATGATGATTTTTACGGTGAAGATGAAGATACCCAGAAGGGAAAATTTTTAACATTTCACATGGCGAATGAGGATTATGGAATAGAGATCAAACATGTTACTGAAATAATTGGAATTCAAAATGTTACGGAAGTGCCGGATATGCCGGACTATGTCCGTGGTGTTATCAATCTGCGCGGCAAAGTAATACCCATAATGGATGTGCGTACCAGGTTCAAACTTCCCCCCCGGGAATACGACGAGCGCACCTGCATCATTGTTGTCAACATTGATGATAAGTCAGTGGGACTTGTAGTAGACAAGGTGAATGAGGTCGCGGATATTCCCGATGACCAGATAGAACCGCCTCCCAGGACAAAAAGAGAGGGAGGAGGGTATATCCAGGGTATGGGTAAGATTGACGAGGAAGTCAAGATACTGCTGGACGTCACTAAGCTACTTTATGAGGATGAACTTGAAGAGCTTGATGCCGTGTCCCAGAATTCCTCTGAGTAGTAAAAGCAGTAATATATGTTCGTAAAATTGATTATGACAACTTTATAGGTTTGTCATTTATTTCAACTCATATCAATGTTAGAATGTCACTATTATTCACAAAGATTGCGGACACTTGTTGTCTGAAAAGCTGAACGGTATGAATGGATATCTGCTTAGCATTTCAGACGAAGAATTCCAATTAATGCGCTCTTTGATCTATGAGCGTTTCGGTATCAATCTCACCGAACAAAAACGTTCGCTGTTGATCGGGCGTCTCCAGAAGATAATCAAAACATCTGGATTTCATTCTTTTCAACAGTATTACGAACACATAATTAATTCCCAGAACGAACAGGCCCTCAGTAATCTGATTGACCGTGTTTCAACCAATCATACTTATTTCTACAGAGAGAAAGACCATTTTGATTACTTTCTTCAAACCGCATTGCCTAATGTCGTATCAAGACTAGAAGCAAAAGGTTCCCGAGAATTGCGAGTGTGGTGCGCCGGATGCTCGTCAGGTGAAGAACCTTATATGATTCTCATGCTGATGCAGAAATACTTTGGTATGGATTATTTGAAATGGGATGCAGGAGTTTTAGCCACTGATATCTCTTTGAGAGCACTGAATACTGCTAAGGCAGGGATTTATAATCAGGAAAAAATCGATATGATTCCTGAGGAGCTCGTAAGTAAACATTTTTATAAGAGTGGCAAAAGTGAGTGGGTCGTAAAAGATTCATTAAAGAAAGAGGCTACCTTCCGCCGATTTAATTTAATGAATAGTCATTTTCCTTTTAAGAAGCCATTTCAAATAATTTTCTGCAGGAATGTGATGATTTATTTTGATCAGCCGACCCGGGACAATCTTGTGAAAAAATTTTATCAATTCACGGATCCGGGTGGATATTTTTTTATCGGCCACTCAGAATCTCTAGGCCGTAGCCATGATCACTACCAATATGTAAAACCGGCCGTTTATCAGAAGAGGTATAAGTAGATGCTTAAAAAAATACGTGTTCTTGTTGTTGATGATTCTTTGCTTGTCAGGCAAGTACTTACCAAGGGACTTTCCGCTGATCCAGCTATAGAAGTTGTTGGAGCTGCTGAAGATCCATATGTTGCCAGGGATAAGATTGTGGAGCTGAAGCCCGATGTCCTGACCCTGGATGTGGAGATGCCCCGCATGAACGGTGTTGATTTCCTTCGCCGACTAATGGCCCAGCGGCCCATGCCGGTTGTTATGGTAAGTTCTCTTACACAGAAAGGACAAAAAGTTACACTTGATGCTCTGGAGGCGGGTGCAGTGGATTTCGTTTCCAAACCATCTGTATCCGGTATCAGTGGACTAAGTGGGATGCTGACAGAGTTGCGGGTTAAGGTAAAAACAGCAGTTACGGCAAATCTTCTTCAGCTCAAAGAGAAAAAAGAACGGGCTCCTCAAGAATCGGTTTCTAAGGACAATGTTAGAGCACTTGCAGAGCTGGCTGGAAAAGTAGTTGCGATAGGAGCATCGACCGGTGGAACTGAAGCTTTAAATACAATTTTATCGCAGTTTCCGGCAACTATGCCGGGTGTTGTTGTTGTTCAGCATATGCCACCAGGATTCACCAAGATGTTTGCAGAAAACTTGAATAATGCCTGTGCTATGAAAGTGAAGGAAGCGGAAACAGGTGACAGAATAATGTCTGGACGTATCCTCGTTGCACCGGGAGGTGTGCAGACTAAGGTAGTAGAAAAAGGGGGTGTCCTGCAGGTCTCTTGCGGTTCTTCGGAAAAGGTAAGCGGTCATTGCCCTTCTGTAGATGTAATGATGCAATCAGTAGCAGAAAGCGTTGGGGCAGATGCTGTTGGAGTCATGCTGACTGGAATGGGTAATGATGGTACCAAAGGAATGCTTGCCATGAAAAATGCCGGAGCTAAAAATATGGCTCAGGATGAAGCATCTTCAGTTGTTTTCGGTATGCCTAAACAGGCTTATGAGGCTGGAGGTGCAAAAGCACTTGTCCCCCTTAATAGGATATCGGCTAAAATTATCAGTTTTCTCCTGGAGAAACGTTAGTGAGCGGAACCTTTCTAGGAATCGGCGATTATGCCGTCTCAAATGAGGCAGACTCCGTGTTGAAAACGTACCTTGGTTCTTGTGTTGCGGTTATCCTGCTTGATCCTATAACACGAACCGTTGGTATGGTGCACATAGCTCTGCCGGATTCAAGTCTAGATCCATCTAAGAAGGAATTATTACCTGGGTATTTTGCAGACTCAGGTATTGCTGTTCTTTTCAACAAGATGAAAGAGTACGGCTTCAGTGAAAAAAGCCATAAACTTATTGTAAAACTGGTGGGAGGGGCATCGGTAATGTCTCAATGTGATGTTTTTAACATTGGATTAAGAAATGTTGAGGCTGCAAAAAGTATACTGAAATCCATGGGTTTACATATATCATCAGAAGATGTTGGAGAGAAATACAGCAGATCTGTTGCCATTGAGGTGGATACAGGAAAGGTAACTGTAAGCAGCCCAGGTCGCGGCCAGTGGGATATATGAGGTAGAAAGTATGAACAAGAAACTTGTTAATAAAGAAATCATGATTGCTATCAAAAGCGCACCGCTTCTTTCTCCAAGCGTTTATGATATTATAAGAAAAATAGCAGAACCTGACCACAGCCTGGCTGATGTGGTCAAGATTGTGAAGCATGATTCCGCACTTACAGCAAGATTATTGAGGGTAGTTAACTCAGCGGCTTTTGCGACGTTAGATCCGGTTAATTCTGTTGACCGGGCTATATCATTACTTGGAGAACGTATGGTTGTCGGTTTGGCTATATCAGAAAGTACAGGTAATTTATTCCATAAACCTCTAGAGGGCTACGATGGCAAAAAAGGTGACCTTTGGAGTCATGATCTTATTGTTGCTTATGCAACAAGAAAAATAGCGGGACTAGCTAAGATTAATATCGATCCCGAACTGGCATTTACCGGTGGGTTATTACATGATATCGGCAAGGCGATTATTTCCGATTTTCTAAAAGGAACTGCGGAGGAGTTACTGCAGAGTATTGATAAAGGTCATGTCGATGATTATGCCTCGGCCGAAAAAAATTTCCTGGGAGTCAACCACCAGGCGGTGGGTTACGAACTTGCCATGAACTGGAATTTACCTGAATCAATCCAACAGATGATCCTCCATCACCACAGCCCTGCCGAATCGGATGATGAGTTCAAACCTTATGTTTATGCAGTTCATTTAGGAGATATTATATCAATGATGTCCGGATTTGGTACCGGCACAGATATTATGCAATATAACCTGGACCAGGGATATGAAGAGTATTTTAATCTTAAATTTGAATCGATAGCATCTGTAATGCTGGAAATTAAGGATAAATGTAAAAGAGTAATTGGGGTGGAGGACTGCATGTAGATCCATTTAACGTTCTTAATATGATCGGTATCTGCATTTATTTAGCTGTAATTATACGTCAACCATAGGCGGAGGTAAGCATGGGTAAGAAGGTATTAATTGTTGATGATTCAAGCACTATGCGTAAGATCGTAACCAGGTGCCTGAGACAGGCGGGTCTGGAGTTCGAAGAGGTACTGGAAGCAGGAGACGGCCAGGAAGCCCTCCAGGTTCTTCAGGGTGCAAAAGTGGATCTTATTTTAAGCGACATAAATATGCCCAATATGGATGGTTTGGCATTCCTCAAGGAAAAAGCAGGTAATGATGCAATCAAAGACATTCCTGTGGTTATGATATCAACTGAAAGTGGGGACGATATTGTAACTGAAGCCAAAAAATTGGGTGCTGCAGGCAGTATAAAGAAACCATTTACGCCAGATCAGGTCAACGAGACAATAATGCCGTTAATATAGACTTGATAAGGTAGTATACATGGTTGAACCACAAGAGTTGATTAGCTTCACCCAAGAAATATTCTCTACGATGATCATGATGGATGTAAGGCCGGGTGAACCTATTACAGGAAAATATGAGTTTTTTCAATCTTCCATTACCGGTATGGTTGGTCTGGCAGGGAAATATAAAGGAATGATCGCTATTCATGTTCCCGACAATGTAGCAAAAACGATAACAGGAAACTTTCTTGGCTGTGGTGTTGAAGAGATTAATGAAGATGTCCATGATGCAATTGGAGAGCTAGCGAATATGTTAGGAGGTAGCATAAAAGCCTGCTTAGCTGAATCCAGTAAAGATATCGAGCTTTCATTGCCTACTACTGTTTTAGGGATGCAATATTCCCTGCAGAGTCAGGATGATGTTAAGGTTATGACAATTCCTTTCAGCGTTGAAGGTGGTGAGTTTCTGGTTGAAATACAGTTGCAAGAAAAATAATTACTGATTGATATGATGTTTAATAATGTCAAATATACAAATCGAGTTCAATAACTTTATAAGTAGCGACATTATAATCATGGCTTCATAATAGGAGACAATGAAAGCAAGGGAGACAATTGATAACACACTGGATGCGGCGAAATTGCATCTACAGAAAGAAGTTGGTGATCTTCTTGGACACAAAGTCAGTCTATCAGATCCCAGGGGCCGCTTCATTTCCAAGGTGAACTTTTTTTCAAGATTCGAAAGTAAAAACGTTCTTGTCAAATTTGAGGTAAGTGGTGAACTGGAAGGGATTATATATCTTAATTTTTCTATGAAAGATGCTATTACACTTGGCGGTACGCTCATAATGCTTCCCGATGCTGAACTGGAGGCACACATCTCTAAAGGTGAATTTGGTGAGGATGAAGCAGATGCATTTGGTGAAATAACAAATATCATTTGCGGTCTCTACACGAAAAGTTTTACTGAGCAATTTCCCCAAAAAATCCATTTTAAAAAAACGGACCTTGTAGTTTTCCAACCATCTGAAATAGATATTGATTCTCCCGACCCTATTCCGGACGTAGGTTACTATTTGGTATCTTTTCCAATGGTTCTCGGGGAAAAACAACTTGGTGAATTTGATACCCTATTTCCTGCAGAATTGTTCGGAATGGAGTTTGTTGAAGAACAAGGCGTCGCAGAGAAAGTTCAGGGTGAAGAGGGTGAAAAGCAGGCGGAACCAGCGGCTTCAGATGATGGGATAACAGAGTCCCCGCCGACTGATGTTGGAGCATCAGAAACTGAACTGGGGGCTCCTGCAGCCCAGGAAGATGCAGCAGTGACTCCTGCTCAAGACGTAAGCGCTTCTGCTGCAATAAATCAGGAAAGCACCCGAGTGATCATACTTGCAGATGAAGTCCAGGACGCTCAACCCTTTATGAGTACACTTCAGGAATGCGGGTTCGAGCCGAATATTATGAATTTTAATGATAATATAAAGGATGTTGTCGCCCAGGGAGTACGCGGAATTTTTATTATCTTGAACGAAGTGAACGAGCAGGGTATGGCGGCTCTAATAAAAATAAGCTCAGCCTGTAGTGGTGGTTATCCACTTGTAATAGCAGGGCCGGAATGGACGCGAAAAACTGTTATGCAGGCTGTTAAATATGGTGCCTGTGACATAGTTATGACCCCGGCGTCACCTGATGAAATAAAAGGAAAAATTTGCCAGCACTTCGGAAGCGTCTAACCAGAATATTTTATGAGAAATATTATTTACGAGTCCGGAATTATATTTTTCTTTTTAATTTTTTCCAGAAGAGTAGTCCTTTTCAGATTCAGTAATTTTGCAGCTTCCTTTTTATTGCCTTTCGAAACCTCCAGTGCCTGAAGGATCAGCTTCCTTTCATAATTATCAACCAGGGTGTTGAAGTCTATTCCATTTTCATCCAGTTCTAATTCCTGATCATGCTGAATTTCAGATGATACAGGATCAGGTTCGGTAGTGATGTTATCAATATGTGCCGTGTATTTAGGAGGCAGGTCAGTCAGTGCGACTTTTTTCCCACCGTGCAGGATAGACATATGTTGTACCAGGTTTTCAAGTTCCCGCACATTGCCTCGCCAAGGATACTCCTGCATTTGTTCGATGGTTTCAGACTCAAATCCCTGTAAGGGCTTTTTTTTGTTGCGGTTAAAAATCTGTACGAACTTGTTAATCAGAATCGGAATATCAGGTTTACGTTCACGGAGAGGAGGGATGTTAATAGGAACGACACTCAGACGGTAGAATAAATCTTCTCGAAAATTTCCTGAAGCGACCTTATCCTCAAGGTCACAGTGAGTGGCGGCGATTATTCGAACATTGGCCGGAATGGGTTTAAGTCCTCCCACCGGTTCAAATTCCTTTTCCTGGAGCACTCTCAGCAGTTTGGCCTGCAGGGAAGGTTTCATATCACCAATTTCATCAAGAAAAAGTGTTCCCCCGTCAGCATACTGTATACGACCCATTTTTGACTTAGTTGCTCCTGTGAAAGCGCCTTTGACATACCCAAAAAGTTCACTTTCAAGAAGCTCGTCAGGAATTGCCGTACAGTTAACAGGCACGAGGTTTTTTCCTTTCCGAGGGCTGTGGGCATGAATTGCCTGTGCTACCAGTTCTTTTCCAGTCCCGCTTTCGCCATGTATGAGGACTGTACTGATGTCATCATCTGCAACTTTACTAATGAGGTAGAATAGATTCTGCATTACAGAGGAGTCACCGATAATTCCATGGAATCCCTCCGACTTTCTGCTCTTAACACTCGCCTTCTTCTCTTGAGACATGCTGGCCGAATAGTTTAGCCCACGGCTGACAGCAATGACTGCTTCACCATAGTCATACGGAGAATTAATATAGAAAAACGTGCCGAGACGCAGCACCTCGGTGATTATCTCCCTGTTTCCGGAAGGTATAGCGGCAATTGTAATAATTTCAGGGTTTGATGCATGTGTTTCTTTTAATAGAGCTATCCCTTCTCTTTTAGGAAGGAAAAGGTCTGTTAGAAGAAGAGAGATGTTCCCATCGTTTAACAACTCCTGAGCATCTTCCGTTGACCCGGCTTCAAGTACTACGCATCCAATTTCTTTGCGCAGCATGACGGCAAGGCTTTCCCTTGCTTTAGTGTCTGGATCTACAAGAAGAATAGTGCAGTAGGCTTGATTGTTATTCTGATCTTTATTTTCAGTATTTTTTCTCATTGAAGGTGTCATTTGTTGGAAATGCTATGGAGTGATGTATAACATGTTGAATATATGATTGATTCATGAAATCAATTTAATGTTATGAGGCGTCAAAAATTTGACTTTAAAGGAAGTTCGTAGATTTTGCAATTTAATAATACAGCGAATCATAAAAAAAATAATTTGAGTTTATTTCACTGATATTCTTGACATCAAAATTCCTGTCCTTTACATTCAACCGATCTCATTTTAATATCTTGCCAGCATTTATTGGAACACAACTACACATATTCTGACAATTGATCTGATGATCGCTCAACGCATAGAAAAGATAGGAAGTTATACGCTCTACTATCTGCATGATATTGGAAGAATGGGGCTGTTTCTGTTTTATGCTCTTTTGGGAACATTTAAACGTCCATTCAGATTTGCAGCGTTGGTAAAGGAAATCCGCCTGATAGGTGCCAATTCGTTCGCTGTAATTTTTTTCACGGCGGCATTTACCGGGATGGTTTTGGGACTGCAAGGTTATTATACCCTTCGCCAGTTCGGTTCTGAAGGTTTATTGGGTTCCGCGGTTGCATTGAGCCTGATCCGGGAACTTGGGCCGGTTCTTACCGCTCTGATGGTCACTGGAAGGGCGGGCTCAGCGATGTGTGCTGAAATAGGCATAATGAGGATTTCAGAGCAGATTGATGCATTGGACTGTATGGCAATTGATCCATTTCGTTTTTTAATTACCCCTAAACTCTGGGCCACAATCATTTCAGTTCCTTTACTTACTCTCATCTTCAATGTTGTTGGTATTTATGGTGGCTATGTCGCCGGCGTATATATTCTCGGAGTTAACCCTGGCGCTTATTTTACGGGCATGGAACATAGTGTGATAAATAAGGATATAAATCTAGGAATTATTAAATCTTTCGCATTTGCGCTGATTATTATTTGGGTTTGTGCGGGACGTGGTTATTTTGTACAGGAGATAAAAGGGGCAGGTTTTGGGGCCGAGAGTGTGAGCCGGGTGACGACCCAGGCTGTTGTCATCTCTTCTATTTCTATATTGATCTGTGATTATTTAATAACGGCTGTGCTGCTATGAGTACTTCAACTATAAAATTTATAGATGTTTATAAAACATTTGCCAGGAACTCATCAAATCCCCAGACCGTTTTAGATGGGGTAAACTTTGAACTGAAGCCTGGAAAAACAACTGTTATTGCCGGTGGAAGTGGGCAGGGAAAAAGTGTAAGTTTGAAACTCATACTTGGTCTGATGAAACCTGATTCAGGTCAAATTCTGGTTGACGGTAAAGATGTAGCCCAAATGGGAAAAAAAGATTTAAAAGAAGTACGTATGAATTTTGGAGTTCTCTTTCAGGGGTCCGCACTATTTGACTCGCTGACTGTTTATGAGAATGTCGCATTGCCACTTCAGGAAAGAACTAAAGCAAGCAGTGATGAAATCAGGGAACGTGTAACCAAAAGCCTGGCACAGTTTGATCTGGCAGGACATGAAGATAAGTATCCTGCTCAACTGAGCGGTGGTATGAAAAAACGAGTGGGGCTCGCGAGAGCATTACAATTGCAACCGAAATTTATGCTGTTTGATGAGCCGACTACGGGACTTGATCCTGCAAAATCACTTGAAATTTATCGGTTGTTTTATAAGACGCAGCAGGAATTCGGTTACACTTCTATAATTGTTAGCCATGATATTCCCAAGATTTTTAATCTTGCCGATCAGGTTATTGTCCTGCACCAGGGGAAGATGAGTGTTTTTGACAGTCCTGAAGAAATTCAATGGTCAGAAGATCCAAATATAAAATCGTTTGTTGAAATGACTATGGGACACGTTTATCAAAGCCATGAGATGGAACGAATACAATGAAAAAAGTTACTGTTGATTACGTTGTGGGCTTGTTCATGATTCTGGGGTTTCTCGCCTTTGTCTATTTATCGTTGCAACTGGGAGAGTTTTCCATTTTTTCAATGGAAAAAAATTACTCTGTCTCGGCGCAATTTGATAATGTTTCAGGACTTAAGGAGGGAGCGGCTGTTGAAATTGCCGGTGTAAGTGTTGGCCGGGTGTCTAAGATAATACTTGGTGAAGATGATCTGGCAGAAGTTACTCTATTGATCAACAAGGATGTCAAAATAACCATGGATGCTATAGCTTCCATCAGAACTCAAGGTATAATTGGAGATAAATTCATCAGGGTTTTTCAGGGTGGTGATTCAGAGATGCTAAAGCATGATGATGTGATCTGGGAAACTGAATCAGCTGTTGATCTTGAAAAATTGATAAGTCAGTATATTTTCGGAAGCGCCCAGGAAAAAAGTGATGAATAAATATGTACTTTCCTCCTTAATATTATTCGGTTTATCTTTCTGAAATTGAGTGGTGTTAATAATAAAGACAAATAGTACTTGAAAATCCAACAAAACACCCTAGAATAAATATCCTTTCATTTAATATTTGCACTTTCTTCTAAAGTTCTTCATGGGGCGTCCGATAAATATATTGTTATGAATATATATAAATTGCCCAGGAAAAATACATCATTTTGGTTGTTTACAATAATTATAGGATTATTGCTATATTGTCCGAATTCCTTTGCCACAGAAGCAATATCTGGTGGGCCTGAAAACCTTGAGGATATGGAGTGGTTGTCCAGTGAAGAGAGCTCCGGTGGCGTTGAGAATTGGACTGCTAAGGATGATACTGTATTGACAGCAGACCCATTGGAGCCTGTCAATCGCCTGTTCTTTCACTTCAATGATAAACTATACTACTGGGTACTTAAACCAGTCGCCACTGTTTACTCCAAGGTGATTCCCAAAGACGTGAGGGGTAGTATTCGAAATTGCTTTGATAATCTGCTAACCCCCGTTCGTGTTGTAAATAATTTATTGCAAGGAAAGGTGAAAGGTACTGGTGTTGAGCTATCACGGTTTGTTATTAATTCAACATTGGGAATATATGGATTTGGCGACCCGGCAGTAGAATTTGGCCTTGAACCTCAGAGTGAGGATTTCGGACAAACATTAGGTACTTATGGGATCGGGCGAGGTGTTTACATTCACTGGCCTGTACTTGGACCATCAAATATTCGTGATACTATAGGTTTGGTTGCTGATTCTTTTCTGGACCCACTTGCATATATTGTTTCCAGTGAGACTTTTGCAACTGCTGCAGTATATGGTGGTAAAAAAGTAAACGAAATTTCTTTACAGCTGGGAGACTACGAACTTTTTAAAGAGACTTCCCTTGATCCTTATACCGCGGTACGTGATGCTTATCAGCAGTACAGAGAAGGACAGATTAAAGATTTATCAAGTAAAGAGAAGGACAATTCCAAACATGCTAGAGCTGCAGTAAAAATGGGCCTTGTAGCAGGAAATTATATGTTAAATGGCGGGAGGTCTGGATTTCCACAATATCATGAAGATGATTCGATAGTAGGTGAAAGTGCGGTCGATGAAAGTACATATTTTATTCAAGTAGGTACTTTTTCTGACCCAGACCAAGTTGATAAAGTGATAGATGAATTAAGCTCGATTAAAATTAATCCGGTTGTTAAAGTATATGAAAGAGAAGATTATTCGATCTTTGGTGTGCAGGTTGCAGCCGGTACTAATTTTTATATGGCAAAAAAACAGGAAATACAGTTGGCGGCGGCTGGTTACAATGGTGCTTTTGTCGTCACCAGGTAACTATTCTTAAGTTCAATACGGACAGGTTATTTAATGAAACACTTATTTTTTGCCAGAAGAATAACAACATTCTTTGTAATTATCTCTGCCTTGTTTGGGTTTTGCAGTGTGAGTGCATCATCTGATACGCCTTTGGATCAGATGAAAACATCTGTTGAAAAACTGCTTGAAATACTCAGCGATGATCAGCTGAAGACTCCTGAAATGCAGAGTGAGAGGAAAAAACGTGTTGTGAGTGTTGTAGATGGAATTTTTGACTTTCATGGCATGGCTCGAAGCTCTCTTGCAAAAGAATGGCAGAAAATCTCAGCTGAGGACCAGAAAGAATTTGTTGATTTGTTTTCAAAGCTGATTAAACAGAGATATATTGGTAAAATAGATGCTTACGACGGACAAAAAGTTGTATTTGGCAAAGAGATTATTCGCGGTGAACGTGCCCTTATCTATAGTACTTTGCAGGATAATTCAAGCAGCTACTCCATGGTATATTTTCTAAAAAAGAATCAAGATAAGTGGCTTATTATTAATATGAAAATTGAAAATGTGAGTCTTGTAGCAAACTACAGAAGTGATTTTTCCAGCATAATCAGAAAGGATAAATATGCAGGGCTAGTTAAAATGCTTAAAGATAAAGTAAGTGGGTTCAAGGAATCCTGGTAAATCATGATATCCGATAAATCATCAATATGTTCTTCCTTATCCGAGGAAATCGGTTCAGTATTCAGTTTTTTAACAAATGAAGAGGTAGAGGATCTTTGCTGTTACCTCGAAATGAAAGAATGCTCCGCAGACCAAGTTTTGTTGAAACAGGGAGAAGCTGGTGAATATCTGGGCTTCCTTTTAAGTGGAAGGCTGGCAGTAAAAAAAGAAACAGGATTTCCAGGTAAGTACGTAATTCTTGCCATTCTAGAAGCCGGTACAATGGTTGGAGAAATTGCTGCAGTATTGAAATGGGCCCGTTCAGCAACTGTTGTAGCCCTTGAGGATTGCAAGTTATTAACCATGTCTGTTGAGAACATGGCACGGGTAAGCGAAGAAAAGCCAGCCCTTGCAATTAAACTGTATAAAAGAATTATTTATATAATCAGCCTTAGGCTGCGTAAATCCGGAGAAAGATTATCCCATTTGTTGTAATTAGTAATTTAATTATCTGAATAGTCTCAGTTAATATATTTTTATTACGATATGCCCCGTTTCCTTATGATCAGGAACGGGGCATTGTTTTTCAGACATTGGTAGATCAAATATTCATAATTTCATGTATCCAACTGTTTCGTATAGAAAAAATAATATTATTAAATATAAAAGCTGATGAATTTATTCAATGTCAAAGTGTTAATCATACCCGGTAAGTTTAAATGTGTTGATAAAAGGCTGATTTTAGGTGATAGAGTTAATGGCTCTGTAAGTAAAATGACTTGACAAGATTGGATGATTTTTCTTATAGTCAACGGCTATTTAAAAAATATTTTATTTAATGTTCACTACTGAAAAAGTATGCTTTCAGTAGAATAAAAAATCAACAATTATAAGTTGTTAATGGAGGATATAATGGCATTACCAAAAAGGCGTCACTCTCATGCGCGAACAAGAAAAAGGCGCTCTCATGACGCGCTCACCCCATCTTCGATTGCTACATGCTCAAATTGCGGTGAACCTAAACTTCCGCACCGACTTTGCGGAGGATGTGGAACTTACAAGGGTAGGACAGTTATCAAACTGGACGATGAATTGAGCTAGGGGGTGACGGTGCATATTGCCCTGGATGTTATGGGCGGTGATCGAGGCCCCTTGGAGCTGGTAGCTGGGGCAGTGCAAGCCGTGCGCGATTTCAGCCTGGAAGTAACACTTCTGGGAGATGAGGGTCAGATTAAGCAGGCTCTCAAACATCATTCAATTTCAGATTCCAGACTTCATACAGTCCACACCTCTCAGACTATTTCCATGATAGAACCCCCTTTTGAGGCGGTTCGTAAGAAGAGGGACGCTTCTGTTGTAGTGGCGTTTGAATTACTCAAGAAGGGTGAAGTGGACGCTGTTGTCAGCGCCGGAAATTCAGGTGCGACAATGGCTGCTGCAATAAGGAAGCTAGGCCGATTGAAACAGATTTCACGGCCTGGAATTGCGAGTATTTTCCCAACCCAGAAAAATCCCCTGGTGATGATGGATGTGGGTGCAAATGTTGATTGCCGTCCACAGCATCTGTTCCAGTTTGGGGTTATGGCGTCAGCGTTTTCAACAGTTTTATTAGGTATTGATAAACCGAGAATAGGGTTGTTGAGTATAGGAGAGGAAGGGGGGAAGGGAAACCTGTTAGTTAAGAATTCCCATGAACTTTTTCAGAAAAGCTCACTTAATTTTATTGGCAATGTTGAAGGCAGGGATACTTTCCTGGGTGATGTTGACGTCATAGTTTGTGATGGGTTTGTCGGCAATGTGTGCTTGAAGGTAAGCGAAGGGCTTGCTGAAACAGTTCTTGCTATGCTTGGCGAAGAAATATCAAAAAGTTTTTCTGCAAAGATGGGATACCTGCTGGCAAAACAGGCGTTTGCCAACTTTAAAAAACGTGTGGACTATGCCGAATATGGAGGAGCACCTCTCCTGGGTTTGAATGGTACCGGTATAGTTTGCCATGGTCGTTCCAATGCAAAGGCTATAAAAAATGCCATCAAGGTTGCAATTGAAATGGTTCGAAATAAAGTAAATGATCATATCATAGAATTATTGCCCGAAGACAACTTCACAGATGTTAATGGGCACCAGCAAGAGGAAGATGCTGAACTTCCGGTTGAAGGCTCATGAACAGGGCGGTAATCATTGGCACAGGTTCCTGTTTACCCGAGCGGGTTTTGACGAATGCTGATCTTGAGCAGATAGTCGATACTTCGGATGAATGGATTACCACCCGAACAGGCATCAGTACCAGGCGCATAGCTGAGAGAGATGAGAGAACCTCCGCCCTGGCTACTAAAGCAGCACGCGAAGCACTAAGCATGGCTAATGTTTCTCCGAAGGAGTTGGACCTGATCTTTCTTGGTACAATTACCTCCGATATGGCAATGCCTTCCTGTGCCTGTCTTGTCCAGAAAGAACTCGGGGCGGTGAATGCTGCAGCCATGGATCTAAACGCTGCATGTTCTGGGTTTGTCTATGGTCTTGATATTGCTGAGAAGTATATTAAGAGCGACCCTTCGATGAAAATTCTTGTGATTGGCGCTGAAACCCTTTCAACGAGGACAAACTGGAAAGATCGTAATACATGTGTTTTGTTTGGAGATGGGGCTGGCGCGAGTGTTCTAACAGGTAGTAATAACGGAAGTGGTATTCTTTCCAGCAGGTTATATTCTGACGGCAGTCTTTGGCAGTTGCTCAGCATGGAAAGTGCACCACGACAGGTTTGCCCGGTACTTAACGACAATCCTGCTGATGCTGACAAGCAACATGACGGTTCATATATTAAGATGGTGGGTAAAGATGTTTTCAGGTATGCCGTGCGCTCGATGGAGCAAGCAGTTTTAAGCCAGCTCGAAAAAGAAGGTGTTTCCATCAATGATGTTAACCTGATGATACCTCATCAGGCAAATATACGTATTTTGCGGAGTTTGGTGGAAAAGCTCAACATTCCAATTGAAAAAGTATTCATTACTGTATCTAAATATGGTAATACATCTGCGGCGAGTATTCCGATTTGTATAGATGAAGCAAACCGATCCGGGAGACTTACTGAAGGAGATTTAGTCTTATTGTGTGTGTTCGGAGGTGGATTTACCTGGGGTGTAACTCTCATCAGATGGTAACCATTTAATTCACGAATCTTTAATATTGACTTTAATATACTGTAAACGTTAAAAAAATGTAAACTGATGGCTAAAAGCCAGAGGAGAGACAGTGGATTATTTTTTAACCGAAGAACAACAGATGATTGTTGAGGTCGCCCAGCAGATTACCGATGAAAAAATTATTCCTCAGCGGGCAGAACTTGACGAAAAAGAAGAATTTGCTACAGAAATTCTGAAAGATATTGCCAAGGCGGATCTGTTCGGGCTCTATATCCCTGAAGAATATGGTGGGTATGGAGGTGGCTGCTTTGAGGTAGTACTGGCCCTGGAACAATTTGGACGGGGATGCGTTGCTGTAGCGACTAGTTTTGCCGCCAGTGCGCTCGGTGCGTATCCAATTCTGTTGTCCGGAAGTAAAGAAATGAAACAGAAGTATCTGCCTGATGTCGCCAGTGGTAGCATGAAGGCGGCTTTTGCCCTCACTGAGGCGAATGCTGGGAGTGATGCATCGGGAATCCAGACCACAGCGGTGCTTGATGGTGATGAGTGGGTCCTGAACGGTACTAAGCAATGGATTACCAATGCTGGGGAAGCACAGATTTATTCAATTGTTGCTATTACAGATAAAAGCAAGGGAGCACGTGGTGCTTCCATGTTTGTAGTCGAAGATACAGATCCGGGATTTTCTTACGGACCCAAAGAGAAAAAAATGGGTATCAGGGCGTCTGCTACCCGGGAATTGATATTCAAGGACTGTCGTATCCCAAAGGATCGTCTAATCGGCCGCCAGGGTATGGGTTTCATTACGGTCATGAAAACTTTGGATCTGTCTCGACCCGGTATAGCAATATTAGGTGTTGGTCTTGGCCAGGCAGCCTTGGATGAATCCGTTACATATGCAAAGCAAAGGGTTCAGTTCGGCAAGCCGATCATTTCATTCCAGGCCATTCAACATATGCTTGCCGATATGGCAATTCAGGTTGAAGCTTCCCGGGCACTTGTATACGCAGCCGCTAAGCATATTGCAGCTCACCAGAAAGATATGTCAAAAGCTTCTTCCATGTGTAAAGTGTTTGCCACCGACATGGCAATGAAAGTTACTACAGATGCCGTACAGGTCCTTGCAGGGTATGGCTACATGCGCGAGTACCCGGTAGAAAAAATGATGCGTGACGCAAAAATCCTGCAGATCTATGAAGGTACAAACCAGATCCAGCGGAATGTAGTTGGCCAGGAACTGAACAAAGAATACACCTAGGAAGTCTAACTGTTATGAATATTATTGTATGTGTAAAACAAGTTCCTGATGCAAAGGATGTTCGGTTGGACCCTAAGACCAATACCCTCTCCAGAGAAGGCGTGGAGAGCATAATGAATCCTTATGACCGCCATGCTCTGGAAGCAGCAGTTCAGCTTAAGGAAAACTATGGAGGCACTGTGACAGTTGTCAGTATGGGGCCGCCTCAAGCGGAAGAAGTCTTACGGGAAGCAGTTTCATGTGGTGCCGATGAGGCCGTGCTTGTTTCAGACCGGGCCTTTGCCGGAGCCGACACCTGGGCAACTACCTACACCTTAATGAAGGCAATCAAAAAAATAGGTACTTTCGACCTCATTATATGCGGGAAACAGGCCATCGATGGTGACACAGCTCAGGTAGGCCCTGGCCTTGCACATAGACTTAATATCCCATTTGTGACCTGTATCAGAAATATAACCAATTGTGAGGATTCCCTTCTGAAGGCTGAACGCCTCATGGATGACGGTTATGATGTGCTTGAGATTCAACTTCCTGCTCTTCTTACCGTAGTTAAAGATATAAATGAGCCTCGTGTCCCTTCGTTGAAGGGCAAGATGAAAGCGAAGAAGATATCAATTACCTCTATGTCTGCTGAAGACATTGGCGCTAATCCTGAGCAAATAGGCTTGAACGGGTCAACAACACAGGTAGTTCGAGTCTTTTCTCCGGAACCCAGAGGCGAAAAAACGATGCTCACCGGTTCTGTCGCAGAACAGGTTGAACAGTTAATCGAAAAACTGGAAGCCATTCAATAAAAAGCTATGTTGCAGATTAATATTGATGCCTGTATAGGTTGCGGTTTATGTGAGGAAGAGTGCACTTACGAGGCGATTTCGGTTGTCGATGGAATTGCTGAGGTTAATGATAAGTGCACCCTCTGCGGATCTTGTGTCGATGTTTGCGAAGTTGAAGCACTTCACATAGAGCGTGAAGAAAAGCAAGTCCAATCTGATTTTGGCGATTGGTCTGGTGTCTGTGTTTTCGCTGAACACAGAAATGGCAGGATTGCGCCGGTGACTTTTGAACTCCTTGGCATTGGGCGTCAACTTGCAGATGATTTGGAAGTCAAACTATCCGCAGTCCTCTTGGGCTCAGACCTGTCTGACAAAGCTTCAAAATTGATAGCCTTTGGCGCCGATACCGTCTACCAGGTTGATGATACTGCTCTTGAAGATTTTACAGATGATGCATATGGCAATGTTTTCGAAGACATTGTTCGTGAGCACAAGCCCGAGATTGTCCTTGCCGGGGCAACAGCTATCGGACGTTCATTTATCCCCCAGGTGGCCACAGCCTTGGAAACAGGGCTTACTGCCGACTGCACGGAACTCGCAATCCGTAAGGAAGACCGAACGCTTCTGCAAACCAGACCCGCGTTTGGTGGCAATGTAATGGCAACTATTGAGTGCCCATACAGCAGGCCCCAGATGGCCACTGTAAGACCTATGGTCATGAAAAGCCTTCCTGAAGATCAGGGTAGAAAGGGTGAGATCATTTCGTATACACCGAAACCGGAAAGGCTGCAGTCCAGAGTTAAGGTCTTGAACAGTGTGAAAGAGGACAGGGACCAGATAAATATAACTGAAGCAGAAATAATAGTTTCAGGTGGCAGAGGTCTTGATGATGAGAAAGGATTTGCGCTCATAAGAGAACTTGCAGATGCGCTTGGAGGTGCGGTCGGTGCCTCAAGGGCTGCTGTAGATTCAGAATGGATTCCTTATCCGCACCAGGTTGGTCAAACTGGTAAAACAGTGTGCCCTAAACTGTATATTGCTTGTGGTATTTCCGGTGCAATTCAGCATATAGTTGGAATGCAATCTTCTGACATGATTGTAGCAATTAATAAAGATCCTGATGCACCAATATTTGATGTGGCCACTTGTGGTATTGTTGGAGACTTGTTTGAAGTGGTCCCAATGCTTACCGAAAAGATCAAGGAGAGGAAAACATCATGAGTCTGGCTGGGAAAATCGCTATGATAACCGGCGGCAGCCGTGGGATTGGCCAGGCTGTCTGCTTGCGTTTGGCAGAAATGGGTGCGGAAGTAGTAGTCAATTATGTGAGTCGACCTGATGCTGCTGAAGAAACATTATCAGCAATTAAAGGCAATGGTGGTATCGCGCACCTGGCTAAATTCAACGTTGCAGATGCCGAAGAGGTCCAAGAGGTTTTTAAAAAAATAACCGCGGATCATGGTACTGTCGACATCCTGGTAAATAATGCCGGAATTACAAAAGACGGCCTGCTGGCAACAATGAAAGAGGAAGCCTGGGACGATGTTCTTGATATAAATCTTAAGGGTGCTTTTAACTGTACCAAGGCTGCTTGTCGGGCTATGATGAAAAAGAGGTGGGGCCGGATTATTAATATATCATCGGTCGTCGGCGCTTCCGGAAATGCTGGGCAGGCGAATTATGCTGCAGCAAAAGCCGGTTTGATAGGATTTACGAAATCTGCCGCCAGAGAGCTGGCTTCACGCGGAATTACCGTAAACAGTGTTGCTCCGGGGTATATTGATACGGATATGACCAGCGATCTTTCTGAAGCAGTTAAAGAAAAGATTTTGAGTGAAATTCCATTGGGTGTACTTGGCGAAGGCAAGGATATTGCCGGAGCCGTTGCATTTCTTTCTTCGGAAGACGGGAGATATGTGACCGGTCAAGTCATACATGTCAATGGTGGAATGTACATGATTTAATATATACCATTAGAGATGAATGTTTTTTGCAAATGGTTTGCTGAAACATTTACGAGAAACCTAAGCACTATGTAATTAAGGAGAAGAAACATGTCGGCAGAAGAAAAAGTTATCGGTATTATTGTAGAGCAATTAAGCGTAGAAAAAGACAAAGTTGTGCCAAGCGCTTCCTTTGTTGATGATTTAGGAGCAGATTCACTTGATCTCGTAGAGTTGATCATGGCTATGGAAGAAGCTTTTGACATTGAGATACCAGATGAGGTCGCTGAGAAAATTACTACCGTTAAAGACGCTATTGATCACGTCCAGGCAGCCTGATATTTAAGATAAAAGAAGACGTTTTGCATGAATCGTCAGTTTTTTTATGGTTGTTCAATTTCTGTAATAACCACTCTCTGCAATGAATGGATATGTGTGTAAATGATTTCATGGGAGAACAGGCATGAATAGAAGAGTAGTGGTGACTGGGGCCGGTTTAATTACTCCGATGGGAACCGGTTTGGAGAAGTCATGGAATGCTTTGTGTGCCGGTGAAAGTGGAGTTGGGCTTATAACAAAGTTTGACACCGATAATTTTGCTGTGAAAATTGCAGCTGAAGTTAATGACTTCAACGCTGAAGATTTTCTTGACAAAAAACTTGCCAGGCATCTCGATGTGTTCGTTCAGTATGCTATAGCTACAGCAGCTATGGCCCTTGAAGATTCCGGTCTGCAGATAAACGATAAGAATGCACCAAGGGTCGGGGTTTTCACCGGCAATGGTATCGGTGGGCTGGCGACAATTGAAAAGTATCACCAGGTAATGCTTGATCGCGGTCCCAAGCGCATAACACCATTTTTTATCCCCATGGTCATCTCAAATATGAGCGCTGGACAGGTTTCCATACTCAATGGAGCCAAGGGGCCAAACCTTTCTGTAACAACAGCCTGTGCAGCCGGTACCCATGCTGTTGGTGAAGCTTTCCGTTCAATCAGCAGGGGAGATTGTGATGCTGCGTTTACAGGTGGTAGTGAAGCAGTTGTCTGCCCCCTCGCTGTCGGTGGCTTTAACGCTATGAAGGCGTTGTCTCAGAGAAATGATGAACCGGAAAAAGCTTCTCGACCATTCGACATGGAACGTGATGGTTTCATAATAGGTGAAGGTGCCGGAATGCTTATCCTGGAATCTCTTGATCATGCGCGTTCTCGTGGGGCTGAAATTATTGCCGAAGTAGCCGGTTTCGGATTATCAGGAGATGCATACCACATGGCGGCCCCGCCCGACGATGGAGAAGGTGCAGCCCGCTGCATGCAGATGGCCCTGGATGATGCAGGTCTTGCACCGACCGATATTGACTATATAAACGCACACGGAACATCAACACCTCTAAATGATGTTTGCGAAACCAGGGCAATGAAGACTGTTTTTAAAGAACACGCTAATAAGTTGGCAATCAGCTCGACCAAATCAATGACTGGGCACCTCTTGGGAGGGGCCGGTGGCGTTGAGTCTGTTATTACAGCTTTAGCGGTCGGCCGTGAAGTTATACCACCGACAATAAATCTCGAAAATCCTGATCCAGAATGTGACCTCGATTATGTACCTCATAAATCGAGAAATTTAAAAATAGGAGCTGCCATGTCGAACTCCTTTGGTTTTGGCGGTACTAATGCTGTTCTTGTCATGAAGCGCTGCGAGGAGTAATTGTGAAAATTGCTATTGGATCGGACCACGGCGGGGTTGAATTAAAAGATACTATTCTCAACTTCCTCAAGGAACAGGGTCATGAAGTTGTAGACCTGGGGTGCAATTGTAAGGATTCTGTAGATTATCCTGATTATGCCAATGATGTTTGTGATAAAGTCCTGGGGGGAGAATGCAATAGGGGCATATTGGTTTGCGGCACCGGTATGGGTATGTCCATGGCTGCGAACCGTCATATGGGAATCCGTGCCGCGTTATGTGTTGAGCCATTTACTGCAAAGATGAGCAGAGAGCATAACGATGCCAATGTTCTCTGTCTCGGGGGAAGAGTTATAGGTCCCGGGTTGGCGCTCGAAGTAGTGAATACCTGGGTAGCCACTGAATTCGCCGGAGGCCGTCATCAGCGCAGAATTTCGATGTTTAGTTCCTGATTGTACATTAAATTATTTAAATCTTATTATTCCACTGCAATGTCCATCTTGAAAAATACAGATCCTGAAGTATACGGCATTATAAAAGAAGAACTCGACCGCCAAAAGTATCAGCTTGAACTGATAGCTTCTGAGAACATTGTCAGTGAAGCGGTTATGGAGGCTCAAGGCTCTATTTTTACTAATAAATATGCCGAAGGGTATCCGAAGAAGAGATATTACGGGGGCTGCGATTATGCCGATGCCGTTGAATCGCTCGCTATAGAACGTGCTAAAGAACTCTTTGATGCTGAATATGCGAATGTTCAACCACACTCCGGCAGCCAGGCCAATATGGCTGTTTATTTCGCCGCCCTTTCCCCGGGAGACAAGGTGCTTGGGATGGACCTCGCCCATGGTGGCCATCTTACACATGGGAGTACGGTAAACTTTTCCGGTCAGCTCTATAACTTCATATCATATGGTGTAAATAGGGATACTGAGCAGATTGATATGGCTGATGTTGAACGTATTGCCCATGAGCACCGGCCAAAAATGATTGTCGCAGGAGCCAGCGCATACCCCAGAACCATCGATTTTGAAGCGTTTAAAAAAATTGCCGATCAGATTGATGCATTATTTATGGTTGATATGGCACATATTGCCGGACTAGTGGCAGCTGGGGTTCATCCTTCCCCAGTGCCATATGCCGATTTTATAACGACTACAACCCATAAAACTATGAGGGGGCCAAGAGGTGGATTGATTCTTGCCAAAGAGGAGTTTGGAAAACAGTTAAACAGCAAGATTTTCCCAGGTATTCAGGGTGGACCTCTTATGCATGTTATTGCAGCAAAAGCCGTGAGCTTTAAAGAAGCAATGACAGATAGCTACAAAGAATATCAGGCACTGGTGGTAAAAAATGCAAGATCACTTGCAGCAGGCCTACAGGAGCATGGTTTTAAGATCGTTTCCGGAGGTACAGATAACCACTTGCTTCTTGTCGCACTAACTAACAAGAAAATTACCGGTAAAGATGCTGAAGAAGTCCTTGAGGAAGCGGGATTGACTGTTAATAAAAATGCAGTTCCATTTGATACCGAAAGCAGGTTTGTTACCAGCGGTGTCAGGATTGGTACTCCGGCTATTACAACTCGTGGCTTAAAAGAGCAGGAAATGCACCAGATTGCCGATTGGATAAACAGGGCTATTTCCAATAGGGACAATAAAGAAGAGCTTGGCAGGATCCGTAATGAAGTGCGGTCAATGTGTGAGCGCTTTCCCCTGTATTCCGGCCTTATGCTTAGCGAAGGTTAACTTATACATTTCAGATTAATACGTGCCCCGGTAATTATTACACATCATGGAAACAACCGAACGACCCTCCTGGGATGAATATTTTATGAGTATTGCCGAACTGGTTGCACAGAGATCTACCTGTCTGCGCCGGCAGGTCGGAGCAGTTCTGGTTCGTGATAAAAGAATAATTACAACAGGATATAATGGTGCACCGTCCAGAATAAGTCATTGTTCTGCAGTTGGCTGCCTGCGGCATGATAAAGGAATTCCTTCCGGCGAGAGACACGAGCTATGCCGCGGACTGCATGCAGAACAAAATGCTATCATCCAGGCGGCAATGCATGGGGTGAGCCTGGAAGGGTCAACACTATACTGTACCAACCAACCATGTTCCATCTGCAGTAAAATGCTTATAAATGCCCGAGTGGTTGATATTATTTACAAAGAAGGCTATTCTGACAAATTAGCTGTTGAAATGTTGTCAGAGGCAGAAATTCCTTTTCATCAGCTTAGTTGCTAACTGAAAAACGAAGCTGAAGTTGTGTGAATAATATCGTAATCGGGAATAAGTTGCCCTTGCCTGCTGTTCTTGATGGAACAATAGGTTTTTCACATCTTCTTTCCCAACATAACGGAGTCGTAATGAAATGCCCTTATTGCGGTCACCTCGAAAACAAGGTTGTTGATTCAAGGTTAAACAAGGAATATACGATTACAAGGCGGAGACGTTCATGTGATTCCTGCGGACAACGTTTTACAACCTATGAGCGTTTGGAAGTAATGATGCCTATGCTTATTAAGAAAGACGGAAGTCGCGAAGCATGGGACAGACATAAAATAGTCTCCGGTCTGGAAAAAGCCTGTGAGAAACGTCCTGTAAGCATGGCGGAAATAGATTCATTTGTTGATGACCTTGAAAGAAGGCTGCAGGATTCGGGAGAACGGGAAGTCGATACAAAAATTGTTGGCGAATGGGTTATGGAAGGGCTGTCTAAGCTTGACGAGGTAGCCTATGTGCGCTTTGCGTCGGTTTATCGTCAGTTCAAGGATATCAACGAATTCATGGATGAACTAAAAGGACTCCTGGACTCGAGAGAGGATAAATAAAGTAGAGTCAGACAAACCGGAGTTACGCTGGTTGTACACAATAAGTATAATTGTGCTAATTATTAAGTAACACATGTCTTTTATCATTTCCCACAAGTACAGATGATGCCTGAAGAAGATATCAAATTTATGCGCATGGCGCTACGTGAAGCCAGAAAAGGTATTGGCAGGACTTCTCCAAATCCCAGTGTTGGTGCAGTTGTAGTAAAAAATGGTGAGGTTGTAGGTAAAGGTTATCATCGTATGGCCGGAACACCACATGCTGAGCCAATAGCACTGAAGAATGCCTGTAAAAAAGCCCGTAATGCAACACTGTATGTAACACTGGAACCATGCAATCACACTGGACGTACTGCGCCCTGTACTCAAGCCATACTTGCAAGTAAAATAAAAAAAGTAGTTGTCGGTATGCTTGATCCTAACCCCGAGGTTCGAGGCGGAGGTTGTGATTATCTTGTCAGCAAAGGTGTTATGGTACAGTCCGGTATATTGGACGAAGAGTGCAGGGAAATTAATCTACCATATATAAAACATATCACTTCCGGTCTTCCCTGGGTAATTATGAAAG